>JAEOTQ010000040.1 GCA_016839785.1 Candidatus Hodarchaeota archaeon | reverse complement strand
TTAGTGACAGTTAAACAAATGGATGAATTAGTATGTATAGCTCGCTGGTTTCTCCGATTTGTACGACAAGAAATACTGCCACAGCTTCATTTTCAGGGAGGTGATGCGTGAAAACTGGATTTTTAGGACCTTAAAACCAAAATCCTCCAATAAAGCTTGTGCGAGATGAAGTTTAATTTATGATAATTACTCGTACTGAACAAATCTGGATCAAACCAAATAGAACCCTTTCACGGTTGTGTCATCTATCAAAAAACCTTTACAATGAAAGCAATTATCAAATTCGTCAGGAGTTCTTTAACACCAATAAATGGATTCAATATAATTCCCTGTACCACGAAATGAAAACCTCCAACAATTATCAACAACTTCCCGCCCAGACTGCCCAACAGGTATTGAAAATCCTTGATAGAAATTGGAAAAGTTATTTTAATGCTATCAAAGAGTGGAAAAGGGATAAATCAAAATTCAAGGCTGAGCCAAGAATACCTAAATACAAGCCAAAGAATGGAGAGTCCTTACTGGTTTTTACCAACCAGCAGGTGAAAATAATAGATTGTTTCTTGTCCTTTCCCAAAAAAGTAGGTTTGAAACTAAAAACAAGACTACCGGACATAACAGACATCAGAGAAGCGCGAATTATTCCGAAAGGGGTAGGTTATGTGGTAGAAATCGTCTACCAGAAAACTATTAGTCCTAAACTTTTGAACAAAGACAATCTCATTGCTATTGATTTTGGGGTACGCAATCTCATAACTACTGTTAATAATAATGGTTTAATACCGTTTGTTATTAAAGGTGGGGTTGTTAAAGCCATTAATCAATATTACAATAAAGAAAGAGCTAGAGTTCAATCTGTTTATGACCATCAGGGAATAAAAACAGGTAAAAAAATGCAGCAATTGATTCATAAGCGTAATCAAAAAATCCATGACTATTTCCATAAGACTAGTAGAAATATTATTGGCTACTGTGTCTTTAATGACATTGGTACAATTATAATCGGGTACAATCCTAACTGGAAACAAAGCTGTCACCTTGGCAAAAGAAATAACCAGAATTTTGTCACCATTCCCTACCATAAACTGATTAAACAATTGGAATACAAAGCTGAAGAAAATGGAATATTAATCATTAAACAAGAAGAAAGTCATTCTAGTAAGTGCTCTTTCTTGGATAATGAACCTGTAAGACACCATGATAAATACCAAGGAAAAAGGATAAATAGAGGACTATTTAAATCTAAAAAAGGCATTATTATTAATGCTGATGTTAATGGTGGTTATAATATCCTTAAAAAAGCATTCCTGAACGCTTTTGCAGCTGACAGGATAGAGGATGTAGGGTTACATCCGACACGATGGAAACTAGCATTGGTAACGAGCTAGTTGATGACTTCATGCGAATATAATTGACTATATCTTTAGCAATTATAATAACCTTAAACTTAACGCTTAATTTCTTTATACATCCAAAGAAATATAATAACCTTAAGCTTATTATATAATAACCTTAAACTCATGTTGAATGGTTCATTCTTTTACATGTCCAGAGACTTCGGATTACTCGAACGAAGAGGGTATTTCAGTGCTACAACAATTTATTGACGAGGAAATAATGAAAAATTTAGCTAATCAGCTAAATTCAGCAATTGAGGGCCTTGAAAGTCCAACGAAAGATCGGATTCGTGAATTCATTCTTTCTACCAAAGGAAAACAATTACGACCAGCACTTATTGCAGTTACTACGACACTTTTAATCCAAGATACTGGCTCACAGGAGTCTCGATTAGCTCGTGCCTATAGATTCGCAATTGTGATTGAACTTCTCCATAATATGACCTTAATTCATGATGATTTGATAGATAATGCACCGATTCGCCGTGGAAAAGATGCTTTTCATATCAGGTATGGCGCGGATCGGGCATTACATGATGGTGATATTCTTCATGCATATGCTCTTACTCTCATTAAAGATGATCCTGCAGGTCTTGAATTAGTACTTGATTATGCCTATCAAGTAGGTTTGGGTAACGCAATAGAACTAGAAGACAGGCTTGATCAGAACTTCGATTTTGAAATGTCACGTATTATCAAAATTATGGAATATAAAACCGCAGTAGTGTTTGCAGGTTGCGTTAGATTGGGATGCTTAGCAGCTAATCGAGTAGACTTATTTACTGAAGAATTGAATAGATCAATTTGCGCAGCTGGAATAGCGTTTCAAATTCAAGATGACTACTTAGATATTCTCGGAAATCCTGAAGAATTCGGAAAGATGCAGTTTTGGGATATTCAAGAATCGAAACGAAATCTCTTCCTTTATTTTTCAATGCAAACATCATTTGCTTCTAAAATCCGAGAAATTTATAATAAAGAGATTGGACAGAAAAATAAAGAAGACATCAAAATTGTCTTAGAAGCGTTTCGGACCATACAAGAAAAAGTCAAAGAAGTTCGTGATGAGTATGCTAAAATTGCAATCGATGGATTGAAGTCAATCCAGACCAGCATAAAAAAAGATGATTATCAAGCTGAAGAATTGATCGATTTCCTGTTAATCTTAACAAAATATCTCGTTGAACGAACTAAATGATTATTATCACTATCCACCCAATGGATTGGCTCAAATGAGCAAACAGAAGGATATTCATAAATACACGATTGAATTCACAGAAAATTTCTGGATCAATTTGCTAGAAGTAGCTGGACATGGAAATGTAAAGCAATTTATAATACAAGCTTTGAAGGTTGCCTTAGAAGCTCGTACAATCAAATCATTAATTCTATGTGGAGGAAGAGGTACGGGTTTCCGTCCTTTATCTGTTGCTACACCAGCGGTAATGCTTCCTATTGGCTATAAACCAATACTTGAATATTCTATAGACCTTCTAAGAAAACACGCATTAACCGAAGTTTTTCTTTCTGTTGGTTATAGGAAGGATCATATCCAACATTTATTTTCTGAAAAAGAGTTTCCTGGTGTTAATATTGGGTTTATATCTGAAGAAAACCCCCTAGATACTGCTGGTGCGGTTTTAAATGCGAAAAAACAATTCAAATCAACCTTTCTTGTAATGAATGGAGATTTAATCACTAACTTAGATTTAAACAAACTGCTTGAGTTTCATCGAAATGTCGTGAAAGATGGTGGAATAGCTACCATGTTTATTTTAGAACAAGATAACAGTCAAGTGGAATTGAATCCGGCGATAAATCAGATAACGAATTTTGTAAATACCAGTAGAAAGGGATTCAACTTTGTTAATGCTGGTGTTTATATATTTGAACCCGAAATTTTTCCTTACATCGATAAACAAGTATCATCACTTGAGAACGATATTTTTCCAACACTAAGTAAGGAAGGATTGTTATATGGTTATCACCCTGAAACGCAAGTCTACTGGAATCATATTAATTCACCAGAAAAGTATAAAGAAGGATGGGCTGATTTTCTTTCGGGAAAATTAGAGTTTTAATGCTATTTATAGATCTATTTCTAGACATTACTAGGTACAGGAGACTTACAAATGAGAAGTTATAAAGTCCTAGCAAATATTATCGACGTCCTTGCAGTTGCTGTTCTATTCTTTATACCAATTTATTCAATTATGAGCATTTTCTACATACTTAAGGCACCTAACCTGCTTACTCTCATATTTAATATATTACTTCTAGTAATAGAAATATTTGGTTTGATATTCTCGTATTATCTCGTGGATATGATTGGAGGATCTATTTTCTATAGAAGTATGCAAAAATTCACAGAAACAATCCCTTCTAAGATGCCATTTTTCAGTATAATAATTCCCTCTCATGGAACTCCATTTTCGATATTAGAACAAACACTCAAAGGAGCCCTAAATCTAACATATGAAAACTATGAATTAATTGTTAGTGACAACGGAAGGAATAGATCTGTGACTGATCAGCTCCAGAAATTCTGCGAAAAAAATGGAATCGAGTTTTATCACAAAAAGGATGATAGAGGGTTTAAAGCTGGCAATATAAATGCAGTCCTCAGCCTTATTAAAGGAGATTTCATTGTCATTCTTGATTCAGATCATATACCCGTTCCAAATCTCTTAGAGAAATTTATTCCCATCGTTGAGGATCCGAGTATCGGATTCATTCAAGCAAAAGTTTCTTATCGAAACGCTAATCGCCTGTACCAAAAGGCTAACTCCATTCTTTATTCACAATTTTATGAGGTTATTGAGGCGGCAAAAGATCGGAGAGGTATGGTGTTATTTAATGGGACAACCGGCTGTTTTAGGCGATCAGTACTCCGTGAGATAGGCGGCTTTTCTGAAGATACTTTAATAGAAGATATTGATACTTCCATGCAGATTATCGCACGAGGACATAAGGGCAGATTCCTCAATTTTATTGGATCATACGGACTTGTACCGACAACAGCTAAGGCTCAAGTAGCCCAATTATGGAGATGGACACATGGAGCCTGTAATATCCTTCGTATCAGATTGCGTTTACTAATCACCAGTTCTCAGATAAGCTGGTTTAAGAAATTTGAGCTTATATTGAATGCTATGGCTTTTTTCTCTGGAATAAGCATCGTTTTTTTCTTTAGTGTGTTAGCGTTCATGATTAGTTTCGATACTGCAATCCTTAGATATTCTGTTTTTGGAATTAATACCTTATACATTATGCCCCTTCTTGTGAGCTTATCTTACTCAACCATCGCCATATTAACAATTTCATGGGAGGAAAGAGAGGATCCGTACCTCAAACGGATTTTTCATTTAATCCCTTTTTACCTTCTATCATTAGGATCCTTTTTATTTCTAATTTCTGGTGTGCTAGAAGGTTTATTACTTTATAATACGCCTAGAAGTAAGACCCGGGTGTGGGATAGGCAGTTTAATGTTCTTAGAAATTCAATACTAGCGTTATTTTACACAGGGGTGGTAATAATTTTAGCTTTACTTGCTTTACCGAATGAACTTTCATATTTTATCTTAGGAGGAACCCTTACATGGGTATTTGCACCGTTAATGTTGATATGGGAAGAATTTTTTCCACCTAAGGAAGAAATATGACTATTTAAGGAATTTAATCGTTGAGGAAGTGATATCGACTCGCACCTATAAAATGAGCAATACGAATTGCCTCTGGAATTGTTCCGACTGCAGTACATTTTTTGGTTAGCTGAAACGCGTTTTCAAGCGTGATACCAGCAATCTGTAAGAACATTTGGGGATTTTTTTGAACTTTTTGAGGTTTTCCTGCTTTTTCTATTAGTTGCCAACGTTTCTGATTATCGGTAAATACTTTCACTAATGCAGAATGAATTTTCTCAAAATTAGGGTATTTTCGAAGAACTACAATAACTGGTATCTTTGTTCTTTCCCATAGGTCGTTTATGTCAATAATTCCAAAACCAGCTATTGTTATTCCTTGAAATAAAATGGCTCTGATTTGCGCTTTATGGGGACTTGCGAGAATCATCTCAGTCAAAATTCTCGTGGCTTGGATATCATCTCTTTCTAATTGGCTTTGAATGATACCATCGACGTAAGATGCTCCCTTCATGACTACTCCAAAAATAGGGATCTTCTTTTTTTCTTCTGAGAAACGATCAAATCCTCCATCATCGATACCGATAATAGGGGTTTTTGATTTAATACTTCGCCATTGTCGGACAGAGTTTAACACTTTCGACCGAACAACCTCAATTCATGATAAATTCAATATGAATCACGAGATTGGGCAATAAATGTGTTTCCACGAAGACTCCAGAGTTCATCTTTGAGCATGTCACGAATAGCAAATCGGATGGCTTCACTTCTGTTTGGATATCTTCCAGTTCGTACAAGCTCATCCAGACCACTAACCTGATCGTTTGGTAGATGTACTGTGATTAATTTCATCATAATTTTTCAACCTCTTTCAGCGTTATACCTATAATCATGTTCTCTCGCTTTAAAATAGGCATAATTCTGGGGTATTATCCCCGTCATTCGTGGGTAGTACGGATCAAATAATGCTCTATTTTTACCAAACTAGTCTAGAAATTGCTAACGTAATTATTTCTCCCAACCAGTATTAATTTTCATTCTTCAGCAGTATCGACTCATTAGTACTTTCCCGAATCCTTTTATGAAAGTGGTATCAGCTCCTACTATATCGTTAATCATGAAGAATTTCAAGGGACTTCGAATAATATTCAGGTTGTTAAATTAAAATCTCAATTCCCCTAGTGGAAATGAAATACATATTCTTGTTTAGAGAAAAGTATTCCATTTTCGCTCAACTAATTGTTCGCGCCCCAAATTATTATTAAAAATGTTATACTGTGTGATATTTTATGACATTAGTTTCTAACGTTCATAAAGATGAGATGGATCGAAAACAACCTGTACTTACCCCAAATGCAATGACTGTACTCGAGAAGAGGTATTTATTACAGAATGATAGAGGGGAGATAATAGAAACTCCAGCTCAACTCTTTTCACGAGTGGTAAAAGCAATTGCGGCCAATGAGTCACGGTATGGTCTTGATCCTGCTGTAATGGAAAAGAAATTCTATGATATGATGGTGAACTTCGAATTCCTACCTAATAGTCCTACCTTAATGAACGCAGGAACAAAAATAAACCAGTTGTCCGCCTGCTTTGTATTACCTGTAGAAGATGATATGACATCAATTTTTCAAGCCATAAAAAATGCTGCAGTTATTCATAAATCAGGAGGAGGGACAGGATTTGCTTTTTCACGTCTTAGACCCACAAATGATAAGGTACAAACGACTGGTGGAGTAGCTTCAGGGCCAATCTCTTTTATGACCGTTTTTAACTCTGCTACTGAAATAATAAAACAAGGGGGACGTAGACGCGGAGCAAACATGGGAGTATTGCGTGTAGATCATCCTGATATACTAGAATTTATTGAATGCAAACAAGATCTTCAAACGTTAAATAATTTTAATATTTCTGTAGGTCTGACTGAATCATTTATGCAAGCAGTTCTTTCGGATACCGATTATCCTTTAATTAACCCCAGAAATCGTGAAACGGTCGAAAAACTAAATGCACGGACTGTCTTTGAGAAAATTGTTAAAATGGCGCATAACACGGGAGAACCAGGAATACTCTTCTTAGATCGCATAAATTCAACCAATCCTACCCCACATATAGGGAACATTGAAGCAACTAATCCTTGTGTGGCTGAAGATTCATTAATTTCAACAGAAAAAGGTTTATTAAATATCTTAGATGTCCCTAATGTTATTAAGACTGCTAGAAAAGAGATATACTATTTAGAGACTAAAGAAGGATTTTCCATTAAGCTCACTTCTGATCATAGAGTTTTAACCCCAAGTGGATGGAAAGAAGCAAAGAAATTACAGTTTAATGAAGAAATTTGCCTCCAACGAAGTAAAGGAGGTTTTGGATCAGAAGGCAACCAGAAGATAGGGCACATATTAGGGTGGTTCGTAGGAGATGGCTGGACGACTGGAAATGATGGTAGAGCGGTTCTAGCATTCTATGATAAAGATAAAGGAGAACTCTCTGAGTACTTTGCGAATATTGTTAACGAGCAGCTAAATGCTCATGTATCTGTAATTAAAATTCCTCAAAGAGAAGAAGTAAAATCAAGTAAGATACTTTCACTACTCGAACAGTGGGAAGTTGAGAAAAAGAAGATTTCTGGGAAGCTCCTTGAATCATCGGAGAGTTGTCAAAGAGGATTTTTACAGGCCATTTTTTCTGCTGATGGATCCTTTCAAGGCTCTCTGGAAAAAGGTTTTAGTGTTCGATTAGCTCAAAGTAATCTTAGTTTACTCCAAAAAGTACAGGTAATGCTCCTTAATTTTGGAATCGCTTCGAAACTATATCAAAACCGAAGACCTAAGGGTAGATCACTTTTACCTGATGGTAAAGGTCAAAAAAAGTACTTCCCCATCAAAGCTCAGCATGTACTAATAATCTCAAAAGCTAATCTTTTACGTTATAAGGACGAAATTGGGTTTATTCTCATCAATAAACAAACAAAGATGATTAATTCCCTAAAAACGTTGACTTCTAGAGGCCCTTATAAAGAAAAATTTACTGCACGTATCAAGAAATTAACCTACATTAAAGAAGATGACGTATATGACATCGTGGGAACTCCTCTGGGAGGATTTATTGCAAATGGGATTATAGTCCATAATTGTGGAGAACAACCCTTATTACCCTATGAATCGTGCAATTTAGGCTCAATTAACCTTGGAAAAATGGTTAAAATCGATTCTAGTGAAAAATTTGGCTATAAACTTGATTTCGAAAAGTTGGAAAGTATTACTAGGTTATCCGTAAGATTTTTAGATAACGTAATTGATCTATCTACGTTTCCTTTACCTGAAATTGAACAAATGACAAAAGCGAATCGGAAAATTGGCCTTGGAGTCATGGGATTTGCTGACCTCTTGATAAAATTGGGAATTCCTTATGATTCAATCGAGGGTATCAATCTTGCGAAAGAAGTGATGAATTTTATTTATGATAAAGCTCTTCAAACCTCTCAGGATTTAGCTCAAGAGCGAGGTTCCTTCCCAAATTTTCCAGGAAGTACTTTAGCACAAAATTATTCTATGATGAGAAATGCTACTTTAACTACCTTAGCTCCCACAGGGACAATTTCAATTATTGCTGGGTGCTCTAGTGGAATTGAACCGTTATTTATGTTAACATATGAAAGACGAGTTCTTGATGATGATATTCTTGTAGAAGGATATCCGTTCTTTGTGGAAACTGCAAAGCAACTAGACTTTTATTCTCCCTCGCTGATGGAACAGGTTGCTAAAACAGGCGCTATAACAGACATCGAAGGGATTCCAGATGAAATCCGGAAGATTTTTGTTACCGCCCATGATATCTCACCAGATGCGCATGTTCGGATGCAGGCAGCCTTTCAAGGTGCCGGCGTTGATAATGCAGTCTCGAAAACGATAAATTTTCCAAATACCGCCTCTTTAGAAGATATAGAGAAAGCTTATTTACTCGCCTATGAATTGGGATGTAAAGGAATTACTGTATATCGCTCTGGATCACGCACTTATGACGTTTTATCAAAAAAAGGAACTAGTGAAACATCGGACACTGTCGTTGAACAGTTTGAGACTAAAAAACCACGTCATAGACCTAGTGTTACTCAAGGAATTACCGAGCGTGTTCGAGTCGGATGTGGAACAAATTTATTTATTACTATCAATGAGGATGAAGAGGGTCTAACAGAACTTTTTCTATCTTTAGGAAAATCTGGAGGTTGTGTAGCTTCTCATATTGAAGCCATGGGAAGACTTATCTCCCTCACTCTAAGAAGCAGGATCGAACCTGAAGAAATTATTTTGCAATTAAAGGCAATTAGATGCCCCTCTCCAACCTTCGGTCCAGATGGTCCAGTACTCTCCTGTGCAGATGCAGTTGCAAAATCAGTCGAACGATTTATTGAACGGTATAGTCAGAACGGAAACGGAAAAAATGCTCCCTCAAATGAAATACCCAGTAATGAGGAACATTACGAGTCAGAAACGTTATATTTAAGTCACACCACTTCAGGATTACGGCCAGAATGTCCAGAATGTGGGAATATTGTAGAACATAGTGAAGGTTGCATTCTCTGTAGGGTCTGTGGTTATTCTAAGTGTGGTTAGAAGATTAGTAGTATATAGTTATTAATTTCAGGGATTATTAACTTGTGACTTTTACTATAAAATTACACTGAGTGACGCAATGATTGCCCTGGGAGACGACATATTTCCACTATATAGGAGAAATCTTGATCTTGAATAAAAAGAAAAAAGATAAAGAGAAGAGTTTAGACTATTTGAAAAAAAAAGAAGAAGAAAAATGATCATGATCTCCTTGTAGCTTTCAGCACTTCAAAGATGATTGATCCCCCTGGACAAGGTGGATGGTAATTTTTTCCATAAAGTATTCTTTGCCAGGTTTGTGGATACTCAAATTGTGGATAGTGTGATACGTATTCATTAATTGAAGCTTTCCGCAAATGTGACTTTTTCCATATAATTAGAATGAGGGAACATAAGCTTACACGCTCATTTCCCTTTGCTTCCAATTCTGAATACTACCACTAAAATTCGATAATCTCGTTATAAAATATTAATCACACTGAGCGTAAAAAAAAAATCTATTTTTATCTCATAACTCTTCCTCGACCACATACTCTGGAATACCTAAGCATTCTTTATAACCCATAATAATTCTACCAATCACTAAGGGAAATAAATTCAGCTTCTTTACTTTTAATCATGAAGATTGGTCATTAAAGAGTTTTGTCTGTTTCTAATGTAACAATATGCATACTTAAATTAATGATAATTATTAATTGCTTATATGATAGTGCTTACTCTCGTAACAGAATTTACACCTGAAATTTAATCTGTTAAAGGTTCAATTACACGTTAAACCACTGTTTCCAGAAGCTCTTGGAGCATAAATAATAAAAAAACTTCGAGGAAATGCGTAACCACTTTTCCAACAATATGAAGTATGTGATAAAATGAAATGGATCGATCTTGAAGCCCCGAAAGCTGCCATGGCCACGTTGAATCGTGTTTCGGGGATTACTCTATGGGAAGAGATGGTAAGGGATCGGCGTGATTTCTGCTTATCGAAATGTCAAAACAACAAAGTCGTCAATATGCTAAGGCCAAAATGCACTGATCGTAGGTATTTGGATGTTTTATTACTGAAACGAGAATCCAAGAAAAAAATGCCTATGTTTTGTTATTCCCAGAGAATTAAGGGTCTTTCACGCTCTTTTCAAGAAGGAGAATTCTTATTACCTGATGTCTATATTTATTTAGATGATTATTGGAAAATCATTCACGAAAAACAGACAAAAGCTCGAAAAACCGCGTCTGATTTATTAAAACGAACCATTATTAAAGGAAAAGAAGTTCTACCAATGGGCAATGTGGATCAACTTATTGAAACTCACTTTGTCCGAGGCCAAATCTTTTGTCTCTGGCCAAAATTAGATTTATGTCTCGTGAATGCACAAGAAACAAGTATTCACAGTTTAAAAATGCTCCGTTCAATCGTTGATACCCTTTCCGAATCCTATGGTCTCGATGTTGAAGTGTTGATTGAGGGAAATTTTGTCGAA
The DNA here is from genome assembly GCA_016839785.1 of Candidatus Hodarchaeota archaeon. GTDB lineage: Archaea > Asgardarchaeota > Heimdallarchaeia > Hodarchaeales > Hodarchaeaceae > Hodarchaeum. Next base: position 15,829 of record JAEOTQ010000040.1, on the reverse strand, counting down.
CTGAAATTTCAGAATTTAGTGATTCGAGACCCTGGAACTGTGGAAATTGAGCTAGAACAATCGACCGCTTTCACTGGTTTTTCTGGAGATGAAATCTGGGCGGAAATAAACTTGCCCTCAGACTTTGAAGAAGAGGGATCCGATTTTAAAGTCAAAGATCTTCATTTAATTTTCAGAACTGTTGATAAAGTGGTGGATATAGATGAAAGTGAATCACTCACTGCAAAACAAGATGAACAAGCCCTCCAGGTAGATAATATCTCTATTGAAAAAAGCAAAGAATCTGATATTAGAAAATCATGAAGTCTGATTCAATTTTCCATTTATTTTCTTATAAGAAATAGTAATCAACCGAGTGCTATTTCTACATCTTTCTCTAGATAAATTTCTGGAATCGATAATTTTGCATCGAGAATTTCATATGGATAAAGGAATAAGGTATATACAGATAGCTGCGATAACAGAAGACGAGATCTGACAATTATGTTCTCAATTCAGAAGAAAGATGGCTTAGGACGTATAGGCACGATACTAACATCTCATGGCAAAATATCGACCCCAGTTCTGTTGCCTGTTATTAATCCTAACAGACAAGAAATACCTCCAGCTGATATGGTTAAGTGTGGGGCTGAAGCGTTTATTACAAACGCGTATTTACTGTATCGTGATACTCCTAATCGAGAAAAAGCGTTAAAACAAGGTTTACACAAATTTATTGGTTTTGATGGCCCTTTAATGACTGATTCTGGGGCATTTCAGCTTATGGAATATGGAGAAGTATCTATTACAAATTCTTTGATTACTTCTTTTCAGGAACAGATCCAGAGTGACATAGGAGTATTTTTAGACATTCCTACTAAGCAAGTTGATCTCCCTGGTGTTCAAGATGCATTAAAAAGGACATTAATTAGAGCTGATGAGCACATTCAGCATCGAGATCCGTCGAGTAAAACATTATGGGCTGGTCCCATTCAAGGGGGAGAATATTTGAATTTAGTTGAGCAATCAAGTATGGAGATGGCACAAAAAGCCTTTGATATCCATCCAATTGGTTCTGTTGTGCCATATCTTGAAAAGTACAACTATGAAATTGTAATAAATATGATTCTAACGGCAAAAAAAATTCTACCCTTGAATCGACCTATTCATCTATTTGGGGCTGGTCATCCAATGTTTTTTGCCATCTCAGTCTTTCTTGGGATTGATATGTTCGATTCTGCCGCCTATTTTTTATATGCGAGGAAAAATCGATATTTAACCGAATTTGGGACTCAATATCTTGATGATCTTCAGTATTTTCCCTGTTCCTGTGATATTTGTCTTGCACATAGTGTTAAAGAGTTACAACGTCTTGACCATAAAACTCGGACTCAATTATTAGCAAAACACAATCTAAATGTTAGCTTTGAAGAAATTCGAAGAATCAAGCAGGCTATTATTGAAGGAAGATTATATGAACTGGTATTATCGCGGACAATGACTCATCCATCGCTTGCACGTTTAATTCCGTTATTATTTGAAACTTCTACATCAAAATTCATTGAAAAGTTTACCCCAATCTCTTCTAAAAGAGCCACCTTATTTTCCCATCCCGTGTTAAAGTCACATCCACAAATTTTACGATATAAAGAACGTATCTTCGACAGATTCTATCCGTGGAATTCAAAATTGGTACTTGCCCGTGATTATCGTAAAATCCGATCAACTGATGATTTTCAAGTATTGAAGATATCCCCACTTTTTGGTGTTATACCAGATGAGTTACAAGGAGTTTATCCCCTTGTTCAACATGAAAGGATACCTATGAGTTTTACTGACAAAGATATTGCATTTATTGAGCGTTTTGTGAACAACTATAGAGATAAATTTGAATCTATTGAACTACATTCAAATCTGGGAATAAAGAGCGAAATCCTTGATGAATTTAAGGTTATGGATAAAAATAAGAAAGGTAGTAGGTCATCTGATAAATTCAAACTTCATGCAATTTTAGATTATCAATTTGGATCTGGAACCCATAGAATTTTTGACAATATGCCTGTGTCTATCCATCGTTCTCCTAAAACTGGAATTTTAAGAAATTTTACTTTTCAAGATAACATCTTGGGAACACTGAGACCCACCGACTTTTCTATTATCCCTTCAAAATCTTTTGCCAAAGAATTATGTGATTTTATCCCTTCTCCAAGACTTCGTGTTGTCGCTTCTAATGATACTATTCCATTCGTTTCTAAAAATAAAGATCTTCTTGCTAAATTTGTTGAGAATGTGGATCCAGATGTTAAATGTGGTGAAGAGGTGTTTATAGTTGATGTTGCTAATAATTTCATAAATTCTGGAAGTGCGCATCTCTCTGCTGCTGAAATGATTCAGTTTAACCATGGAATAGCGGTAAGAGTACGCAGATAATCTCTTCAGTTTCATATTCACTCAATCTCCATTCGAGATAGTTTGACTGAATATTTCCAAATAGGTTCAGGTTAATTGTCTAAAAGTTAGCTTTTAAATTTCCAGCAAATTTAGTGTTAAATGGAGGAAAGATCTGTGCCCCAACGAACGAGAAGGAAAAACTTGTTGGAAATTTCCAACCAACCTGAATTGTGGATATTTAGCAACTTATTAGCTGAAAAATGGATAAACGAAAAGGATCTTGATATTTCAATATATGAACGGCGTGTAACGATGCCTATCTCCCTTCCTTCGGGGACGGCAATATTCAAGATAGAATCTGATGGAACTCAAGGGGATGTTATTTCTTTCTCAATAGCTCATTCGACTGAGATTCGACTTTATCAGTTACTAGAGCCTGCACAGATTTCCGAATTTAAACAGGTAGTATTGTCATCTGTAGAAACGATTTATAATGAGAATTTTCATTTTTTCAGTTACTTACAACCATATTTTTTGCCGAAATTGAGAGAATTCGGAGTATTGGAAATTTTAGGAGACACTCCAGTGCAAGATTTGGCGAAATATGGAGTAAAATCAAGAATTTTGCTGCAGATATCTGATCCAATTCAGGGATATGAAGTTCCACAATATTGGCGCGTAAATAAAAGCCTAGAAGCTCTAGCAAGAGATGATTCTAGAAATAGCTCTCGAATTAACTACCTCCGTACTGCTATATGTGATCGATTAGCAAAACATGCAGTAATCGAGAGTCTCCGGTGTGCAATCATTGCACTCAAGCACTATGCTGATTTACTCGATAGTATGACATCTGAATCGAAAATAGAATATTCTGATGAATATTTAGAACTTGCTGATGGTTTGTATCAATTGGGAGAATTTCAAGATTCTGCTGTGTTTTATTCAAAATGTTTATCGCATTCAAATTATGAAAATAAGGAAGAAGAAGTTAGGAATAAAATATTAGCGGCTTTAAAATCTTCAATAGAACAGTTAGAACCGCAAGAATTTCTAGAATATGCGTTATTTGCTGCTAGAGTTGCTCGTGGACATGAAGAAAAGTAGTTTTGCGATTAATGAGCGGAAAATTTAATCAAGAATATGTTTGAATAAATTCATTGTCATAATATTTGACCCGTAGAAGATTTCTGCATATTTGCATCCTGTGAGGGAACCAAAATATCTGCCCATACCTTCGATCCAGTCAATAATGGGAGGATTATATGATGGATGAGCTCTAAATTGAGATTTGTATGCTAATAATGCAGATTTTTTAGTTTCAAAATGGGTACTAATATCGACAGTAAATTGTAAAGGTTGAGATTGAGTTAGTAATTCACGAGCTGTATAATAATAAAATACATTTTCAATTCGCCATGGTTCCAGTCCGTCGAAAATATCTTCCCACTTTGATAATCTACTATAGAAAACGGCGGCATCGAATATCAGCTGACTTTGATAATGATCTGGGGAAGCCCGAGGAGTCATCCCCTGCATTCCTATGACGATTTTTGGTCTCATTCTCCTTAGCTCTTTTGCTAAGATCATTCTTGCCTCAATACTGTCAAGAAGTTTCCTATTTGGTAAATCAAGAGTCACTCTCTCAATTCCAAGAATTTTTGCGGCTTTTGAAGCTTCATTAAGGCGTACTTGCGGATCATCATTAAAGGGAGTAGGTTCTCCATTTGTCAAATCTACAATAGCAATTCGGTACCCCATTTCTGAAAGTAAAGCAAGAGTTCCTCCACAACCGATTTCTGCATCATCAGGATGAGGTGAAACGGCAATTAGATCAAAATTTTCACTCATAGGACCATTCTATCCTTAAAAGACAATAAGATGGCGAATATGCTTTTTTACCAATTTTAAACTATCTATCAATTTAAGAATTATATAGATTCTTCAAATTTACTTATTATTAGTTAATAGAGCAAAGCAAAAAGCTAACCTACAACACTTATTGTATTAGCACATAAATTGATAGCAAATACCATAGGTTAAAATGAAATCTGAATCTGATAATATATAGAAGGATTAAATCCCTCTGGAATTTAGCATTCCTTTTTAAGTAGAAGAATAATAAGGAAATAGACTGACAAGTGAGATAAGTGTTAGGAATTTGGTACCTTTCCTTACAATTTATCGTTCTAAGTGATTCTTAGGCTTTATTTCAAAGTAAAACTTTTCGAGGAACATTCATTGAGTCAAGAAGAAGAGCTGGTGTTTGAAGAGTCGCAACAAGGGATAAAAATTGTTATCTGGGGACCAACATTAGCAGGAAAAACAACAGCTTTAAGTTTATTCCATGCAATAAAGAAAAAAGAAGATCCTGAGAGTGTTTATAACTTTTTAAAACTCGAAGATAAAGCTACGGAGAGAACTATTGGTTTTGATCAAGCCACCTTTGGTTTGGGAGGAGGTCCAGGGAAGGGCTTTAAATACCATCTTTTTACAACCCCTGGGCAAGATAGATTCAAATCCATGAGAAAAATTGTTATTAACGGACTTCATGGCCTGATAGTTGTAATTGATTCTGAAAAAGCTCGTTGGGAAGAAAATAAGGATAGCCTGAAAGAACTCTTTGAGGTCTCTGGAGATAAAATATATACGGGAGACATCAAAATCGCCATCATGCTTAATAAAATGGATTTACCTGTAGAATCCCGTATTAGCGCTGCCGATGTTGGGAGATTGATGATTGAGGCTGGTGTCTCTGATAAGTTACGAGATACTTTTGCAAGCACTTTTGAGGTTAGTTGCCTTGATGCATTGAGTGCACTGCGTGAGGCATGGAGCAAAGGAGAATGGAATCCAAAACAGCGCCCTCAAGCAGTTCAAAGAATAATTCAACCGATTCAAATGGTCATTCGGGATATTTTAATTTCAGAACTCCAAAAACGTTAAGATATTCTTTGTAACGTCCTGTCCAAGAGCTAAATTTATGACGGGGGAAGGTGGAAAAAACCTTTTATCTCCTCTTTCTCAAAGTATATCATTGCATTCTTGTTTTGTATCAAAGATATCTGTTTTAAAATACAGTGATGATTCAAAAATTCCAATTTACTCTTCTATGGTAATGATATATTGCTTGAGGATTAATAATGAAAAAAACTAAGCTGCAAGAAATTGTTGAGGGTCATCATAAAGTTGAAGAAGAAAAGAGATTGAGGTATGATCTTAAGCCAACTAGAATTCCCCCTTTACCGAAAGGAGAGGCAGCCTTATCTCCCACTACAAAAGCTGGCTGGCAAACCGAAGGAATCATTCGAGCTATTATCTCAAACCTCCATAATGGGAAAAACTGGGAAAAATTCTTTATTTATGGGGGTAGTGGAAAAGCGATGCGGAATTGGGAGGCGTATTATGAAACCATAGATATGTTACAATCTTTAGAGCCAAATGAAACACTTTTCATGCAATCAGGAGTCCCCTATGGAAAAACCATAACTCATCAGTTAGCACCTCGGTGTGTTGTGACGAATTCAGTAATTGTTCCTAATTGGACACAGTCTTTTCAGGAAATGGTTGATGCAGGATTGACTGTGTATGGCCAAATGACCGCAGGAAGCTGGATTTTTATAGGGTTACAGGGGATAATCCAAGGTACTTACGAAACAATGATCGCAGCCATAAAATCTGCCGAAAATTCTCCTAACTACAATAAACTTAATTCTTTTGAACAAAATCTAATTGTTACGGCAGGTCTTGGATTGATGGGTGGGGCTCAAGCTCTCGCTATAAAAATGGCGGGAAAAATTGCCCTTATAGCCGAAATTGATCCAAATAATCTTGATCGTATGTATAATGAGGGGCGAGATACAGGTACTCCCTATTTAGATATACAGGTCGATTCTATTGGAGAAGGAGTAAAACTTGCACGTGAATATGCACTAAAAAATCAACCCACGTCTATTGGAGTTTTATGTAATGCGGTTAATTTGCTTGAATATTTAATAAGAAATAAGATAACTCCTCATGTTCTTACAGATCAGACTTCAGCACATGACATGTTGAATGGATATATTCCTGATAAAATGACTTATGATGAGGCAATAGAATTAAGAACGTCTAATCCAAAAAAATATAAAGATCTCGCCTTTAAAACAGTAAAAAATCATATTGAACTAATGGTGGAATTACAGAAGAAAGGTGCTGAAACCTTTGATTATGGGAACAACATTCGTACCCAAGCATTTAAAGAGGGCTGTGAAGATGCTTATAATTTCTCTGGATTTGTTCCTAATTATGTCAGACCATTGTTTTGCGAAGGAAAAGGACCATTCAGATGGGCAGCTTTATCTAATAACCCAAAAGATATCTTAACTACCGATGAGTATGCCAAAAAATTGTTTCATGACGATCCAATGCTAATCAATTGGGTAGAATTAGCCTCAAGGTACATACCTTTTGAGAAAGGACTTCCTGCTAGAGTGTTTTGGGCGGGATATAAAGGAAGGGCAGCATTTGGAATGTTATTAAACAAGTTATATGCCGATGGATTGCTAGATGCACCAGTTATCATTGGTCGAGATCATTTAGATGGCGGATCAGTTGCTAGTCCATATCGTGAAACTGAAGGGATGAGAGATGGATCCGATGCAATCGGAGATTACCCCGTTCTAAATCTTTTAGGAAATTCGCTTTCTGGAGCAACGTGGGTTAGCTATCACGGAGGTGGAGGTGTGGGAGTTGGATATTCTCTTCATGCTGGACAAGTGTGCGTTGCTGATGGAACACCTCTTACTCAAGAACGCCTGTTTAGGGTATTAACTTGGGATCCGATGTCAGCAGTCTTACGACACGCTGCAGCGGGATACGAAAAATCAGTAAAATTCGCAGTAAAGAACAAAATTTTTGTACCTGGAATAACAGAAGATAAAAAAGTGAACTACCTTGATCTATACGAGGAATTGTGTTCACTAGTTAAAGAACGGACTGGAATAAACTTATTTTCTCCCTCTAGTAGTGAAAATATTAGACTTCTCTAAGTTTACATTAAAGCAAATAATTAATTAATGGTTACCTATCGAATTGTGAGAATTAATGCTAATTTAGAATCGGATAAACCGATTAGTGCTGAAAAGGGAAGAATAAACTTATCTGTATTATTCATCGAATGTCACTCTCAAGAAAATCGGCACTGTATAAAAAAACTTCTGATAGATGCTAATATTAATGATTATAACTTAATCTGTGTTCCAAAAATTGGATTTTACTCTCCAGAGATACATTGAAAAGTGAATTATATTTCAGAACATTGCCATATAGATGGGATCAGAATACTAATCCATTCTGTAAGTAAGAGAAATTCAATTGCTATATACAAAACAAAAGAATCTTATTAGTGATCGAGAATGAATAAAGAGAGTATTGAGTTAGTGGGTGAAAATCTTTCGATTGATGACTTATATAAAATAATAAACCTAGAAAATGATGTTAAATTATCAGAAAGTGCTCAAAACAGAATTAATCGATCTGCTCAAATTGTTCAATCTATTTTGGATGATGATAAGAGGATATACGGAATTACAACTGGATTTGGCTATCTTCAGAAGGTCAATATTTCCTTAAATGACACACAAAGATTACAGGAAAATTTAATAATAAGTCATTCAGCGGGAGTCGGACCTGAACTTTCTCACGATATAGTTAGAGGAATGATAGCACTAAAAATTAATAAATTTGCCCGAGGACATTCAGGAATACGTTTAGAAGTAGTGAATTATCTAATAAAATTTTTAAATATGAATATTGTTCCCTCAATCCCTTCCAAAGGTAGCTTGGGCGCAAGTGGTGATTTGGCGCCTTTAGCTCACCTATCATTGGTTTTATTAGGAAAGGGTTACGCTTATTTTAATGGACAAAGGATGACTGGTATAAATGCATTAAAAAGTGTTAATTTGAAGCCTCTTAAACTCATTGCTAAAGAGGGATTGGCCCTATTAAATGGAACTCAAGCAATGACTTCAATTGCTGCTTTGGCAATAAAAAATGCTTTTTATTTAGTTAAAGTAGCAAATATTGCTACAGCACTGAGTATGGAGATACATGAGGGTAATCTAGATAGTTTACATCCTTTAATTCATGAAGCTCGACCGCATTGTGGCCAAAAGAAGGCTGCAAAAATGATTTTAGATTTTTTAGAGGGTAGCCAACGTACACAGCGGTTAATCGGCAGACAAGACGCCTATTCACTTCGTTGCGCTCCAGCGGTCCATGGAGCAGTATATGATACCATTGATCATGCGAAGAAAGTAACTGAAGTTGAAATGAATGCTTCTACTGACAATCCTTTACTTTTCTCAGTCGATCAAGTTTATAGTGGCGGAAATTTCCATGGAGAACCAATAGCTTTTATTTTAGATTTCCTAGCTATTGCGTTGACTGAATTAGGAAATATTTCTGAAAGAAGAATCGAGAGGATGTTAAATCCGATGCTTAGCAATCTTCCTGCTTTTTTAACCCCCAATACTGGGCTTAATTCTGGACTTATGATTGCACAATATACTGCTGCTGCATTAACCTCTGAGAATAGACAATTATCTACACCAGCTTCTATTGATACTATACCAGTATCAGCAGATCAAGAAGATCATGTTAGCATGGGTATGAACGCTGCAAATAAGATCCTTAAAGTAATAAATAATCTACAATATATTTTAGCTATCGAATTATTATGCGCAAGTCAGGCAATAGATATCGCTGAGATTGAAGATAAACTCTCACGTCAATGTAAGGATGTTTACAAAACTGTCAGGTCCCAAGTTTCTATGATGGATCAAGATCGTGAACTTACTCCCGATATTGAGAAGTGTACCTCTTTAGTAAGAAAATTCATGCTATAGTTTAAGAAATAAATAATTGATAAAAACCCAGAATGGCATAAATCGCCGTTCCTTTCCAAAGAACCGATTCATCTACATCGAATTTTGGATGATGGTGTGGATAAATCACTCCTTCCTGCTTATTCTGGATGCCTAATGTGATAAAAGCACCCTTAACTTTTTGAAGATAAAACGAAAAATCTTCTCCTACCATTGTCTGATCCATATTAACGATTTGGCTAACATCACCAAGAATGGATCTAATATTATCAACTATTCCATCATCATTTACTACTCCAGGATAAGCCATGGGATCGAACTCTACTAAACCGTTACACCTCCATGCATTGCAATAACCATACACAACCTGTTTTATTCTTTCTATTAAAAATTTCCTTACTTCAGGATTCATTGTTCTAAGAGTTCCACGAATATTAGCCTTATTGGGGATTATGTTGTGAGCATCACTAGCTTCTAGGACTGGAAGAGATAACACCGTATGTTCAAAAGGATTAACCTCTCTGGGAATGAGTTTTTGTAATGCATTGTAGATATCTACTAGAACACTTGTAGGGTCAATCGTCTGGTGAGGGGCTGCAGCATGTCCACCCTTTCCAGTTATTTTGATCGTGAATCGATCGGAAGAGGCAAAGATCGCTCCTTTGCGGATTCCAATGTAACCTGATGGTAAGGGACTCCATACATGTATTCCAAAAATCGTATCAATATCTTGTAGGTGGTTTTCCTCAACAATTTTCTTTGCTCCTCCTCCTCCTTCCTCTGCAGGTTGAAATATGAGTGTAACAGTTCCAGAGAGATGCTCACGATATTTATTTATCAGTTTAGCGGCCCCTAGCAACATCGCGGTATGTGCATCATGTCCACACGCGTGCATTTTTCCTATGATTTGACTTTTGTAATCGAAATTATTGTCTTCGATAACATTCAGAGCATCAATATCAGCACGTAATGCAATATTACTTCCTTTAGACACCCCTTCAATAACAACAAGAACTCCTGTTCCAATTATCCGTCTTGGTTGTAATCCAATCTTTCTTAATTCGTTTTCAATAAATTTTGCGGTTTCTTCTTCTTCATACAAAGTTTCTGGATACATATGGATATGTCGGCGAGTTTTAATAATATATGATTCAAGCTCCTTTGCCATAATGATGATTTTTTTCTTTAATTCTTCCTTGTCCATATTTCATACTCATCCTGATTCTACAGTAACGCCTTATCTTATCATTTAAAGAAGAAATTAACATCTTAATGATGCTTTCTCTTTAAAAATTCCTGTAATTGCGTTTTTGAAACTTGGATTGGCCACAATCAGAAAATCCCCCTTCTCAAGACATTTTGTCTAAGTGATTTAGATGTCACAAAATTTAAACAATTCAAAAAAAACCACTATCTAATAAGAAAAAAAGCGAGTGGACAGAAGTTTGGATTTAACAAAAGCTCTTGAACTAATTGATGAGAAAGAAGTAAAAGAACTAGCTTTACAATTCACAGATTTATCAGGAATACTACACACACTCTGGGTGCCCTCTCAAGCTCTATCTCAGATAATGAAAGATGGAATTCATACTGATGGTTCTTCACTAAGTAAGATGGTTGATGTTAGTAAGAGTGACGTGAAATTGGTTCCAGATTTGAACAGTTTTGCTATATTACCTCCCCAATTATTTGAATATAAAATCGCACGTGTCGTATGTGACATTTTTAAACCAGATTCAGATATTCCCTTTGGTTTAGATCCAAGATATATATTAAAAAAAGTTCTTACATCTATACAAGAACAAATAGGTTCATCGGTGATAGGAATTGCTTCTAGCGAAATAGAATTTTTTCTATTTGAAAAAGGGGAGGACCAACCATTTAAGCTTATTGATAATGCTGGATACCTAGCTTCACCTCCCAAGGATCGAGGAACAAGATTACGCCTCAAAATAACTGAAGCATTAAGGAATATTGGGATAATGATTGAAAAACATCATCATGAGGTTCCAGCGGGAAAAAGTGAATTCAATATTCCTTATTCCGAAGCACTACAAATGGTAGATACAATATATTTGATTAAGTTCATTACTAAGCTTATGGCTCATGATTATGGATTCACTGCGTCATTTATGCCAAAACCCTTTCACGGAGAATACGGTGCTGGGCTCCATACTCATATAAATCTTCGAGACCAAGAAAAAGATACGAATTTATTTTCCAGTTCAAGTGAAAACCTTAAACTTAGTTCCTTAGCCCAAAATTTTTTGGCAGGTATATTAAAGCATGCAAAAGGCCTTGCTTTATTAACGAATCCGTCAGTTAATTCATATAAACGACTTGTACCTGGTTGGGAAGCCCCTGTATACATATCTTGGGCGAACTACAATCGTTCAACGCTAATCAGAATACCTCCTGGAAGTAAAAAAGCTGCTAGATTAGAATATCGACCAACTGATGGGTCCTGCAATTTCTATCTTGCGTACGCAGGATTATTCTCATCTGGTTTAGATGGAGTTAAACAAAAATTAGATCCATCTACTCCTGTCGAAGAGAACATATATGACATGTCTGCAAGTGAGCGTAGAAACAAAGGAATTAAGATGCTCCCAGGTAACTTAGGAGAAGCAGTACTTGAATTTTCAAAAGACACTTATTTTCAGGAAGCTCTTGGATCAGATTTTTTTCGGAAGTACATCTCATTAAAAGCAGAAGAATGGAAGGAATTCAGTGTTTATGTTCATAAATGGGAAAGAGACAGATACATCGATGTTTAAGATGCTAATAGGTGGAATATAATGTCTATACAAACAGATTTTGTTATAATTAATGCGAATGAATTAGTGACATTAGCAGGTTCAAGTGAAAACCCTCGTATCAAAGAAAGAATGAAAGATTTGAGTATTGTGAAGAATGGAGCCGTAGCAGTAAAAAATGGTAAAATTGTAGCTGTAGGAAGCACAGATGATGTACTAAAGCAGCTTGCTGAAGGATATGAAGTAATTGATGCCACAGATAAACTGGTAACACCAGGATTAATTGATCCTCATGTTCATTTAGTATTTTCAGGAACAAGAGAAGACGAATTAGAAAAAATGGCTGTATTAGGAGTTACATACTTAGAATTAAAAGAACAAGGAGGGGGAATGAATAAATCTCTCAAATTGACATCAGAAACCAGTTTTGAGGACCAGATTGAAATTACATCTAAAATCTTAGATAAAATGCTCATCTATGGGACAACGACTATTGAAGCTAAAAGTGGTTACGAAATGACCTTCAATGGAGAGATCAAACAACTAGAAATTATTAAATCTCTCAATAAATCCCATCCTTTAGATTTAATTCCAACTTTTCTTACTCAAGGTATCCCTCCAGATCATGAAGATAATGTTGACGATCTTGTGGACGAAATTACCGAGAAATGGATTCCTGAGATCGCAAAAAGGAAACTAGCAGAGTTCGCTGACGTTTTTTGTGAAAAAGGATATTACAGCCTTGACCAAACGCGTAAAATTCTCCTCTCTGCTCGAAAACACGGTTTGAAGTTACGTAATCATTGTGACTGGTTATCGCACAGTGGTGGTACTCGGCTATCTGCTGAAATTGGGGATATTGTTTCTGTAGACCATTTAATTTGGACCCCTCTAGAAGAAGTCGATGCTCTTCAAGGGCAAAAAACGATAATCGTCTTTTTACCGACTTCTCCCTTTTGTTATGTTAATAAATATGCTCCTGCACGTGAAATAATTGATCGAGGTATGCCTGTCGCTTTAGCAACTGACGTGAGTGCTGCTAACATGTGTGAGTCTATGCAAATGATGATGACCCTAGCTGTACTTCGTATGAAGATGACTGCTGCAGAGGCTCTAACTGCTTCTACGATAAATGCAGCCCATTCAATTGACCGTGCTCATGAAATTGGTTCACTAGAGGTAGGAAAAAAGGCAGATATTGTTATTTTTAATGCTCCGAACCATCGTTTTTTTGCTTACAACTATGGTATTAATCTAGTTGAGATGGTCTTCAAAAAGGGGAAACTAGTTGTAGAGAGAGGAAGGCGTGTTTCCTAGGGTTTTGTAATGAATACCTGATCTAATGAAAAAAGGGAAAGAAAAGGACCCCTAATTTTGTGTCCTCTATTTCACTTCTTTTCTCTCAAATTTCTAGATCTTTTCAAAATCACAAAGCTTACAAACAACATCCAAATCATGAAATCCCATTGAAAACCTGTTCCTTTCTTAGTACCCTCTGTTTCCACTCCTACGTTAAATATAAATGTGATTGATGCCGAGTTTCCAGCAAGATCAGAAACTGTTAGAAAAATAAAGTGAGAACCTGTTTCATAATGATCTGGATTAAGATCTTTTTCTATAAAATATCCTGAACCTGTACTTTTAATTTTTGGGCCATTATATCCAACTATATTACCATCAAGAGTCATTTTCGCTGAAAATTGATCAATACCTGCTCCATCATCTCGGAACCAAAAAATAACCTTAGTAGTTTCCATTAGGTAGGAATCATTCTGCATTCCATTCACACCAATGACAGGTGCGGTTTTATCGGTAATGATTTCAAAAAACACGACTTCTGAGTTCAATGTAAAGTTCAAAAAATTAATTCCGTCTACAAGTTGGTAAGAAAAGTTATACCATCCATTTAAACCAGTTTGTGGTATAATTTCTGTTATATCAGATTCCACCTCGGATGCAGAGTTACGATAAGTTCCAGCAATAATTACCGAATTATCGGGCACAAAATTGATCGACGCGTGGAGTGAAACAGTCACAACGTCGCCTGTCACTTCATATGACCCGTATAACTGGGATTCTGCTGTAGTGAAAGTAAGAATATCTGACACTAAAAGATTATTGAATAAAGTGCTTTGATATTCCAAACCCTCATTTATCTCATTATTATATCCACGATTAGTGATGAAATTGCTTCCTGAGACTACAACAACTCTTCCTCCAAGGGGATAATCATAGGAAGCAATAACAACATTCTCCCTTTGGTTCAGATAAGCAAGAGGGGTTGCGGACTTTGTTAATTCAAAATAAGAACCAGAGGCATCAAAATATTCTGTTGAAGTTCCAATAGAATTGAAATGGGTTAATTGTGCAGGAGTCGTACCAAAAGACGGTGATAATTCACTTGTCTGAATCCCCCATTTTTTCATCATATTCTCCATCCCTAACGGGGTGGTAAATGGTGTGAGGATTAATCCACCTCCATTACTAACGAATGAAGTGATCGCGGATTGTTCAGACATAGAAAGAACTGTTAAAGTATCTTCGGATCTTACTAAATCAATTGCTGATATATATTCCCATGTTTGAATAGTACGATTATCAGCAGCAAACCAAAGGACATCATAATTAGCAAGAGCCTGAGGGGTAATATCCGAGTTATTTTCGTTAAGAACTATTCCTCGCTTACTTAAATCTACTTTTAGATCCAGAAATTCTCCCTTTGTATTATATGTATAAACTGGTCTGTTTCCAGTATAGAATAATACTTTTTGTTTAGCAAGTTCCACATTTATGGCAAATGGAATCCGTTGGAGTTCTGTTGAGTTTACTTGAAATACAAAATCTCCAGAATATTCCCCAAGGAGTTCATCATCTGCAACATTGACCTCGAGAACAATATCATGAGAAAAGAATTCAGATAATTTTCCAGCTACTAAATCATTGCGACTGTTCATTAAGGAGTCAGAACTGTTCATCCAAAGCTGTTCTTTCAACGTGAGGATTGAAGATAGATTTCCAGTCATCTGGATTGATACATTCACTGTCTCTGAAGATGTGAACGAAAATAATTCTGAATAGTAAGAACCTTGAAGCACATTTGGAAATTTCATGAAATTTAATTCATTGGGACTAACTGTTCCTGCGACTATATGATTACCAACTCTTGGAGCAGCCAAGAGATACTCATATGCAGCTGAGGCATTAACCTGACCAGCACCTTGTGCGTTTAGATCCACTCCAATATCTGTAGCAGTTGCCATAAGTGCAGCTTTTATCGTTCCTGGATTTACATCAAGATTATGTTCTTTCATTGCTCCAAGAAGGATTGCAGAGACACCTGCGACATGAGGGGCAGCAAACGAAGTACCTTGAGGAGTTTCATATCCACCTTGCACAGCAGGAGTTGGAACAGCGGTACCTGGAGCAATTACATCAGGAGAAACAGCGTCAGTTCTCCAGATTGGGCCACGACTGCTATATGTTGCCATTGCGTGCATTCCTTCATTCGTTGCACCGACAGAAATTTCATTAGCAAAATTATCAGGAGAAATGGTATACATGGTTCCCCCTTCATTACCTGCAGAATGCACAAAAATAACTCCTTGTTTTACTGCCTGACGAATTGTGGCTAATCTTAGTTGATATCTAGGGTATAACATCAAATCCCAATACGCCTCTTCTCCATCTGAAACTCCATAACTGCGATTGATGATATCTACACCATTTTCTATTGCCCAATTAATCGCAGCAATCTCACCTAATAGAGTCATATCCAAATAATCTTCTGGGCCTTCATCAACATCGGCATCTAAAATCCACGATTCATTAGCAATTCCCTGA
>JAEOTQ010000235.1 GCA_016839785.1 Candidatus Hodarchaeota archaeon | reverse complement strand
AGTCATTCTAAGTCATATAGTTCTGAAAATCATATATTTGATTAATCTTGTTCTCAATATATTCGAGGTACTAGCGGAAAAAAGCCAATCTCCAAGGAACGTTGTCCTTATTTTATTGAGAAAGACTGATTATTTTAGAGACTACGTCTTTATATCAAATATGTGACATTTTTCCACACTTGGGACAGAAAAAAACTCCTGTTTTGGGTGCATATTCTGGAATATAGTTGCAATGTGGACAGACATAGGATAATTTTGCGAGTTTAAATCGGTTCATCATTTTATCTTCAGCTCTTCGAGAGCGAAGTTTCAAAAAGATGAATATAAGCAGGTGTATAATTATTATCGGTGATAGATATAAAATAACCTTCAGATTATACTCTGTTCCCTCAACCCATTCGTAGGGAGGTAGATCATGAAAGAAAATCCATATTTTTTCTCCCCACCATGCTATTCCATCACTGAGCCAGTCTGCGTAATACATTGATAATTCTCCTGCCTTATATAGGATAATTACTACATATCAATAACAATTAAAGTCTTTCCTGAATGAATTCTCAATGTAACACTTTAAGATATACTACATGTTATCTATATTTTCTTGGTTCTTATCTGGGAACGATTTCATCATGAGTCTACAGAGCGGTCATTCCTTATTAGAATACTTCATTTCTCTTCATCATTTCGCCCAGGATCAAAATCTTGGTCGTTATCGATTAGCTGAGTATTTAGGTTTGACAAAGGATCAAACTCGCCCCATCATTCAATATTTGGTAGATAAAAAGCTCATTGAGAAAATTAGTCAACGTGAAGGACATTGTTTGTCACAATTAGGGAGAGAGTATATCTCCAAATGCCAGAACTATATCCATATTTCACCGATTCACGTATTTTTTGGTTCTGATTTTACGGTTGGATCAAAAGATGCAGTGGTTTGTCTGGAAGCAACTGAGATTGAACAACTGAATACTGTCGTTCTCCGTGATGAGGCTTTACTGGCTGGTTCGAAAGGATGTACCGTTTTTTTCCAAGAATCCAAGAAAGAAATCTTCTTACTAAACGTTATTTATCCTCCTTTACCTAGTTCTCCTCTAAGCTCTCGAAAGGTCAAGAAACGTATTCAAAAAGTGACACAGGATCTATTATGGGAAAAAATCGTCGTTATTGTCGGTACTGCAGATACGTTCCCCCTTGCTCAGAAAGGGGCGGTAGCTGCTGGATTATTATTTTTACCTGGGGAACTTAAACGCCCCCTTCTTCCTTAAGCTCATTCCCACAATTTAGGTTGATTATCTTTGCTTAAATCTGGAGATCTGGAGGTGTGTAAGTGAGAAAACCATGGTGGAAGCCTAATTCCTTCGTCAATTCTATCTCCATTTGGAAGATACGGTTTAAGATCTATTACTGGTGTTCCTTCAAAAGCATCTATGAAATCTATATAGATATGACAATCGATAATATCAGTAATTCGAGCTAAAGTCATCCCAATAGGATTGGGTCTTCTTGGAGAGCGTGTTGCGAATGTCCCCATTTGTTCAGGATCCACTTCGGAATTTCTAACGCGAGGTATTGTTACACGAGACTGTCTAGCTTCTTTTGTATCATTTTCGTGGATCCACCAAAGAATGAAAATATGAGATACTGTTTCCAACCGATATAATCCGATCTTATGTTCGGGAAGAATTTGAATGAATGAACCTTCTTCTGATTTGCGAATGTATCCAATTGGTTTGATTTGAAACAACCATTCCTACCTCTCTACAATTTTGCTCTCTTCTCCCTTAATTATGTTTGTATCTGATTTATCAATTTTCGAATTGGCATTTAATTTAGTGAATGGACATTTTTAATTGT
This sequence comes from Candidatus Hodarchaeota archaeon, assembly GCA_016839785.1. GTDB lineage: Archaea > Asgardarchaeota > Heimdallarchaeia > Hodarchaeales > Hodarchaeaceae > Hodarchaeum. Next base: position 1,700 of record JAEOTQ010000235.1, on the reverse strand, counting down.
TAAAACATTTTATTACCAAAATTTAAGAATTTTCTACAAGTACAAATACTGTTTAATACAAAAAAAGCTTTTTCTTTTATTTCTTAACAAGAAAAAGGGTTAAAAATCATTCTTTAATTTTTACTTACTGTAAATGACGAAAAAAAGGGATTGATAGCTAATTACTAAAAAATTAATAGGTCGTAACCCCTATAATAATAACATCCTTACACTGATTCATTCAATTAATATTTGTTTACGGGATAATCATGAAATATCAGTTCGTTTATTGCATTTTAATTCTGACATTCAGTTTTTCATTCGGGTTTTCCATGGTTGATGCCAATTTAGATCATGAATATAATCCAGTTGCTCCTTCAACTACTTCTTATCCCCTTACTCTGACCGACGGCCTTGGTCGTAATGTGACGTTTACTGAGGAACCTCAACGTATTGTAAGTATTGCCCCTAGTGCAACAGAAGTGATCTATGCTGTTGATGCAGGTGATATAGTAATCGCTGTAGATTACAGTAGTAATTTTCCTAATGAAACTGCTTCCTTGCCCAAAATATCTAATTTTCCTGCTGTTGACTTGGAAGCGCTTCTTGTTCTCAACCCTGACCTAGTTTTCGGAGCAGGGATTACTAGTAATGATGATATGACTGCTATGGAAAACCAAGGAATCCAAGTGTTTATATTGGCTCCTTTCACATTAGAAGAAGTTCTTGATGATATTATTAAGGTCGGCCAAATAACCAATCATGAAACAGAAGCTACTCAACTCAAAGATGATTTGAATCTTCGATTAGACTCTGTCCTGATCAATGCCTCATCGTTTGCTTACAAACCTAAGATTTACCTTGAATTTGCTTCTGATCCTCTTTATACTTTTGGAAAGGGAACTTATGGTCATGATTTAATTGAGCTTGTTGGTGCAGTCAATATTGCCGAAAATGCTACAGGACTTTATCCTCAAGTTGATAATGAGTTTATTATTATCAATAATCCTGATATCATATTTTATTCTAAGGGATCTTGGACGACAACAAACGTTTCAGCAATAAGCGCGAGAGTTGGATGGGAAGCAATTAGTGCAGTCAAAAATGGGATGATATTTCCTATTAATGAAGATTGGGTATCACGAGGTGGCCCTAGGATTATTAATGGTCTTGAAGCGATTCATTCCAAAGTTCAAGATGTAGTTCTGACAAAATCTCCCAGCACTAAGGGCATAGTCACTTTTCATACATTCAATCTGGTGGGATTAATGCCCCTACTGGCAATCATAGTAATTAGACGTTTTCATTCATTCTAGCAGGTACTCGGAGAATTTAATATTGGCAAAGAGCCTCCAAACAAATACAACTAATACGTTTCTGAGTGATTCTCTAAAGCGATATCAAAGAAAAAGATTCTATTGGACTTTGTTGATAATTCTAAGTTCTGTTGGTCTTTTTCTCAGCATGCTGGTAGCCATAATGTTCGGCTCTGCTGGTCCTTTTGGTCCTTCAAATACAAGAATTTTGACTATTTTAGATGTGTTACAAGAACTTGGTAAAAACTTAATGAGACCTATTCTGGATATCATGAATTTTCCTGTGAGTGACAATGTAGAAATTTCCAAGGTAATTGTCTGGGATATCCGACTTCCAAGGATTCTTATGGGTGCTTTCGCTGGGATGGCATTAGCTGTTGCAGGAACAGTCATGCAAGCATTATT
>JAEOTQ010000039.1 GCA_016839785.1 Candidatus Hodarchaeota archaeon | reverse complement strand
TTAGTGACAGTTAAACAAATGGATGAATTAGTATGTATAGCTCGCTGGTTTCTCCGATTTGTACGACAAGAAATACTGCCACAGCTTCATTTTCAGGGAGGTGATGCGTGAAAACTGGATTTTTAGGTGCTTATAAAGTACATAGACAGAGAATAGCGAAGATGAAGACAATGAAGCATTCGAGTAAAATTGTAGAAATTCATTCGATACGTGATTATCTTAAGTTAGACTTACATTCCTGGATGGTGGAGTTTGATGTGAGTGATTTTGGGGCATCATTATCCACTCTTTTCGAACTCCCCCTACCAATTTACTTTTCCCAAGCGAAAGATTTCTTCTGGAAATTTATAATCCATTTTTTCCAAGACTGTTCTATTAGTTTCATTCAACGGGATCATCAAGATTCGATCAATTTAGCTCTTATTGGCCATTGGAAGAATAAGAAATTAGCTATTCCATTATGGATTATGAATGACACACTAATTGGATTTGAAATACTTCCCGATGGGATTTACAGTGTACTAGATTCTTTTTCATTGAATTTTGAATCTCCATTCAATCGCCTCACCCCAAATGCAAAAAACAAAGATTTTTTCGTCTTTGATAATGAAGTGTATTATGGAAATACTCTTTATTTAAAGATTATAAATGATTCACTTATTTTATCTGATTACCATCAAATAGATGAATTAGCTTTCTTTAAAAGAATTGCTTCTACCGTAATACCGGAAATTGATGAGGATTTTCACAATGATAATTGATGGGAGAATAATTCTGGAATTACATTCTCTCTCCTCAATTTACGACTCCAATCTCAATATTTGAAACCTTCCCCTCGGTTACCCTGTTCAGTTGTTGTTCCATCTCTTTAGATTGTTTTTCAAGATGTTGGTAGATAACTTCGAGATATTCCACTTCTTGGAAAAAAACCTGGATTTCAAAGGTATTCTTACGTCATCTTTCCGAATTGTCCTTATTTCTCTTGGAAGATGATCAAATGGACAGATACTCAGTAAAGATTGTAGGAGAGTACTTTTTCTTTCCCGATATTCGAAATCAAGTGTAAAAGTGATATATGGTTTCATTAAATAAGTATCCAGTGGATCTAAAATTGAAGGTAGATTCCATATAACAATGGACTTCAATGGAAAAAATGTTTCCAAATTAATTTTTAGGATATCTTTCCAAACTGCTGCAGAACTAAGTCGATCCAAAGGGAATGAACAACTATATGCTCAAATTGTGGAAAAAATTGACAATTTGTAAATTCTTGCTCCAATCCAATCACATAAAGGGTTAATATGTAATTTGAAAATCACTGTACTCACGTACGTTAATATCAGCCCATTTCATTTGTGTTTTCATAATTCTGGAGCCTGGTGATCCTTTTGTTTGCACCCAGTTTACTAGTTTAGATAATGATATCTCTGGCCCTTCAGCAAAAATTTCCACTTGTCCATCACGGAGATTTCGGACATAACCTGTTACATCGGATAGTTCACGAGCAAATTTCTGGGTGTATACCCTGAAAAAAACTCCTTGTACTCTGCCTGTCGCAAGGATTTGAACACTTTTCATTTTTTTAGAATAATACTTTTTAGTCAGCTCGGTCTCCTGCAATGAATTCATCGAATCGTTTCACTGCATCCTGTTCACCAACGTGAACTGGAGGATATTTGAAGCCATAAGCTGATACTGAAAGGAGTGGTCCATCAATTCCACGATTTAACGCAATTTTAGTTGCTCTAATTACATTAACAAGTGTTCCTGCAGCATTAGGTCCATCGGTTGTTTTGATTGTGACATCTATTTTAAACGGTGTATCAACAAAATAATTTCCGTAAATCCAGAAGTATCCTGTACGTTCATTACCTAAAAAATCTAGATAATCTGTTGTTCCACTAGCTATATCATCATCTCTCAAGTAAGGAAGGACTCGTTTAATGCTTTCCGTCTTTATCCGCCTTTTTTCAAATCTTCGATCAGTGTATAAGGTATTCATTCCCTCACTGCCTCCCGATACATCCAGTTGATACGTATTTTTCACTTTTGCTCCAAAGGAGTTTAACATTTCAAGAATACCCTTATGGATACGGGTACCTCCAAGTTGAGATTGAAGATCGTCACCTACAACTGGAAGATCGGCTTTTTTGAACTTTCTGACCCATTGATCATCTGAACATATTCTGGTGGGTGCTGCCTCTATGAATGCCATATCTGCCTCAATAGCTGCATTTGCATACGCATATGTAGCTTCTTTTGCTCCAGAGGGAAGAAGAGAAATCACCATATCCGCTTGAGTTTCTTTAAATTCCGTAGAAAGATTCTGATTTGATGGAGGGACAATAACTTCAACAGTTTCCCCTAACATTGGAGATATACCATCGAGAACAGGTCCTCCTTTGACTGTAACACCCCAAGGTGAAGAAAATTCAACAAATTTTGGAGCCACATTGGGTTCAGCGAATATCGCCTCGCTCAAGTCTTTATTTACCTTGCTTTTCACAACATCGTAGGCTGCAACAATCTCAATATCATCTAACCTCATTCCTCCGATTGTTTCATATTTCAATACAGACGTATCGTGTTCTGTATAATATTTTAACGCCTGGACTAAGGCAGATGTTGCATTACCCACTCCGACTAGAATAACTCTTGCTTTTACCACATTGCTGACATCCAACTCATAAAAAAGGATTTAATTTGATATTTGAATTATTATTGAGTAATTAAGAATTTTTTTAGTCCCTCTAAGTATTTTCCCTCAAAAGGAGGGAAGAATATATTTTCCCTCAGTACATAATTAGGTGAGGTGAATATCTCCTTGATCAGCAAGAATTCATTGAAACTGTCTAATAAAACATCTAAATCCAATGAATTTGCAAATACAAGAGGATCTATTCAGATTAATAGCCTAGCCTAACTGTCCGCATTTATATTAATTAGGTTTTTAAGTTGACAATCAATAAAATAAACAAGACGTATGGTTAGAAGGCATTATCCGTGGTTAAACTTTTTAAACGAAAAGAAGAGAAGAAAAAAGCTAATTTTAAGTTCAACGCTTCTATCAAATTAAAGGATCTTCCTCTCGAGGAGTATTCGCATGTAGTATTTGCATTTCAAACGGCAGTATTACGGTTCGAACGGATGCTGAAAGAATCGCTTTTGGAAGGTTTTATTACGTCCACCACGTTGGAACGCATTTCTCAAGAGTTTAACTTTTCTGATGTCCGTGAATTAAATATCCCCGTGACTGATACAGTACGTACGATGTTTGGCCAAGAATCTGCAGATATTCTTTCGAAAAAACATGTTCCCGTTCTAGGAAAAGAAGCGATTCCCGAGGTTATTGCACCAAGCCAACTTGAAGTGCCCACACCTATTCCAGTTGTCACACCTGAAAAGATTCCCTCCATAGCTGAACTTCCTGCAGAACCTATACCTACCCAAATAGAGGAACCGGCTCCACAAATCAGTTTTTCGTTTCCCACTGCAGCATCGGAACCGTTACCTGCTGCTGCACCAAAACCAGAGATCAAACAACCAACAGCGCCAAGTCCATTGGTCCCACCATCCATTCCGAAAATCTCCTTTCCAACTTCCGCAAAACCAGCAGAAACAGTACCGATAAATCCATTAGCACAAGTTCGTGGACGACGTGAAGAAGACCGCGCTACTGGAATCGCGATACTCCGTAAGCAGATGTTAACAGAATTGAAGAAAATACGTTCTGTTGTTGCTGAGCAAGATCAATAGCCATTTAAGAATCCATTGGCTTTCTTTTCATCATGTACTAGTTCTATATTTAATCGCATCAAAATGCTGGTTCTTATTCAATATTTTTCTTATTAAAAGCTGGGCTACTATTCCGAGTATTTTATCTAGTTCATTTGTATGATCATCAAAGCTCATGGGGGAATTCTATACACAGAGAGCGAGGGTACGGATAAAGGAGCGACTTTTCTCATATTATTACCAAGATAAGAAAAAAAAAGAGGGAAAAAAGATTTAGATACCCCGTTTACGAACATAAACGCTAATTCCAGCTCCAGTGACTAAAGCAAATACAATTAATGAGATTATGGGGATGAATGGAATAAAGATCACACTCAAATCAAGCATATGCACACTTTCACTGGTCACAAAGACATTTCCTGCATAATCCATTATTTCAACATATATCTGAGCATTCCCTGTTGTTAATCCTCGACCTTTGGCATTCCACTGCTCATCATTCTCGAAACAATCAAATGAAAACCATGTCGATTGTTTGATATATACTATTACAGAGGCAATACCCCAATTATCCTCTGCAGTTACTTCAATGTTCAGATAAGGGGAAGCAGTATCACGCGCTTCTGAAAGCTTAAGATTTACAAGAGATGGGTAACTTAAGTCTTTGATAATTTCACCCGTTAATGGATCAATTGGAACTCGTGCTTCTCCTAAGATTGCGGGGGCACTTTTCACAATCCAATCATCATACATACTTGATAATTTTGCAGGAATTACCAAGGATTGACGGATATTTGAAGCGATTAATCCGTATTTTACCACAGTTTCTCCTTCTGGTAATTGAGCAAAGAAAAAGGTAATGCCTCTGTTTGTAATTTGGTATGTATCCTGTGAATGTTGGACTGTACTAGGATCAACAGAGAAGCCAACTGGCACAGATTCTTCTAACATAAGAAAATTCATTGTATCATTTTCATTCGTTACTTGGAGAGTGACCAAAATAAGATCTCCTGGTTGGATATACTTCTCTTTAGAAAATTCTCGATCTATTGTTAAGCCAGTAACACTTGACTTAGTAAGAAGATTCATCCTGACTTCGGGTAGAGGAGGATGGGATGGGACGGGGGATGAAGCAGGTAGCATCCCTTCAGTGGAGCTAAGCACCACTAAATCAATAGGTCCATATTGTCGGCTTATAATCCCTGGTGAGAACGAGGATAGATCACTGTTAGAAAGGAGATAATTTATCTGAAAGCCTGGAATTGAATAAATCCCTGGAGTAGCGGGTGCTTCATATTTGTAATTCAAAGTTGTTTCTTGGGTTAACAATTGGATGGTTTGGGGAAGATTAACAACTGGAACAATGTCCCCTTGTACTGGGTTAACTGTTATATTCGCAGCGAAAACCTCTGATGACAATGGTGTTAGTTTAATTGGGACACTGATTTCTTGATTCGGAGCTGAAGATACTTCAGACGGTAAGAGTATATCAGGTAGTGATCTCAACGTCTGATGGCTAAAGAAATAATAACTGACATTCCCCTCTCCAGATTTTATGAATGTGAAGTTATTTTCTCCAGGTTGAATTTCAGACTTGAGATTTAAATAAATTACAGATTGACCATCAACAGATAGATTATAATCACCTAACTCTTCCTCATTTAAGAATACCTTCACATTTGCATCCTCATCAGAGCTGAACCCTTCTTTACTAATCGTAATCAAGCTTGAGATTGCTGCAGAGGTATCAGCGGTGTTTCCCCATCCATATCTAGATTGTTTCTCTAATAACCACTGAATTGCCCCACGAATGATCGGCATATAGGAGGCAGGGTTAGTTTTTACCAAGGCCTTCACTGCTAATCCAGTTATTTCGACTTGTCCCCCTAGAGCTCTCCAATAATAACCAGTGGATGAGGAGTATTTCCAATAATTTCCATCACCAGTGAACTGAACCTCACTCACTAAATGTGAAAGTAAGGTAGATTCAAACGCGGGAGTGCCAAATGGTGAATCCAATACAGCATCAAGATAAAGAGCAGCTAAATATGATGATTGCTTTGTAGAATCACTCCATGCATTTGATATATAGCTAATGGCATCATTAATCGGATCTGGGTCTGTTAGTTCAGACGCCCAATAGACAAGTGATCGTAATGCGAAAGCGGTAAATGAAACTCCATCGATATTCCGCCAGGAATCTACAGTCCAACTTCCATCATAGTTTTGTTTTACCAAGAGGGACTGTAACGCTGCTTTTACCACTGATAAATCAACGTAGATACCGACATCTCGGACAGCACTCAAACCATAAAGGACAAGAGCAGTCATATAAACCCGTGAGGAGTCGCTTGACCACCATCCCCATCCTCCATCGGCATGTTGCTGGCTATATAATCGAGATAAGCCAGTTACGATCATATCAGTTAATAAATCTGCAGTTTCATTCGTTAGTTGATTGGATTGGTTGAGATAATCTAATATTAGAGTATCAGGCACAATTCGGGAGATTGTCTGCTCTGTACAGCCATAAGGATAACCCACTAATCTTTCCCAAGAACTAATAGCAGTCGCTCCCAGTCCAAGGGATAGTTCAAGAAATTCGACGTGTTTTACGGCCTCTGAGTAGCGTAGATAATCAAATTGTGGGTCTTCGTAGACGAATCCACTTGCCTTGAATTCCACCTCAACCCCGTTTGGAACGATTTCTACCGCTTTTCTTATTGCATCAGAATAACGAGAGCCATTGTTAAGTTCAGTTGTCGCATAAATTGTGACATTTACAAAGTTTGCATCTTCACCTAGACATGCCCAAGAAATAGCCCCCAAAAAGTCACCAGGTAGTCGAATTGTTTGTGATGCTTCACCCAAGACTGTTATTCCCTCTTCAGGTTCTATAGAAACATCAATATCAGCTAATTCACCTAGGTAATTGTACACAACACCTTTTATTACGAAAATATCATCTTGAAGAACAAAAGGATCTTTTACAATTTCAACAAAGAATGGGATGAATGTCTTAAAGGTATATTTTTCTAAAACACCGATACCAGAAGCAGAAGAGGTAGCAACAACTCTTACTGTCCATTCACCAATTGTATCAGGAAGTGTAATAGTGATGGACATTGAACCATCTTCCACCACAACAAATGGAGTCCAATAGGCATTTTCGGGTAAATTATCTCTAATTTTTTGGCCAACATCGGCATCAGGTGGACTTTCACCAGTAGATTTCGCTCCTTGTTCGGGAGCAGCGGTATCTTCTAACGCATAGAAATCATGGACAATTAAACCACCCCTCCAATAACCTCCACCATAACCTAATCCATAGAAATCGTCATACCACCAGAACCACCAGTCTAATTGTCGATTTTTCCATGAAGTAACAGTCCAGACAGAAGGCCAGTACTCCTGTTCCTTAAAGAATTCAGTTTCAGTTTCAGGATCTGGTTCGACTCCGAATACTGAACTATCAATAAATGAAATGGCAAGAACCGTTGAAACGGGATTTTTATTTGCATCATAGACTTGAATATCTATTTGCGCTTCTTCACCAGGTGTATAAACATCTTTGTCTGAATCAATTTCTACAATAAGAGTTGAGTCGATTTCCACGTATAAACGTACTTCTTGAATTAATCCAGTGGATAAGATTGCGAATCCATGAATCCAAACTTTCGGTGCAAGAGTAGTTATGTCAGTAATTGTCAGACTGAAAGAATTAGCATTACTATATGGGATATATTGTGTTGTTAGAATTCCTTTTTTCACAAACTGAATCATAACAGGAGCATTGGTCTCGCCTTCGACTTGGCCTGTTAGGGTCAAACTGTCACTCAGAGTATAGGATGGTTTATCCAAACTCATGGAAAACTCTTGTGAGGTCCCAACTGTAAATGTAACTGAGGTATCGTACTTATAATAATTATATGAACCCCATTCGTAAGTAAAAGTTTTACTCACGTAGATATGGACATGATACTTTCCATTGGGAGCATAAGGAGAGAGTTCAAATGAAAATTCCTTTCCTGAGGTCGGGACATCACTCGTTTTTTCACCTACAAGTTCATAATCTGTGTCAAAGATCCGTACACGAACACTCCCAGATAATTGACTAAATGTAAGAATGCTGATAAGATTAACGTTAATACTTACCGTCTCACCACGTGAATAATTGTCTGAATCAAGAAATGCTACTGCCTTAGAAAGATCTACTGAGAAATAAAAAGTGGACCTCCCATTTCGACCATCACCAGTATCTAGTTCAACAACTCCTGTAAATCTAGTAGTAAGAACAAGAATTTCCTGTGGAACGGCAAATTCATATCTACCATATCCATTTGCATCTGTTTGCGATTGAAAAGTAGCTACGTATACAGTGACTGAAGTTGATAACATTCCATATAATTTTATTGTTACCTTAGCTTCTGGGAGCGGTTGGTAACTCCTCCAATAGTAAAATCCTGGAGAGTATTGATATGCTCCAAAATATACTGTGACATTTTCATCTGCTTTGGGGAACCAAGGATTCACCCATGCCCAGACATAGACATCTTCAGTTATCTGGATAGAGGTGGATATACTAACTTCTCGATTCACAGTATCTGTTACCGTCGCATTTAGTGATAATGCGTATAAACCACTATCTTTTAAGGAGCTTGGCAATCTATAGGAGAATTGCCACATTCCATCTTCATCAGTAACTCCAGTTAGGGTTGTAATATCACCAATAAGGAGTTCGACTTGTCCTTGAATTACAGGTTTTCCAAAGTAATAGATCGCACTTAATGTTCCAGAAATCTCCTGACCAGGAGCAACATACTCCTTATCTAATTCTATCCCGACTCTGTAGGCAGGTTTTTCATATTTATCCACACGGATGTCAGTTGTTGTTATTACCTCATCTTTCTGAATTACAATACTGTAGGCTCCTAGTTCACTTTCAGAATCAAGTTCGAATGAATAGATAGCGACCCCATACGAGTTGGATTTGAGAGTCTTTTGAAATAATGTATGGTGAGATGGTGTAAGTAACTTCAAAGTAAATGACGTAGCAATGGGTTCTTTTGTTGCTTTCAGGTAATCATTATGCCACAAAAGTATCCGTGCTTGTACAGTTTCCCCTGGATTATAGATTGGCTTATCAGTTGTGACAATAAACTCATAGGGGCTAAATTCTTGATAACCATCTGAAGTCCAATAATTGCCCCCTCTATAGATATCACGTAAAACATATGTTGTTTCACCGTCAAAGGTTACCGAGAGATTGGCCATGAAGTGATAATTATCACTAAAATTTGAAGGGGGAGTAAAGACGATCTCTGTTACTCCTTGGACATCAGAGATTCCGCCAAATAATTCTTCAGAGTATAGGGAATAAGTACTTAATTGATAATCATAAGTATATAATTCACCTGTTAACGTTACAGCAGCACCTGTGATAGGAGAAAAGTCTGTTGTGTTTAAAACATATGCTACTGAGTAGTGAGGTTGTCCCTTGACGAACTCACGCGATACTCTCCAAAATATTCCAATATCCGCTATATTAAAGGACCGAGATTTGTAATAGTAATTGTCATCGTCACGAATTATGATTGAGTAACGTCCTCGTACAGATGATTGAAATACACCTTCATATTGACCATCTGCATCTGTATAGACTGTTTTTCTTTCAACAACTCGATCTTCATAATCCATAATATCGTAATAATAATAATGATACCATCCCCAATATTCCCCTTTAATGATCTCAATCGTGAGTTTTTCTCCAGGAATTGGATTTAATCCACGTGATACTTGAATAACATATCTTAAAGGTTGATCTGGTTGAGTTATTTCTTTTTCCAGGTCTATTTGAGTGATTAATCGCTCATCGTCATCTTGAACAACCTTTGATGTTACCTCAGGTGTCATATTATTTAAATTTAAGGGACTAGGATCAAAAGTTGACAAAACGGATATTTCCTGTTCCTCTAATGGCTGGATTTCCGGTTCAAAATCTGGAACAGTAAACTCTTGATTGTTCAAACCATCTAACGCTTTATTATCTTGATTAGTATTTAAATCAGCTGATGTAATTTGTACTATCCCAAGTAATAAGACTAATAAAATTGTTAAGCTAATAACTTTGTGTTTAATCATTTTCATCACGTTTAAGGAAAGATTGAGACTTAGATTTCTGAATTGAATGAACTTCTCACTTGTATTAGATACCAAGCATTAGAACGCACAAATTTTGCCTGTCCTAGACTTTCGAACCACTCTCTTTTCAGGTTCTTTCAGAGAAAATCATCTGTAAATGCGTATAAAGAGTTGATTGGGCAAAAATTCAGCTTGTTTCTCATTCTAATTGAAAAATTCAGTTAATGGGATAATAAAACGACCTTGGAGAGCTTCATTCTCATTGATAGAAATCTCAAACCGATTACTAGCTCCAAGTATCTCTTTTATGTAATGAAAACGATCAATCTCTTTTATACCATTCCGAAAAACATCAGGATGGTATGCACGTTTAAACTGAGGTTGTTTAAGTGCACTCTTCGCTATAATATATGGAAAACCATCCCACTGTTTCCATTCAACCTCAGGGTCTAATTCTTGAGTTTTACAGTAATTGAGGAAGGCACCAATTGCTGGAGTTCGGGTTTTATACTTAGTAGGGGCCCGTTTTACAGGTCCCCTAATACTTAATTCTGGAAGTAAGTCGTTAAGGGGAGTCTTCAAGATAAAACGACATGTTTGAATTACAAATTTCCGAGCATTTTGTAATCGATTATCACTAAAATCCATTAAGAGAATTTCAAGGAGTTTTCGCTGAGTTTTTTTAGCCAAAGGAGACCAGTCAGAACGAACAGCCTCAAAACCACGAATTATCACATCCTGGGTAAGGAGGGAGAGATAAGCATAGGCTTTCTTCCGACCCTTTTTTAAGATGATTCTAAGAGCGATATCCTCAAGCTTGAGTTCTAATAAGTCTGGAAGTTTCATTGATAAATACTGCTGATATTCGTGGATATAATCTTCAAGTAATTTAATGCTTCTATCTCGCTTCTCTTTAGGTAAAGAGGGAAGAAACTCCGATGGACTCAAGGCAGAACTAATAAACTCGCAAAAAATTGAATCTGTATCACCATATCGTACTTCTACATTATAATCTCGCGTTTTTGAGAAATCTATTGTCCATTTCTGCAATCTTTCCCCCAATAACTCCCGTGCAATCCCTGTAATACTATTTGATAGGAGATGATGGTAGAATCGGCCACGAGGGTAATTAGCCGCCCCACACAATGAATTGGCCATTAATTTTAACGAACGTTGTTGCTTTTCAAGTAGGTGGATATTCATTTGTGTATCGGAAGAAATATTTCGTTCTTTAAGTGAATTCAACATTTTAAGAGAATTATATCTTTCTGCAAGTATACGGTCCATGAGATCTGCAAATGCACCTCTCGGTAGTGTAAGAAATCGATCTTCAGGTGCTTTTGACTCAGAACGGGGGATTAGCGTTTCACCAGATATGTTATGTGTTCGAACGATATTAGGATAAAGTGATCGAAAGTCAAAAATAGCCACAAATAGTGCCTCATCCACTTCTGGATCAATAACCCACCCCCCGAGGTGAGGATATTGTTCCTTCAACGAGTTTCGCTTTGTAATTTCTGATTTTGTGGGTTTAGAAGGGATAAGAATGTTTCGATCATGTAAAATACGCATTAATTCGAATTCTCCAATATTTCTACTAGTAGAAAGTAAACCTTCTGGCAATAAGTATCCAGCTAGTTTACATAATTCAACTGCAGTAATCAATCCTAATTCAGCAACCAAACGGAATGTTAGAATAGAGTCTGTTATGGAATACTGATAGAATTGGTCTCCATCACTTCGAGACCCCTTGATGCTATTCCTCCAAAGTTCTCCAAGACTTTTATCTGATTTGACTTTTGATTCTCCCAACAATAAATTTGCTATCGTGTCTAGATTCTTTTGACCTGATAAAGGATGGATGTACCGTGTTTTCGGCATCAAATCGACAACTGCCCTCCCTTTCAATCGATATCCATCAACAGGGACATTAGTTCTAATAATGTCGGTTTGGCGTTTTTCAAATAGTGCCAATGATCCTAAAGATAAACTATATCGAGTCATACGTTCTTTAAGATACGGAATATCAAAATAGGTACCATTAAAAGAAACAAGAACGTCAGGAGCTATTTTTCTTATATTAATAATGAAATCTTGTAATAAGCTCTTCTCAGCACCATCAGTATCAGCAGTCAGAATGAGGGCATTTGCATTCGGTTTATCCACACCTGCTTTTCCCCAGGCATAAGAAATAGCAGTAATTCTCCGTTTTTTATGAAAGTACAATTCCTGAAACGTTTCTCCATGTTCATCTACTTCAATGTCGAATGCAAGAAATGAAGGCTGAAAATCTGCTATTTGAGAGTGAGAAACCTTTACGTTCTGATAAGCCACGTTAATTACCATTTCTTCAGAGGTCTTATTTCTCGTTGTCCCTCTTACTTTGATTGTTTGAAGGGCTTTTAGCTTCCGATCAATTAAAAATCGTTTAACAAATGGTATATCAGCCTCAAATACCTTAATTCCTTCACGCTCAAAAATTGAACGAATCTTGGGAACTTGATAAGGACGATGACCAACAATTTTAGTGAGAACCTTTTTTTCTGCACCAAAATAGGTTTGCTTATGACACAGTTCAGTTCGAATTACCCATGAGTGGAGAAATTTTCCATTATCTCTAATCACTTTTTGAACTGTATCCTCTGATGCTTCAACATAAAAATAAGGAAAAAACCCAGTAACTACCACTTCCACTCTTTTTTGTTCTATTCTTCCCCATAAATGAATATTAGATTCTCGTTGGTCATTGGAAATAGAATAATCAGCATCCAGTAATATGAATTCCATTTCTATTTCAGGATTCTGATTCACCACCGACACCAAAGAATTTTCTTGATCATTTTCTAGAACTGATTTTATAATTTAACGAAGTTATTCTTCCACTATCTTTAATCCAGTCAGATAACGAGGGGCTAATTGAGTCTGTCATAATAGTTCTAATCTAAGAACTCACAATCCCCGTTTTTCAAGATTTTTGTGATGACAAAAAAAGAAAAGGAAGAGGAAACCTCTTACCATCGAATAGAATTATTCTTGACCAGATTTTCCTGGAACATATTTCTTGCGAGAAACTATATCTAAGATTCTAACAATAAGAAACATTTCGATAATACCAACACCAATTCCAAGCACCAAGATAACTACAAAAATGTATCCAATAGGACTAATTAAGTCTTGGGGGTTTGATACACCTACTACAATGCCTGCAATAAATGTATAGATTCCTAATCCTAAAGTTAATAATAGGATCTTGCGATGAAAACCGATATTTCTTTCATTCAGTCTTTCCCGTCCAATCACAATTGAAGATAGGATATGATTAAACTTAAGGTAGATAGTGTTTGCTCTATCCCAGAATGTGGTTGGAACGGTTATTATAAAGTTGATTGTTTTTGCAATGACACTTATAATACCACCCACAATTCCTGTTTCCGAAATAATGATCCATACTATAGCTATAATAACACCGACGACACCTATTCCAATAAATGTCATGATTGCATCTTGAGCAACGAATCCTACGATATTAAGTAAGATACCCTCATAGAATATATCAAAAATGATGTCCAATAATCCAAAACGATCATATCCATCAGGTCCTCTCTTATCGATACCAATAATCCAAAGGATGACCTCTAAAATGAATCCAAAGAAATGTCCCAACATCTCTATAATAGATGTTAGGTTAATATCATCCAGAAAGGCACTCAAACCGGTTTGATCAGACAACCAAATGACAGCGGCGAACAATATACCACCAAAGAAACCAGTTAAGACAAAAAATCCAGGTACACTTTCAATAAAACTGCGTTCATCGGCTTCTAGGGCCTTTTCTGGGGATTTTTTAGTACGAGCGAAACGAATTGACCGTCCAAACATTCTAAAAATCCATACATAAGGATAGAAGATCAATTTCAAAATGAATGCAAAAAAATGCCAAATTGAGCCGAATATTGCAAATATATCCTCTTTTCCAAATCCATCACTTAAATCAAAACGATATTTTTCTTGTGACATAGAATAAACCTCATGAGAATTCTTGAAATT
>JAEOTQ010000038.1 GCA_016839785.1 Candidatus Hodarchaeota archaeon | reverse complement strand
TTTCAGGCATTGAAAAATCTCTCCTTATGAGGTATAATTTTGTGTAATATAATCTTCTGTATTTTGTAATTCAAAGCTCGTGTGGCTAGATTTTAAATTTTATCCTCTATTGACCAGAAAGACTTAAGAAATCGATTAATCGTTAGACTAATTTAAACAGGAGATTGAGGATTTGGATGATAAGATATTTTCTTATAAGGGCAAAACTTGTGGAGAATGTGCTTATTTAACAGAAAAGGCACCCATCCGAATAAGTGGAGATATGGCTGAACAAGAGAAAGGGTTATGTCGATTACTAATTCTACATAATAATTTTGCTATTATGTTGAAGGAAGAAACTGCATGTCCTGAATTTGTTTCGAAATTATAGTCACAATCAAGATTGATATACTGAGAGTTACCAATTTTCAGATAGATATCATTAGCATATTTTCTACGTTTAAGAATTCTTATAAGATGTGATACTTAAGTAGAATTACCTCAATTTTCTGAATTTCGTAAAGCGAATTCAAAAATCAGCAATTATTGGATTAATTGTAGAAGAAGAGGAAGAATATCTGGGATGAAACATACTCGAATCCTATCCATATTGGTTCTAACAATTTTTTTTATGAATATTGGATCCTCTTTCTTAATCATACCACCAACAACGACTGTAGATACTCAAAAAATCATTGCTAAATTACGAGGTAATGAATTAAACCTGTTACCGACAATTCAGTTACCAAAACAAGAAAAGGAGACACTAGAAAGTCAAGCAGATTCGCCTGAAAGAGTACCTTCTGGATACCCACATATCCGTTATGCTATTGAGGGAGGAGAGGAAAATGATGTAGATAATAATATTTCGAATGAAGATGGATTAGACGATATTGGGATAGAAAGTTCATTTGTCAATGCTCAGGGAACAGCTATAGACTCAAATGTTATGCAAATTCAAGAGGTATCCCAAGAACCCCCTCCTATCACAGTTGATTCGATTTCAACTTATATCGCTTCGAGTAGTATAATAAATTTTAATCACACTGTTTCTGGAACAGATCGATTATTACTTGTATATATACATACCAACATCGGAACTATCGTAAATAGTGTAATTTACAACGGAATGACATTGACTCAGATTAATCGAACTGAATCATTCGCGAAACCCCCAGTGGGCCCTAGTATAGAAATATGGCAACAGCTTAACCCTAACCCAGGTTTTTCGAGCGGAACGATAACTTTAACAGGAACGGATGATGTAGCTGTTACAATAGTCTCCTATACAGGAGTAGATCAGACAACTCCTTTAGATTTAGGAGGAATGGTAACACAAGGAACTCAGACTACTAATTCATCAATCACTGTTAACAGTCGTCCCGGAGACCTAGTCCAAGATGTTTTCGTCTCAGTCGATACAGGATTACCTACCGAAGGTTCAGATCAAGATCGTAGATGGAGAGTGGAGATGGGAGCAACTGATCGATGGGGAGCAGGAAGTACCCAAGCAGGAGCAAGTTCGGTCACATTCAACTGGGAAACTGGTTTTAAAGATTCTGTACATATAGGATTCAGTATTCATAGAGCAGTCTCACCATATGAATTAGATTTCGAATATCAATGGACAAGTGCTGAATATCATCGAGAATTTGAAGAACTAGCAATTTTTACTGGAGTTTTAGGAACAGAAAGTTTAAGAGTGGATATTTGGGACGGAATCGGATCGTGGAACCCGTTAATTTCTAGTTTAACTCCTAATTCATGGAATAATGTATCAATTGTGAGTTACTTGACTTCCTCTACTCTAACAATTAGATTTAAGGGAACTGAAGAGCTAAATGATCTTACACAAGATACTTGGAATGTAGATTTAATGCTCATTGTTATTTCAGCAGAGAATGTTGCTCCTACTGCAGGAAATTTAACGCTTACTCCTGATCCTTTGAAAAGTAATGATACTCTACATTTAAGTTATATCTTCACAGATCCCAACAATGACAGCGAATCAGGGACTGAGATTCGTTGGTATACATGGAATACAACTGGAGAACAGTGGGATCTCCTACCCGCTTATAATGATGAAGAAAACATCTCCTCGTCAGCTTTAGTTAAAAGCCACATATGGAGAGCTACGGTTAAACCGAGTGACGGAATTGATTTTGGCAATATAAGTACATCAGCAAATGTTACCGTTCAAAATACTCTACCTACTATTACCTTTCCTGATATTATGCCAAGCAATCCGAAAACTGGGAACGATCTAACAATTTCTTATTTATGGGAAGACCCAGATATTGGTGATATCGATACAGATTCAATAATTTACTGGTCTAGAGATAATGGAACTGGTTTTGTCTTACAATCGCTACTCACAAACCAATCCAGTGTTTCTTCCTCATTGACAAAGAAAGATGAACAATGGAAATATGAAATTATCCCAGGAGATGGTGAGGGATATGGAAATAATGTAGTATCAGGAGCTGTCACTATTGAGAACACCCCTCCAGTATTAACTGTAACAATAAATAATTTCTCCACACCCGTAACAATAGCAGATGGTCAGGATCTTGATGGAAATTATTCCTATTTTGATGCCGATAATCAAGATAATTCTCTTGTTGATGTGAAAAATGAAAGCCTTTTAAATATCCGTTGGAAAAAATACAACTCTTCCAGTGGTTGGTTTGATATTGTAGCGGTTGATATTTTTACAATTGACAATTCCTTGACCAATTCTGGAAATTTGTGGAGGTGTGAAATGAATATTAGTGATGGGTACAATTACAGCATGTATTATACCTCTCCGACGATAAGTATAGATCAAGCTCCAAACGATCCTCCCTCTGCGACGTTAATTAATCTTACTCAAAGCAATGCAAAAGCTGAGGGGTATCTCTTCGTAAATTATACCTTTTCTGATACCGATGGAGGGAATGAGACTGGTGTTTCAATTCGATGGTATAAAAATACAGTATACCAACCTCAATTCGATGATATACAGAATTTAACAACTGCTCAGCTTATTAGAGACGATGAGTGGTATGCAGAGGTCAGAGTTCGTGACGAATATGATTACGGTGATTGGTCGTCAAGCGAAACCATCATGATCATGAACTCAGCTCCTGAAATCGTTTCAATTGGTATTTTCCCCTCTACAGCCACCACTCTCAATACATTAGTAGTTGAGTATATTCCAACAGACATTGATGGAGATTCAGTAATTACCTCAGAATCAAAAATTGTGTGGTTGAATAATAGCGTGGTGGTCCCCAGTCTGGAAAATGCTACCCAAGTTCCTTCAATACTCACAAAAAAACATCAAGAATGGAAATATGAAGTTTATCTCTATGATGGAATTGAATGGTCTGATCCATTTCTCTCACCTGGAATCACAATCCAGAACTCTATACCTACCATCAATAATGTTACCCTTGTAGGTGGAGTGAATACAAGTGATGATATCACCATAATTTATGATTTTTATGATTCTGATGGAGACGAGGAATCTGGAACACAATATCGCTGGACCCTCCTACCAGGAGGCTCCCTGACCCCATCGAGTAGTAAAGTTCTCTCTAGTTCACATTCATGGTTTATTGCTGGAACTCAAGTGTTTTGTATATTATACATATCTGATGGAGAATATTTTGATGTTTTCGGAGTTTTTTCTCTGGACTTTGTCGGGGGTACAAAAACTATTGGAAATTCTGATCCAGAACTGGTCACGGGCCCATTAATCCAAAATACAGAAGGTACATTAATATTTACCGTCCAAACTGGCATAAAAGTAATTTACTCGGCTACTGACGCGGATCAAGAGGAAGGAAATTTACCTTATGGAATCACAGAGGATTCAGGATATGTCGTAGGATCATTATATAGGTGGTACCAGAATGGAGAATTAACTGGTTTTACCGGTACGACTGTTGATTCAGCAGAATTAAAGAAAGGAGATAGATGGGTAGTAAGTGTCAAGCTTCAAGATAATGCACTACCTTCCGGTACCAGTGAATGGATTAACTCCTCCGAGATTATTATTATAAACTCCCCACCTGATTTTGTCAATCTCAGGTTTGTTGATAACAGTACAGGAATTACATTAACCAATACTAGTCATGTGAATACCACCATTAGAATTGAATTTCATTTCGATGATCTTGACACAGTTGACACCACACCTGAAAATGCGCAGATCTACTGGTATTGGAGTAATGGTGTTGATCCTTTTGAGTTAAAACCTCAATATACGAATAATCGATGGATAAGCTCCATAAATCTTAGTAAAGGTGATTATTGGATTGTAAACTTAATGGTTTTTGATGGTGAAGCCTGGTCAGCTAGCAAAAATACCACCTATGCTCTTCGAATTGTGAATTCTGACTCCATACTATCTAATCTTCATTTTGAATTTAACACAGATTTTGACTTCGTTGATCCTCAAACTAGAGTAAATGAATTCTATGTTGAAACTGAAGACATTAACATCTCCTATGATTATTTCGACTATGATAATGATCCAGAAAACATCATAATTAGATGGTATGTTCAATACAGTAATGGAACGGTTGTAGAAGTTTACCAATATGAAAATGCAAGCATTATTCCAGCTTACGGAACTTCACCTGGGGAAAAATGGTGGGCTAGTGTCACGACTTACGATGAAATGATTGAAGGTATGAACATAACTTCATCTAAAATAAATATCGTATTTCATCCAAATATTGGTGATCTCACAAAGGAACCTGGTAGTACCAATGATGGGGAGTATAATCTGACCGTACAAGTACTAAATTATAATGTTTCAGAGAATATCATTGTAGAATTTAAATTTCCTGGAAATGTAGTGTACTATGGAATTCCCACTGGTAATGGATACTGGCATCAGATTATCAATTTAACCGAAGACATAGGAACTAATATTACTCTAACGATAACTATTTCCATGTCAATTTCGGGAACGAGTTTCCTTGTGGTTTCAGAAGAGATTTACAATATTCTAATTGAAGATGTAACTTCTCCCCGAGCTTTTGCTTTAGATGTTGATGAAGCAATAGAACTTGACGACCAGAACCGACCAACGAATATCACATTTTATGTAGGGATCATCGAAAATAATGCGGAAATCGCTGAAGTTTTAATGTTTTATACGATTCTAGATTTATCTTCGAGCTCTCTAGGCACAGGGGCAAGTATTCTTGAAGTTGGTCCTATAATCATGACTTTTATTGGCTATAAAGATAACATAGAAATTTATTCAGGATCTATCACGAATCTAGAGTTGACTACAGCCATAAAATTACACATAAGAGTCCAAACACGAGATTCATTGAACAATACTAATCCCTCTGCTTTTGAGGGTGATTATACAATTCCTTACGACCCAAAAATTCAAGATTTTGCTGGTCCATTGGTAGTGGCAGTCTTGGGAATGCTTGCTTTCTTTTTAGCAGTTAGCGTAAGTTACTTCATATACCAAAGAAGGAAAGATAAAACCTCATCTGAGAAAAGGTCGATCGAAGATAAATTAGCCTTCCTAACGGATACTTATACGATTCTTGTAACCTCAGCAGCAGGTGTTCCTATTTGGAATATCAGCAATATTATTTATAAAGCTGATGAATCATTAACGGGAACTCTTAGTGGATTATCTGTGGGAATAGACGCCTTTTTAGAATCTTTTCAAGAGGATTTTATATCACAGATGTCTGATATCTCCCTTTCGCGAGATCATCCCGAGGCCGAAACAACCTACCGATTAAGTGTCATTGAGCAGAATAAGATCCAAATTATGATTTTGGGATCAGCTTCTTATCGAATCTTCGCGTTCCTAAAGGAAATTCCCTCCTCTTTCCTGCGAAATACGTTTTTGAAAGCGATAAAAGACCTCCAACATAATCTTCCCTTATATGATACAGGTATTATTAATGAATCTCTCTTAGGCCCTAATATCCGCAGGACATTACGTAAACATCTCCCTATCGGCTTACTAGAACCATTCAAAATTGATTTGGAAAGATTAGCTTACTTTGACTCACTACATCGACAAAAAATTGAGGATACAGTACTCTCCAAGGGTGCCATCAGTGTTTTAAAATTCCTCGTTGTCACGAGTCTCACCCCACCAACCACTAGTAGTACTAAACAGGCTTTACTGAAGTTATATGATCAATCTATATCAGACCATTCTCGACGACACTCTGGAATCCTCCTCTATTCAGATGTGATGAAGCTTTTATCGCAAGTAGGGGGATTTGCTCTCAAAGATGTTAGTGAGGCACTTTGGATGGGAATTGATGATAGAGTGAAAATTCTGATACCTTTCTAAGGAATGAATATTGAGTGATCTGTTCATATTTTCGAAAACTATGATCAACAAATTTATCGATTTTCCTATCGAGCTAGGATATGAAGTATTTTGGATGGGAACTAATGAGAAAGTTAAAATCCTAGTTCCTCAGAATGAAAGATAAATAGTCATTTCTTCGCAGGAAAATCAGATGGTAGTATTCGCAAAAATTTGTCTTCTTGGTGATGGCCAAGTAGGTAAAACCTCCCTCAGAAACCAATATATGGGGAAAGGGGTTCCAGGTGATTATTTACCCACTCTTGGCGCGGACTTTGCCTCAACTCAAGTGAATATTCCATTTAACAATACCAAAAAATCAATTCGATTTCAGATTTGGGATTTAGCGGGACAACCGACATTTAATCAGATTCGTGCGTTGTATTATCGTCAGACAGCTGGAGCATTAATCGTCTATGATATTAATGATCGCAATTCCCTTCAAAATCTACGTTCCTGGGTTCAAGAACTTACACAACACATGGCTACTCCTTCAGTATGCATCAATATCTTAGGCAACAAATCTGATTTACGAGATGAGAATAGTATAACTACTCTAGAAGCTGAGACTTACATCTCTGAACAGATTATACCCAGATTTAAAAATATCGAGGGAGAAATCAAGCACTTTGTAACCTCTGCCAAAACAGGGGAGAACGTTGAAGAGGCCTTTATCACATTGGGTAGAAAATTATTAAATAGAGCCACTTAAGAGTTGTAAAATACTGATCTGAGGGTATCAATCAGATGTCATCTCATTATGAAATGAGAATATCTCAGAAGGAACGCTTAATGAGTCTTTTTTCCACAAACTCATGTTTAGAAACCATATGATCGTTTGATAGATCATATATTTTATTATCAATCTGTTTGTAGCGAAATTCAAAAAGATCACTATATTCATCAACTGCGATTACTACAATTTGAGTATCGCAATGAGGGCAAGCAAGAACAGGAAACTTACTTATTAGTTCTTTCGAGTACACATAAATAATATCCCCTTTTTCTGGGAGATTAATATAACAATTTGCCATAAATGGGAGAATAGTTTGCAAGCAATTCGGACATGCCCATTCCTTGATAACATACTGAAGAAATAATTGAACTACTGAGTTCAGAGATCCAAAATACTCTTGACCTAACAGTTTTTCAATTGTCTTATTGTGGAGGTAGGCGTTCCAAACAAGCTCTGAATATTTCTGTTTAATATGTTGGCGATACAAGATTGGATCAAATTCTGAATATTTTGCCATGTGCTTACACCTGAAAATTCAACGTATTATATTCAACTAAGACATAATCAATCATATCCTTGTTTATAAATTTGGTGTTTCTTCAATGCACAAAACGAAGAGTATTTTTTCAATTCCTCTGTGTTTCAATTAATTCCAGCCGAGCATCAAAACGAGTCAATACATGACCTTCAGAGTATGCACGCGAATAATTCATATCCCCTTCTAATAAGGTCCTAGGAATATTTGTTTTTTCAGTAACTTCAACTCGAGTAATTGGTTGATCTGGTGAATACCACTTCTTGAGAAAAGTTCCTTATAATCTGAGACTTTGGATCTAGGCATCGAAACGATTTTCTAATTTAATATCCTCTGTTTGGGTATGTTTTTTAAACATGGATCGTCTTTTGAGTACAGGTAATCATCCTCTACCTGTGAAGAAAATGAATCTATAGTTAAATACCGATATATAACAAACAATTTAATGTCAGTTTAGAAAATAACAATAGAAACACTGAATTCACATCAGAAGGGGATTTAAAAACCATCCTTTGTCTATACTTACAACCAACACAAGGTATGGGAAGAGTTGAAAAACATTCATTCTATCTTTCTGCGGAAAATTACGTTAACTCTTTTCTTTTTATTGATAATTGCTAGTTTCGTAAGTAAAATTCCTTTTCATCCAATTTTCCCAGAAGATATTCATAAGCAAGTATGTGTACCCCCCTTACGATATTCCGATTATATCTATGAGGGGACTGAAGAAATTAGAATCTCAGACTTGACTGAAAACTCTGTTTTATCAAATAATCAGGATTCATTTTTTCCTACGATTAGCGCTAATCAAATGATTTTTGAAAGTTGGGGAGCTCCCAATTTTGGCCATCGAAAGACCATAACTATTAATGCCGTTCAAGTGGAGGCCGATCTTGACAATTTTCCTATGCAGTTTGAAATCTTTGACCCAGATATTCGGCTTCATTGCCAAGTAGACGGGGATGATATCATTTTTCTTGACACCTCAAACCTCCAATTACCCCATGAAATTGAGTACTTTGACATCACATACAATTCAACTCATGCTTACTTAGTTGCATGGATCTTAATTCCTCATCTCTCTGGTAGTATGAATACTACTATCACGATGTATTATGGGAATCCAACAGCGCTAAACCAAGAGCAATCGAATGGTGTATGGAATTCGAGTTATAGGGGAGTATGGCATCTACAGGAATCTTCTGGTCCGTACGTTGATAGTTCACCGTATTCTAATGATGGCCAACTCGGAGGCAATGCCCCTTCGCAGATCATTGGCAGTTCAGGAATAGGATTGAATTTCGATGGGTCAAATTATATTTCCATACCCAATTCCATTGACCTCCAACTTTCTGGTGAAGTAACCATTGAGACTTGGGTGCAAATTCAGGGAGCATCGGGAGCATATATGGGTATTGCTGGAAAATTGGACGATACTTTTGACAACGGATATGCCTTAGTTCGCCATTCTGATAATACATTCAAACTCTGGGTTGGAAATGGTGTAATGACAAGTGCGGACAGTGATTCTACCTATACTGATAGTGATTGGCATCATGTTGTTGGAGTAATAAACAACGGAATGAATACTCTTTACATAGATGGTAACTTACAAACCGATTTCGATACAAATACCCTGATAGACAGCGGAGAAGTGGCACATATTGCACGACAATATTATAATTTTGATTCAAGATTTTGGCAAGGGTCAATCGATGAACTAAGGATTCTAAATGTTTCTAAGTCAGCAGCTTGGATTAGTACGGAATATTCTAATCAATTTAACCCTTCTAGCTTTTATATTGTTGGAGAAAATGAACAATTAAACACAAATTGGGGTGCAAGCACGTTTGGGAATAGAAAACAATTCATACTCGATAGTGACAATATACCATCCAATTTGACGGATTTTCCGTTCCTCTTTGTACTTTATGATAAGGATCTGCCAACCAAGTCACAAGTTGATGGAGATGACATTCTTTTTTTATCCGAAGACAATATTAAGCTGGATCATGAGATAGAGAAATTCAATCCGACATTTAATGCAACCCACGCACTTCTAGTAACTTGGATTCGAATTCCTTTTCTTTCTGCAACTTCTGATACATCTATCTGTATGTATTACAATAATCCAACGATTGGTAGTCAAGAGAATCCCACGGGAGTTTGGAACGAAAATTATGTAGGAATATGGCATATGGGTTCAGATATTAGTGAATCTTCTTCGAGAGGGCTTAATGGAACAAACCAAGGGACTTTGAACGATTCTGGCCAGATTGGAAATGCTAGGAGATTCGATGGTATTGATGACTACATCAACTTAGGTTTGTGGGATCCAGGGGTTGGAACTGGGGATTATAGTATTTCAGCATGGGTAAAACTGGACTCTGCTTTTAATACAACGTCTCCCGAGTCTTTACCAATATTTGGGCATTATAACACTTCTACCTATAATATGGCTTTTACGTTTGCAGGGACTGATAATAATCACGCTACTGGTACAATATACTCCAAAGTCGAGGGGTATGGGCCAGAGAATTCATTTGAATATGTAGATGGGAGCACAAATTCGTGGGATGGTTCAACTTGGATATATGTCACCGCGACTACAATTCAGAGTACAACTACAGGATTAATTTATAAAGATGGAATAAGTGAAGGAAGCATGAGTGCTGATGGGGAAGGAACATTTGGGACGTATGGAAGATACAAAATTGGGAGCACTTATTTGGAACAGACATTTGAAAATGAGTTTTTTCAAGGGATTATCGATGAGCTTCGCATTTCCAGAGTAATCCTTTCCTCCGACTGGATTTTAACCGAATATCAAAATCAACTCTCTCCTCAATCATTTTACATGATAGGAGGGGAAGAACAGCAAGAATTTTTTCCTCCCACGGAACAAATGGAAGTTATTATTGACACCGATGTATATGACGCCACTGATGAATACAATCCCGGACCAAACGTGGTTTTTATCAATGATTCTCATGGCTATGTATTTTTCCAAAAAACTAATGGAGGTAGAGCAGAAATCGTCTATTATAAGACTGTTAATGGGGGAATTAATTGGTATGGTCCAGTGAATATTGATTGTGGGCCACCACAATATTCGTTTCGAAGTTTTTCATGTTGGTTTGATCAATGGACACAAGATAGGGCAGGCTCGAAAATTCATCTAGTAGCAAATTCTATCGATGATGATGAAATGGCTTATAATTATTTGGATACAGAAGATGATACTACGAATGGTGGTTGGACATCTATCTTAAGTTCAGGAGGCTCTCATAACGCGCCTGATGGAGGAGGGGCAGTGACAGTATCCGAAGATGGCACAATTTTTAGTGCATCTTGGATGACGAATGGACCACAATTTGCTAAATACGACACAGTCTGGTCGGACATCACACCAAGTTATACTTTCTTGGATGATGACGATGATCATGGACAACTCCTTCCTTTAGGTAATGGTGATATTTTATGCATTTATGAAGATTCTACCAGTAATGATCTGTTCTCATTTGCCTATGATATCTCAACGAACTCATGGGATACATCTCCCACCTACATCACACAGATTAATACAACTCTTATCCCCCCAGCCGACGATTACAGTAATAATGCAAATTGGGGAGCCGTTCACGATCCGATTTCAAACAATATTTACTTACTTCTTAACAATTATATTTATAACTCCTCTTCGGATCTTGAATCATGGATATTCTTCGAAAATAATCGTACTTGGGCTCAAAGATCTAACGTAGTAACAAATATTGGAATACTCGGGGATGAAGTTAAACCATTTTATGATCCAACACAAAATCTGCTTATTGCGATATATATACTGGGAGAAGCAATTTATATGCGAAATTCCAGTGATAACGGACATAATTGGAGCCCAGCATCGAAAATAAATATTGCTTCACATCCTTGGATTGTCATCCGTACTAATTTCATTTCTATGGATAAATTTTATGCGATTTACTTCGATGAAATAAATAATGACGTTTATGGGAATTCAATTCTAGATTTTGAAAGAAAACCAGAAAATGCAACTGTACGAGTCCAGGTTATCGATTCTGAACAATTAATTCTCTCAAATGCATCAGTAACCCTCATGAATGCAAATAATCAAACCTCATTCTGGATTCAGAATACAACTAATCTTGGATTTACTTCTTTTACAAACTTACGGTACGCCTTTTACAATATATCTGTTGAGTTTGAGTCGACTATTAACAATTCTCTTAGAAATTTGTCAATTTTTCCTGATTCTCTTTATTCTTTGAATCCTGAATTCAATTTTACTATAGTTATATCCATATTTTCCGATACAGAACCTCCAAATATAATTAATTTGTATTTCGAAAATACTTCAATACCTTTCGACAATGCTTCGACATTTTTCACAAGTGTCGAGGACGTAAGTTATAATCTAAAAGTCAGCTTAAACTTAACGGCGATTAATACTTCAAATGGAGCAATACTCATTCAAAGTAATTTTTCCATGGAACTATTTTCAGGTATATTATACTATAATGCGACAGCTTTGGATTCATTAAACCATAGAAACGTTAAGGTAATGTTTAATATCATTGCTACGGATTTTGCCAACAATTCAGCCACTTCCTTAGTCCAGATTATATATCTAGGGGATCGATTTCCACCCACAATTGTAGAATATAATGTAATTGACTATAAAAATGGTACACTTGTTTTTTACGCTAATTTAACCGATAATATGAGCTTAGTAGTCGCTCCAGTAATTTTACAAGTCAATGAAGAACTATTAGAGATGTACATGAATGTATCTGGTATTTGGACACTAAGAATTAGTGCGCACTATGGTGTTCACTTAAATTATACTATTTACTCTGTATTTGATAGTATAGGAAATGAGAACGGATCGCGTTTATATGGTCAAATCGGCCCACTTCAGTACATCATTCCTGAAGATGATGAATCACCAATTATATCAAACCTAGAGGATAGCATTTCATCTCATACGAACGGATTTGTTGAGTTCTTTGCTAAAGTTGAGGACAGAACAAATTTTCAAAGCGGCGTTAATGATAGTAGTGTCTGTATTCATTTAATAATCAATGGAAAATCCTTCAACTACTCAATGACTGCTCTGGAGGAATCATATTACTTCAGTCATGTTTTCCAATTCAATGATTCAATATCCTATTGGATTTCTTCATTCGATTTAGCGGGTAACTATATTTCTCTATCTGTTAATGAAACAGTTTCAATTTTAGATATTATTTCTCCCAGTACCTATTCTTGGACAAAAGATTGGGGAAATGGAACTGTAGACTTTTTTGCTTTTGTTACAGACTGGCCATCCAATTCCTCATTTGCATTCATTCTTTTTACTCAGGATTATTTTGCAGAATGGATTAACCTTAGCATGACTCAAGAAAATGACACTTTTTTCATGATGAGAGTATTTTCATTGGATTTTGCTGATAATACACTCTGGTTTTATGTCTCAACGGTTGATAACTATAAAAATTGGAATAATCCTGGACAAGCCTCTGCACAATCCTTTTCACTGGAAGATAAAATTGCTCCTGTCCTTTCTCTTTTAATTGAAGAATCTTTAGTAAATGATGGGCAAATCACATTTACATCTTGGGCAAACGATCCATATGGTAGTATCCGAGACATTAATAATACGGTAAGCATCAATCTCACCGTCAGCGGTCAAACTTCCTCTTTTAAAATGCATTATGATTCGTTTTACTTCTACACTTTCAGTTCATATTTCATATTTGGTGACATTCTTGAGATCAAGATTTGGGTAAATGATGCCTCAGGGAATATCGGTACTCTAGTTGAGACAATTATTGTTAAGGATCAATCTCCTCCTAAACTCTTAGATACTGGAATTGAGGAATATCAAAATGGAACTGTTACATTCTGGGCCATTGTGGAAGATTCAATAAACGGGAGTGGATTAGCAGAAAATGCAGTTCGTATCGAATACGTATTTATTTCGATATTCAACGAAACTATGATTGAAAATGGTACAAATAGCATGTTTACTCATAGTGTATCTGGATTTGTACCTGGAAATGCTTTTAATTATCGAATTATATCTTTTGATAATAGCAACAATACCTACATTAGCTCATGGCATATATTCATTATTACTGATGATACTCCACCTGTTTGCAATGGTTTTGGCTTTAATGAAAGCTTAGTGAACCATTCTCATACCGAAATAGAATTTTGGGCTGATGCTACAGATCCTTTCGGTTCCATCAATTGGATAACCATAACAATCGATTATTTTATTTATGAAAATAGTACTTGGATTACTATTTGCAAAAATATGAGTTATTCCACCTCTTTAGATCTTTATATTTATTCTATGGTTATGGAATGCAATCAAACTTTTAATTATTACATCGAAGTAAGTGATTCCACACAATCCGTCATTATCTCAAACAATGATTTACGCACGTATTGGGGTCCAGTAATTATCGAGTCTAATATCGAACCCATTTCAGGGAATTTCCTTCGAATATGGGCAAATGTAACTGATTGGGGTTCTGGAATTGATAAAGTTGAGCTCTTTTATGAATTTATAAATCAAGGTACTGGAGCTACTGTTAAGGAATTTATGACTCTGGAAATGACTTCCAATGGCACATTATACGTTACATCTTTGGAATTCGGGGAGCCAGGGACATTGAATTGGCAAATAGTGGTGTATGATGCTTTAAATGCTATCAATGTCGTTTATTCCGAGCAACGAAACTATCTCTTTTTACCTGAATCCTCTCCAACAGACATATCATTCGAACAGGTCGCATTAATCATTGGAGTTTCATCCCTGATTTTTATACTACTCTTTGTTTCTTATTCCACATATCGTAAAAATGTAATCGAGAAAATGGATGAACTTTTAAGTACACAGGCGAAGTTAGCTTCGATTACGAACATTTATACTATTTTAGTAACAACAGATACTGGATTACCTGTCTTTAACCTGAATAATGTATTATATAAACCTGATTCATCTAGGCAAGATGTTTTAAGTGGATTATCTGTAGGGATTGATTCATTTCTTGAATCCTTTCAGTCCGACTTCATCAGCTATTTACTTGAACCAAGTTCTCGATCTGAATCACCCTCTGCAGGGCAGATTAAAACCAGTGCTATTGTCAAAAATCAAATCCAAATCTTAATTGTCTCTACTCAACATTATAAAATTTTCTTGTTTACGAAAGAAAAGCCAATAGAGTTTATCAAATCTTCTTTCGTGAGTATTGCCCGATTATTAGAAGAAAAATTACCCCATAATGATTTCGGCATAATAGATGAGACCCTAACGATTCCTGTTGTAGCAAATGTAATAAATCACTTTTTCCCGTTACATCTTCTTTCAGCTTTTACATTAAACTGCCAAAGGATTTATGAATTGGATAAGGAGGAAAAAACAGAAACCTCAATTGAAATTTCCAAAAACGCACTTTTAGGATTAAAGAGATTAGCAATCCTCAAGTCGACTCAGGAAGTTGGCACCAGTAGATCTAAAACACAAATAAATTCCTTTAATAACGCTGTACGTTCAAATCAATCCTTGGAAATCGCCCCGCTATTGTATACAGAAGCCTTAGACATTTTTGAAAAAATTATTAAGCTATCTGAAGAAGAAATCTTTGACGCCCTTTGGAAAGGTAGTTCGCCTTCAATAAAAATTATTGTACCTTGCATCCCTAGTACTGCTGATGAATAAAATCAGATTGATTGTTTTACTAGCTTTTACTAGCATTTACTCTTCAACTTCTTCATTTGCCTTATTATGCAGGTTGTTCCTCCAGATTCACTCAGTATATTTCTATTTGATATGTTGCTGATATGAGATAAGATCTAGTTCTGAGCTATTCATTAATCCCTTACACCAAATATATCTTCAATTAAAATTCGATTAATTGACTTTTTGAACTTCCGCAGTTTTCAAATTTAGCTCTTATAAAAATTAACAGATGACCTAAATTTTTCTTAATTTCTTTGTGTATCAATTAATTCCAAAAGAGCGTCAATGCGCGTCATTACTTGACCCTCAGAATACGCGCGCGAATCATTCATATCCCCTTCTATTAAGGTTCCAGGAATATTTGTTTTTTCAGTAACTTCAACTCGGGTAATTGGTTGACCTAACGAATAACGCTTACAGGATCGCATAGAATGATACAAAATTCCATCACATTGATATTTCTTTGCGAGAACACTTACTAAATCGATTTTATGTTGAAGTGTCTTATTTAAGTAGATATTAGAGTACATTACGGCCGCATCTTTCAGTAAATCTCCCGATTCTTGAAAATTTTGCGACCATGCATTTGTATACGTATCTACAGGGAAGACTACTCCTTTTTGAGCAAGTGTGTTATAGAAATCATAAAGATTGAACCAGATTGGTATATTATCCCAGAGTAATCGATACTGTTCGGGGACTGTAATTGCTCCTTCCGAATTATCGACTCGTGTCTGAACTTCCTGGTATACTTCTTCATAAAGAGAAACAGTTTCAGATGTACCTCTCTGGGATACCACAGGTGCCATTAGAAGAAAACGATCAGCACAATTTAGTGGAGCTGGAATTGCCTCTCCTAAACTTAATATCTTTGTCCAAAGCTCGATAGCATGCTTTGAGTTCTGAAAAACCTCTGTTAAAATCTCAATATCCATTTGTTTATTCATTTCACTTTCTAAAAAAGTAATGTATTCGCTCATCTGAGTTGTTAAATATTCAATATAATAAGAAGAGATTTTATCATCAGTCAACGGAGGAGTATCGAAGATAAATAAAGGTATTTTATATATTCTGGCTAAATCTTGATACCACTTGAGAACAGTCCCACAGATATTATTTCCACAGATTAACATGTCAGGAGTTGCCAATCCCCCAACACCATCGATTTCAGATAGTGGAGTAGGACTTTCAGGGGATAATATGCTCCCGAAAGATGTCCGTGCATAAGCACATATATCCTGACTGTATCCGTGTGACTCCGCAACCTGGCTCAACCGAGTACTATCCTTTGCTGAACCTGCAATAGCCCCATATTGTTCTGGATATAGTGGAATAATGTCCATAGCTACTAAAAACTCTACAGGCCCTCCAGATGTTATCCAAGCTATCTTCTTTCCCTCATCATGCAGATAAGGGTTTTTACTCTGGAAATAATACATAGCTTGACTATTTTTTACACTTTGGGTGCTCTCTAAGCGTCGATAAACACGTTGTTTTTCAACTGAGTTCATACCATTCATCCCTTCTATTGTAGTATTTCAGAAAAAGCAGATAATCGAGTTCGAAGTTGGGCAAGGTTAGATAAATCTGGACTTGTTTCAAGATTTAGATAAGGAATTTCTAGCGATTCCAAATGCTTTCGAAGTGGTACAAGTTCGAATGCATCTGGATCACAAAATTTCATGGTCAAAAGCACTACTCCGTCAATTTTATGTTCTTTGATTTGTTTTCCCAGACTCTCAAGGCGATGATTTTCATCGTACGCCGTGGGTTCAGGTATTCTGGCTAGTTGTGACTTTACATATGATTCCAATGAATCAGTTTCGGGAATAAGATAATTAAAATTACGATATCCAAATGATAAATCGTCTGCAACCAGTCCATCCCATTCAGGTATATCAAATAACTTCCAATTATCCCACATACCTCCAGAGACAAGTAATCGCGGTGTTTCTTCTTGGGAGGAAGAACTTTTGCCATCAGGGGCAGAAAAATCTCTGAACAAGCGTGTGAATTCATCTACAAGTAACAAATCACTAACATACGTTATTTTGGCCAATGAAGCATAATTTAAATGCCCCTTTGATACAAAATTAGCAATGTTCTGTAGAATTTTCCTCTTCAAATTATACTTCTGAATACTCTCTTTCAAATTGAAACTAGAAGACCACCCAAAATTATCTTGAAGAACTGAAATAAATTGCTTAAATTCATTCACGAGGTATTTGCTTGCTGCTGTATTGCTCTGAATTGGAAAAGTTAAATTATATGTTAATTGATTTGGGAAAACCTTCTGCCAAATGTCAGATACATTTTGCAGGCTATCACAAGTTCCAGTTGAAAACATAATCCCTTTTAGATCATTATAACCGTCCACTAGTCCATTATCAAGAATCCCTCGTAACCATGAGCAGGCAAAGGTTTGAATATAACGTTCGTAGGCGCCCTGATGAGACTTGGGGTGTTTAAATGCAAAAATGCGTAATGGGTGCAAATTCATGGCGTCTAGAAGTTCAACTGGTGTTTTATTGGTGAAGTATCCAATCATTGGAATTGATTGTTTGTCGAATTCAGCCAATGCTTCGAAGTAATTTTCCAGATAATATTCCAGCGGATGTGAGAGCATTTCACTTTTAATATCGGATAACATTTGTACATTGATCCTAAATCATAGGCTTACTGTAAGTCCTCCACCAACCGCGATAGCTTGTCCAGTTATATACGAGGAAGCATCTGAGGCCAAGAATGTCACTATTCCTTTCATATCGTTTACACTAACAAACCGTCGAAGTGGTACCATGTCTATGAGAGTCTCCCTAATTGGACTTCCTTCTTTTGTAAAAAGTTCAGCCATTGAATCCCCCTCTATAAAACCAGGACAAATAACATTTGCACGAATCCCATAATTTGCAAACTCTACGGCTAGTTGCCGTGTTAAACCTAATAAAGCACTTTTGGTTGCTGAATATCCGATTTGTGCGATTTCCGCAACTCCTTTGAGTGCTAGGATCGAAGCGATATTGATAATGCTCCCACCGTTTTCATTATTTATCATAAGTTCTTGTAGAACGGTTTTACACATAAAGAATGTTCCAGTTAGATTCGTATCCACCGTACGGCGCCAAGATTTCATCGTTTGATCCAAGGTAGGAACTGCCCATGTAACACCGGCATTATTCACTAAAATATCCAAAGTTTTCAGATCACGAATCTGATCTATAAGTGAATGGATATCCGATTCATTATTAATATCACAAGCGATTCCTCTAATATCTCGCGAAGGCCAGAGCTCCTTTAAACGATTTTGTTCATCTTCCAATGATCCATGTCTTCCACGACCACAGAATATGAGAGATTCGACCCCTGCCTCTAAAAATCCTTCATTAATCTTACGTCCAATACCCTTTGCGCCCCCAGTTACTAAGGCTTTTTTATTTGTGAGTTTGAACAAGTCTAGTACAGTCATTGAAATCCTCCATATTGTTACTACACCATTCCCACCCCGAGCAACAATATTAAGAATTTTTCTAGGGATAGAAAAACCTTCAAGTAAAAAGGTGGTAGTTCACCATTTAAGGCAGGAATCTACTCTTGTTTCTGAAAACTAAGGAGGAGTTTACCCCAAATCCGAATCACACGTTCATCTTGACTTAATTCGAGTGATTCATCTTCTCCGATGTAAGTATCAAGAAGCGATTCCACAGAGAGCTCATTTAATTTATCCTCATTATAGGCTAATATCTCCTCAATTATGAGAGATTTTATTCCTACTGACATATCTTTAAGGATGGCGTAACTTGTATTAAATAGTTCAGTTTGGAATCGCTTTTGGAGAAGTAAATCCGATACAAAACTAGTATCTATAGCCATAAAATAAAATTTCTTGCCATATACAAATCTCAGCTTATGGATGGCTGTGGATCCGAATGTGATAGAGCGGGGCTTCGACTCAAATAACGAATGGATAAATCCTATTATTGCGCTGAAGAATCCAGCCCAAATTCCTTCTTTTGTCAAATTATATGCTAGTGGAACTTCCCACCCTTCTAAATTCGCAATCATTGCCCACCCTGCAGGTTTAGCTACTTGGGTACGTTCAGCATGTTTTCTTAGATAATAATGAAGCATGAGACACTCTTCAAAGGTTAAGATACTGAAATTACTTCCAAACTGACCAACAATTGTGTTTATAAGATCCCCTTGCAAGTATTTCTCGTTAATATCTAGGAGGATATTTTGAAAATGAGAATCAATACTTTCTTTTGTTTCGTCGTCAATATCTCCGGATACAGCATTTGCATAAAGGATTGAGGCCTGCCCAACAAGCACGGCTTTCATAATTACTTTAATTTCATCGGGAATACCTCCTTCTGCATTAATAAGAAGGAGTGTAACCGCTGGGTCACTAATAATCAGAAAAAACTGATCTTCTAATGAAACAATAAAGATTTCAGACGATTTAATTCCTACATGTTGGGGTATGTCGAATTGTATACTTGCAATCCCTTCACCAAACAATTCTTTCCCTAAATTCCCTAGACCCATTAGAAAATTTGAAACAATTTCTAAGAACTCGGAGCTAGGCTCGCCAAAAGTCCATTTAACCTCAGTCCCTTCTACAAATAGGGCCCAATTTTCTCGGATACGCATTCCAGTGACACCAAAAAAGCTGACACATCTTATTTTTACATCCACTCTCAAAAGCATTTCCATTCTAGTCTATAGGTTTAATTGACTCTTAAGAAAATATGCTTAGAATGATCTTTACTAAAAGCGTAAGAAAATTCATATTATTCTCGGCAACTACAATTTACTATCTGAACTTTACATGAGAAAAATCATCTGGAGATTAGAACATGGAAATAATACTTCTAGGAATATTAGCTTCTCTACTTGCAGGACTATCAACTTCCATAGGGGCAATACCCGTTCTTCTTGGTCGGGAATTTTCGGATCGAAGTTTAGATATTATGTTAGGATTTGCCGCAGGAGTCATGCTTGCCGCTTCTGCCTTTAGTTTGCTTGTTCCCGCCTTAGATATGGAACCAATTTATACGAATTGGGATTTAGAACCAGTATTTATCGTTATGATTGGTTTTGGAAGTGGTGC
>JAEOTQ010000037.1 GCA_016839785.1 Candidatus Hodarchaeota archaeon | reverse complement strand
TTATCGATTGAAATTTCATAATTGGGGTTCAATGATAACCTCACAGCATGAATTGCCTTTTGGGATGCTCTCAGTATGAGTGATATTAAAATCGACGTTCGGGAAAATCCCTTCTAATAATCCTTCATATCCAGCTGTAAGGACTTTGGAACATAATAGTCCTGCTTCTGCAAATTGATCAAATCCTGCTTTCTTAATTGACTCCCAATACTGGCAATTAGAAATCCTTGAGATAATTCTATTATCTTCTAAAGTTAAATTACCATGAAATCCCATTAAATCTCCAGAAATTGTACTAACTTTATCCAAAACTTCAAATATAGACTTTAGTGAACTGAATTGCTTCTCCCGTGGAATATCTACTAATTTTTTTATTTGCCATGCCACTCGCATAGTCCAATCTCGTCATACTTCTGCATCGATTTCTACGGCTTCCTCTACTCCATATTTTTGCATCACAAATCTAAACCAAGCACCATCCAACCGAATGATTGCATAATTCACCAATTCCTTAGAGAAATCTGTTAATGTATACACAGTCCTATCAGAAATTTTCCTGAAGAGTAAGGATTCACTCCTAAAAAAAGGTTATCATGAAGAACTAGGAATTATTATTTTTTCTCATTTTATCTTGTTTTTCATATAGTTTATCGGTTAGGAAATTTCCAACACTTTCCATTGTCTCATCAATTTCTGCTGTTTTTGTCTTAGCATGTTCTTTTTCTGGTTTGGGGACACTGAAGATAGATAATGTACCTACAATCTGATTGTTCTCATCCATAACGGGAAGTAAAGACTCTCCAGTAATTGAAAAAACTCCCCATGCTTCTTTCAGGGTTTGACCAACCGTAAATGTGTAGTTTATTGGAAAAGCTGTTTCATAAACTTGAATATTCTCCAGTTTACTTGTTTTTTCAACCATGTTGAAAGGAATGAAACCAGATGGAGAACCGTCGTGTGTAATAATCCATGTCTCTTTCTCCGCTGTATTTTGTTGGATATTCGAACAAAATTGATCCCATTCAATCAATTTGAAGTTGTCTTGAATATATTCATTGATTGAATCTTCAGCATTTGTTATTCCCGTATATTCCGTAGCAATTTTGTCAAAATCAATGGTATAACTTATTGGTAACCTTAGTAACTCAAATGAGTCTTCTTTGACTAAAAAAGCAGAAAATGATTTTCCGATTGAACCATTAGCATAGAAATCTAAATCTTTCACTTCATGAATGCGGTGATTATGCCCCACAATAAGTTTTTGGGACGTTAAATTGTACTTTTCCCTGAAATTTGATATATATTGATTAAGAGGTGGTGTGAAGTTCTTCCAGAAATCCTGATCTCCATGTTCTATCCAGATATTTTCATCGTGATAGGTATCACCTAGGAAATGAATGTCTAATTCTCGCTTTAATTTCATTTGGAATTGGCCATAGAAACTCTTTGGGTCATGGTTACCAGAGATAATATGAATTCTTTGATCTCCGAGAGAATCTTGAATTTGAGACAGCTCATTGAGAAGAGAAATCCCTTCTTTATCTGTTTCTGAAAGCTCAGCCACGCGATCAATATTAAAAACATCTCCAGCAATTAAGATTGAATGAACATGGTGTTTTTCGCATGCATTTTTGATTTCCGCCAAACTGAGTTTCGCTAATTTGTTGTTAAGTCCCCAATGGAGGTCGGAGAAAATTAACAGTGGATATGCAATTACTGGTTTATCTTCCACCGAGTCTTCAGGGACAAAGGTTTGGAGAATAT
Organism: Candidatus Hodarchaeota archaeon; assembly: GCA_016839785.1. Classification (GTDB taxonomy): domain Archaea; phylum Asgardarchaeota; class Heimdallarchaeia; order Hodarchaeales; family Hodarchaeaceae; genus Hodarchaeum. The sequence continues at coordinate 2,022 of JAEOTQ010000037.1, read as the reverse complement.
TTCTGTAAACTTCTTTGATAGTAGTTATCAATTCCTTATTTATGATTTCTACGGCTTCAATAGGCATTTCTGTCGTTAGCTTGTATTTTGCCTCCGAAAAGTTATTATAACCCTGAATAAGCTTTCTACCTTGTTCTTCAGAAATAATGTCTCGTTCTAGAGCTAATTTAAATCGGTCTGTAGTTGAAGATGTGAAATTAGTATCATTCAGCACGGCTAGGACGGTGCCTAAATCCTGTAATGCAGTGATCACAGAGTATGTCTTGAAAATGGAATCGTATAGAAACGGTTGACAAATTCGTAGTTTATTCCCTAATGCATTATCTTCAGCTTTCAGAGATTCAGTAATTTGGAGCAATATTGGTATTATCTTGTGAATTACATTCCTTGTCGAACGGGTAATTTCATCACGTAAAATCCTGCCTTTTCCAATAGGTTTTTCGTAAATTGGAACCATGTTAATAATAGACTTGTATATGGACCAACAGTATTTGCTAATGCCATTTCTTCGATCTTCAGTAGATATGGAAGTTTTACGGAGATTTTCAATGGAGCTTAACATTTCATGAATCTCTAATCTTTGATTAGATTCTAAGAAATTGTCATCTCCGTTTAGAAAGGCCTGTAAAATATTAGGAATCATCTCCTCATGAAAATTCAGTTTCTCAACATTCTCTAGTTTGCATAATTCGAGATTAGGCGTGTGTTGTAGTACACGATGTAGAGCCTCACCTACTTGTAGGAATTGTTGATCATTACCCTCATGAATCAAGAGCATATCTAAATCCGAGTTGTCAGAATATTCTCCTCTTGCATAACCCCCACATATCCCAATGATGAAATTACTTGGAATACCAACCATAGTCTTATGTTCTTTATCAACCTGTAGATATTTATTGAAAACTGGATTTTTTTCTGCAAGGAGTACAGCACTTTCAAATAGGATATTTATGCGTGAACTAATCGTTTGGTGAGTTCTTTCGTTCCAAATGGATCCTAAATACGATTCCACTTGATTCGTGTCCCAAGTGAGATAATTGGTTCTATTTAACTCCCGATAGGAGAGAAAATGTTCCATTCTTGGAGGAAGGGTATGCGAAGTGGATTGATATGTAAATTCAGTAATTCTCTCGATTGTACTCAATATATTTGGCAGTTTGGTAGAATTATTATCCATAGGTCCCTTAATCACTACAAGTTCGCTGAAATCAGAAGTTTCTGGATTTCTTCTTAATATAAGGATATCATCTTCAAGGTTAATCTCTGTGACACTTTTAAACAGATCCAAGTATGCTGGTTTAATTATATTCTCTTCTACTAAGTAATTAAGAAGATCAATTGACGAATTGATGCTGTGATGCTTATTATGCCGATTACTGGACATTAACGGTTCTTCGGATTTAGTAGAGTTCATTTCGGTTTTCAACATTTCTTTGATTCTACGCCGTTCTTGTGCCATAGATTCGAAATCTATCCAATCGTCATTCAGGAAAGAAATTCTCTTCTTAAACAAAATTTCCTCCGGAAGATAGAACAAATTCCCATTTTGTGTATGTAGAAGACTAATTGCTGGTGTTTCTATTTGCTTAAGATCCTCAAGCGAAGATATTTTCTGCAAAAAACTTTGGTCGGCTAAATAAAATTCTAAGGTCTTTAGAGCTGCATCGAAATCCATTTTCAGCCCTCCATGAGTTGGTGCAATCCCAGTATCGTAATCCAATCAGAGTTCTCTGATCGCAAGGTTTCAGCTTTTGGCTTGAATTTCAGCTCCTGAAGAGTTTTAAAAGCTTCCATTCGGATGAAAGTTGTTTCTTTTGGATCCAAATAAATTTTGAATATCAACTCGGTACCCTTTTTATCAACATCATGTTGTTCAAGAGCTTCTAGTGAGGCCTGTCTAATTCGTTCAGCATTAGATTGATCAGCTGCAAGATCCAGCAAAAAACTTGTGATTTTATGATCTTGATAAGTCTGTAAATTTCGGATAGCAATTACTCGAATGATGGTCGCAATGGATTTATT
>JAEOTQ010000036.1 GCA_016839785.1 Candidatus Hodarchaeota archaeon | reverse complement strand
GGTTCATCAGCTAATAATATTGTGGGTTTATTTGCAAGGGATCGTGCAATGGCAACTCTCTGACGTTCTCCTCCACTTAACTCATCTGGTTTATGGTCTTTTCGTCTCAAAAGATCTACTTTCTCTAGTAATTCTGTTGCTCTTTTAACACGCTTATCTTTAGATATTCCTGCTATCAACATCGGTAGCTCGACATTCTCTAAAGCAGTTAGAACTGGAAGAAGATTATAGAATTGAAAGATGAAACCTACACTTTTTCGCCTTATTTCTGTAAGCTGTTGTTCGCTTGCTCGAGATATATCGCTTCCTTCAAGCAATACTTGTCCAGAGGACGGGTTATCCAATGAACCGACAATATTGAGAAGGGTTGTCTTACCACATCCGCTAGGACCCATTATCGAAACCATCTCTCCCCTGCTGATTTTCATATTAATCCCTCGAAGGGCATCAACCCTTACTTCTCCTAAGATGTAAGATTTCCTTAAATTTTTACATTCAACAACTATATCTTGAACAGATGTCATTTAATCCGCCTTTGACGACTATTTTAAATTAAATAATATTATTCGGTTGATTAATTGGTCAAGGGAGTGATTCAATGGCGAGTTATTAACATTTTTATGAAGGAAAGAAAAATTTTATATAATTGCGAACTAGTTCCAACGATTTGACTGTTCAAATCATAATATAATAGGTATTGATACCTTGTCATTGAAATAAGGGCTTATCGGGGTAAAAAATTTATAAAAAAGCAAGAATACAGTTTTTTAAATGTCAAAAATTGATTCTACAGCTGAAAAATTGTTAGAAAGACCAATAACAAGGGAAATCATGAAACATCTTGTTGATAATGATCTCTCAATTCCTCAGATAGCAAAAAAAATGAAATCCTTTGATATTCAAACAATTATTGCGTTCTTTGCAGAATTACAACGATTTGGTTTGATAGAGCTCACGGACCACCATTCGAAAAAAACAGAGGTAAAGGAAGAAGCAGTCTCTCTGACCGTTGCTGAATATGAAATCACGAACGTAAAAAGCTCTCTGTCTCCTCCCCTCGGAATTTCTGTAATGGAATATAATAGGCTATGGGAGAATATTTCAAGAGATAATACTCAAATCAACCTTCAAGAATTAGAAAATTCAACTTTTACCATCCCTAGCTCCTTAAAACATCTTTTTAAAGATGAACAATCCAATAAAGTGAAGTAATGATCAAATGTTGCTTTCTATTAGAATTTCTGAAACCAGAAAATCATCTCTTCATTAAGGAAATAAAGAAAAGTTTTTCACTATGAGTTAATTTAGCTTCTAACGGCATTAAAATTTTACTCTTTTAATCTTGGGGTTAATCTTGATATATAAAAGGAAATAAATAAAAATGTTCAGACAAAACGCTGTTTTAAATGATTTTGTGAACTTTCTAAAGGCACGTGGTAGATTTCGTGAAATTGAATTTATTGATAATAGTGTTCATGCTACTCCACGAATTCCAGATTTTCCTTCGATTATATTTTATATTGAAGAAACACGTTCTGAACCAAAACAACAACAGTACGTTCTTGAAATTCATGGTGATGAATCGAGTGTCATGAATCGTGAAATTCGGGAATTTTTTAGTCTGAATAAGTTAAATGTTCAGAAAATACGCTCGAAATATCTACTAAAAACAGAATCAGACGAAGGTATTACATGCGAAGTAGCAGGCATAGGGGCCTCTTTCGATTCTTTTGCAGAAAAAATCCAGTCATTATTCAATGTGGCTGAAGTCACGCTCGAAAAGACACAAAAAACCCTGATTTTTGGCTCAGAATCGGTAAAAAAGGAAGAACCGAAACTTAAAAGGCCATCACAATTATCTAGTAGTTCAAAATTATCAACTAAACAGATAAAACCTACAATATCTCCAGTAATGTCTGCAGTAAAATCTAAACCATCTTCTGAACCAATTAATGGAAAACCTAGTCCAGAAATAGGTTTTAGTGCAAAAAAAGCAAGTGAAAATCCCAACTCTTCGGAACTTTCAGTGAAAACACGATTGAGTGAGGAGCAAATTATACCACGAAGCAGTACCTCGAATGAAAATGCGACAGATGATTATGATGAGGAAAGTTTGTTCAAAAAACCTCCCTCTAGTGATGCAAGATCTGTACCAGAGAATAATAAAGATCCTGATTCTGATCTTTTTAGGATGGAACCTCCAGACAAATCGTACTCGAACGATGTCGCCCCATATTTAAAACAAACAACAGGTTTATTCAGAAAAGACAACTGGGAAGAAGATCTTCCAACAGAAATTGAAATGGAAATACTAGATCGCACCTTTGCTCGAATCAAACATCGAACAAAACCTGAAATTTTAGCTAAAGATTTAGATATTGCAATAGAAGAGGCAGAAAAACATTTACGTAATTTAATTTCTAAGGGACTTCTTAGAACTCAAGTCGGCTGGTTTATCATAAAGAAGAGTCATTTACCTTTCTTTAAAAAGACTTTTTCTGATTCAAATCGAAAGAAGAAAAAGAAAAAATCTCCAAGAATCTCTCGGACTGGTGAGGGTTTGACTTCGGAAGAAATAGCTACTATAAAAGCAATTAAGTCAAGGCCAAACCTAAAAGCTCAATCAAACTTATTAACCCGTCCAACAGGTTTGAAACAAAGCATTTTAAAAGAAGTCTTAAGAAATTTAGTGGACAAGGGAATCCTTAGGGTATCTTATGGATGGTACATTTTAAAAGATAAACACATCTTGGAGCAAAAAAGAGGAAGTCTAGCCTCAGAGAGCTCGATTCAATCAACGCCTGATTTAAACATCCCGAAGGGATTTAAGTTGTCGGATTCAGAGATCCAGGTCATTCAAGCGTTATTGCTGCGGCCTCAGTATAAAGCACAATCAAATCTCTTAACATCGGAAGTTAAACTTTCAAAAGACCAGATCAAACAAGTTCTCAGAGAACTCGTAGAAAAGGATATTTGCAAGGTTACTTATGGATGGTACACGCTAAAGAATCCTGACAATTTTTTAACTTAAAGAGAAAAGGATAATTCTACAGGGACAATTTATTTTTATGAAGAAAAGATTTCGCTACATCACTGACCTGAAAGATGAGAATTGATTCGATAAACGAAAAAATACAATTTTAACAATTTGTTTTCCTTTGTTAACTGAATTATGCCATCAATTTCTATCTGCATACGAAACAAAATATAAATTCAATTATCAATAAGCATAATTAGAGAATAGGAATTAGAAGAGTTCTGAAATGAAAGGTAATATCGAATTATCTACAAACCCTGATGAAGGGCAGTTGGAAGGCGAAAGAAATCAAATAATTGAAGAAAAAAATACAACACCAAAACGTTATCATAATGATAAATTAATGATTTCATCTCTACTGATTGCTACTATTGTAACATTTCTTATATACACAGTTCCCGATTGGGTCTTTCTGGAAATACCAACTCGTAATATAATTCACGAAATACTAGTTTTTATCGGAATTGAAAACTTCCCTATCCCTACATTAGATCCAAATTCAGTTATCCCAGATTTTTTACGAGGAGGTGAATTTCCATTCCTTGAGGCAACCACACAAACACCTGGAATTCACATTCCATCAACAAACGGTGATTATTGGATTGTAAAAGCATGTACAGGTATGCAAGCGGGAGGATTACTCTTAGCTATCATTATGATCACTGAAGCGACTTGGACAGCGAAGATACGAGCAAGTACCGTGTTTTTTATCGCATTATTCATTGGAAACACTTTACGAATTACCTTCCATCTATGGTGTGTATCTTTCTTAGTAACACAATTCGAAATGGATTCGGAAACTGCCTTTTATTGGGCACATGATGTTTCATCCAAAGTGATTGGCTTTTTTGGTACGATATTCTTCGCTTTAATCATAGAAAAAATGGATGTTCCAATCATCGATCAGTTTGCGGATTGGCTAGACTGGATGTGGTGGAGACTGGAAAGAGGATTCGCAGTATTCAGATAATCAAAATTATCTGACAAATTCTAATTCTCTGTCAATATTGCTTAATAGCGATTCTGTTCCCCATTTTCTAAAAAAAAAATGAAGCACCACAAGTTTCTTTTTGTCTTCTTCTTCAGCTTAATTTTGTTGAGAATTTTCTTCTACTCAACTATTGGAAATTTCAATTGATTCTCCCAATAGTTTATCCCAATGTAAAACTTCTTAAGTAAATCCGGATTCAGATAACTTGAAACGATGATCAAATCAATCTAGGCATTTATGACAGGAGCTTAGAATATGAGTGTCAGAAAATCAAAAAAACGTGATGATTCTCCGATGCCTGCCACTGGTGCAGGATTAATACGGTTTTATTCCGAATCGGATTCACCAGGGTTAAAAATCGGCCCTTATTGGACAGTTGGACTAGCGATCGCATTTGTAGGACTAATTCTTATCTTAAATCTGTTTCAATAACGACAGATAGAATATTCTTGTATAGATTTTTTTTCTACGTCTTTCTTTAGATTAACCAAATAAAATTTGAAGTGGCTGAATATAATGACGGAAGATATACCCCTTTCTAAAATAATGACTCAAAGAGAAGATCTAGTTACCATGAACATTCCGGGTAATAGAGATTTATTAATTGAGGCCATTCGTAAAACAGGTTTAAGTGTTTATCCTGTATTAAAAAAAGATTCAAATAAATTAGTAGGTATTCTATCAAGATCGGATTTATTTAGGAATCCTGATGAGACACAACTATCTTTACTTATGAAAAGAGACGTTATTACATTGAAATCAACCGATTTAGTAATCGATGCTGCAAGAATATATAAGGAAAATGTGTTTCAGAGAATTCCCATTGTAGATGATACGGATGAAAAAATCTTAATAGGCTTAGTCGCGAGAAATGACTTGATCAAGAAAGTAATCCTTAAAGCTAAGATCCAATCAGATGTTAAAAGCTACTTTAATCCCAATGTAACAACAATATGGGAAGAAACCCCAGTGAATATTGCAGCGAAGATTCTCCGTGTCAGTCATCAAAAAGGCCTTCCTGTTCTTAATGAATCTGGGATGATTGGAATTATCACTCAGAATGACTTCCTAAAAGTAGCCGAAATTCTAGATTCACAAAGCACAAGTCGAACTGGTCACGGTGCTGAAAATGATAGTTCATCCTGGGATAGTGAATCCGTCTTGATTATTGGCTCCAAAACTCTTACTCTTCCTAGTAATATGAAAGTTAATGATATTATGGAACGTAATGTTGAAGAATGTTTTACTGGAACAACTATTCATGAAGTTACTAAGAAAATGGTTCAGAAAAACCTTGATCAGATGCCTGTAGTAAGTGTGAGTGGTGAAATCTTAGGAATAATTAACACACGAGATATTATCAGGGCATATATACACGAATATGAAAAGAAAGACTAACTTTTCGAGGTAATATTGAACAATAACTTGAATCAATATTGATATTTACGTCCAACTCAATCCAATAATCACAATTGTAGAAATCAGAGGATAATAATGCCTATTCATCGATCAATCGCCATTCCTGATTCTGCAGTAAGTGATAATAGTGATATACGTTCAAAAACTGAAAAGCTCTTCCAATTAAGCCGAATAGCAGCGATTTTCCAGGTCCAAAACATTGTAGTATATCATAATCCTCTCTTAAAACCCGCCCGTGCGAATCGAGAAAGAAGAATCATTACCAGAATTTTAAAATATGTCGAATGTCCCCAATATTTGCGCAAACGATTGTTTCCCCTTTCACGAGATACTGCTGCTGTGGGGATTCTTTCCCCCTTAGCAATTCCTCATCATGCAAAAACTCGTGATTTAAAGAGAAATGAAATCCGGGAAGCTGCCATCTTTCTGAATCAAAATCGTGTTGTGGCAGATGTGGGAGGAATAGAACTTCTAGAGGTGGAGGGATGGAAAAAATCATTGAAAGAGAAAACCATCCGTGTTACAGTACAATTAATTAAGACTGACGGTAAATTCAAGGCTATAGTATTATCTAATCCCCCATCAGAAGAATATTGGGGTTACTCTGTCAGCGCATATCAACAGACTCTGAGTAAAGTCTTAGCAAATAGATCAGAATACAAAATTGCTACATCCAGAACATGTGAGAAGTTTTCTTCCCTGAAACAAAAATTAGATCTAAACAAAGATCTGATAATTGCCTTCGGGGGGCCTTATAGCGGAATTCCTAAACTCTTAAAGGCAGAAGGAAAAAAAACCAGTGATGTCTTTGATATGTGTGTGAATGTTATGCAAAAATATGGGACTCGTTCTTTAAGACTTGAAGAGGCGATGATGATTACATTTAGTCGTCTCGAAAATGTATAATTCAAAAGGCAACTATTGAATTTCACTCCCGAAATCTTTAAATTTCCTTCTTATTTGATTGAAACCCGTATGTAAATAATGTAAAATGCTTGAACTACCCTGCGGGGGTTCCCTAGCCAGGTCAACGGGGACAGACTCAAGATCTACTCTCAATATGAAGTAGAGGAAGAGATCTGTTAGTGTAGACTTTCGTGAGTTCAAATCTCACCCCCCGCACTAAATCGAGGTATTTTAATGAGTACGGAAGACATTATTCCAGGAATTACACCAACTCGTATGCAGTTGCTTGAACTTAATCAGAGATTGGAACTAGCTACAAAGGGATACGAACTACTTAGTGAAAAGCTTGAGGCTTTAACTGGAGAACTTCTTACGTCAGTAAATGCCTATAAAGAAAGAAAGGAAAAAGCACTCGAAAAAACAAGACTGGCCCAAAAAGAATATAGAAAATTAGAGCTACAACTTGGCATAACAGAAATACAAGCCGTTGTTTCAAATTTTAAACAAGTTTACCACTTAGAGAGTAAGAAACGAAGCTTAATGGGAATATCAGTTCCTATGTTCAATCTCATAGATTCTGAGGTAGAAGACCAAAAAGATATGACTTATTCGATGAAACGAACATCTGCCAAATTTGATGAAAACCTTTTTCTGTTTAAAACAAGTCTCCAAGCAATAGTTCAATTGGCAGAGGTCCAATCGACCATTTCGAGATTATCAAAGGAGATAATTGAAACTAAAAGACGGGTAAACGCTCTGAACTATATAATAATTCCAAGAATTGAGGTAACAGTTAAGTGGATTCGTTTAACACTAGCAGAGCGCGAAAGAGAATCGTTTGTTCGATTAAAAAAGGTCAAGAAGAAAATCTCAGGTTAAAAAATCTTTATTCTCTTCTGATTCTTCCTCTTCTTGGACCAGTCCTACGTGCTGCAATTAAGCCCACTTTTCTACCTGGAGGAGCATTTCTCGAAACAGTCGTAGGTTGTCCAGGTCCCTGATGAGCACCACCACCAAAAGGATGGGAAACGATATTCATTGCAACTCCACGTACTACAGGAAACGCCTTATGACCTTTTGCCCTCATAAAAGCTCTTTTCAGTCCTGCTTTCAAAAATGGGCGATCAGGTCTACCACCAGCTGAAATAACCCCAATCATTGCACGTGCGTTTTTATGAACCTGACGTGTGTATTTTGAAGGTAATTGGATTGACGGCCCTGACTTAGATTGACCACGAACTTGACCATGTGTCCCTGACGCTCTACAAAGTGAGCCTCCATCGCCAGGTCGCATTTCTATATTACAGATCCAAACTCCCTCTGGGATTTTATGGACTGGAACGATATTCCCAACTTCCAGTTCAGCTTCTTCTCCTTGTTCGCATTTTTGGCCAACATGAACCCCTTCCGGGGCTGGAAGAAGACATTCATCTCCATCTTCATAACGGATTAGCATCAAAGGAAGACCTCGACCCATCTCATGGATAAAATCAATTACTGTAAAGTCAACTTTTCCTGTTAGTTCTTTATCCTTGATAGGTAAATAACGTGCTTTACCTCTTCTTCTATGCGACAATGCACGAAAAACTGGTGATCCACGTCCACGTCTTTGTACTAGTATTCTTTTTCCCAATCATTTCACCTACTTATATAATTCCTACTTCCGTTGCGAGATCTAAAGCACTATTCTCAGGTACAAGTTTAATGAACGCTTTTTTCTTGCCTTGAGGTGTGATAAGAGTATTAACCTTAACTACAGAAACTTTGTAGAGTGATTCGAAGGCAAATTTAATTTGATGTTTTGTTGCACGCCGATCTACAATGAAGACTAAAGCGTTTTCGTAAATGCTATCCATCTTGTTGAATGCAGATTCTGTGATTAGAGGATATTTGATAATATCTTGAGGGTGATCGAATTTCATTTTAATCAAACCTGTGGTTGTCAATATAACTAAATTAATTATTCTCCAGTTCTTTCAGATAATTAACAGCAGATTTTGTCCATATTGTCAATCGTCCAGCATGGGTTCCAGGAGCGAGATGTTCAGTACTTAATTGGTCTATAAACACAACATCAACACCAGAAATATTCCTAGCGGCTTGGAGTATCCCCATGTCATTAGCTACTACCAACAATACTGATTTACCATTCTTGTATTTTCTTCCACGTCGTTTTCCCTTCCCTGCTCGGACATGTGTATTTCTACGTTTTGCTTTTGCTAAGTCGTAAGACAATCCTAAGCTTTTGAAGGCTGTTTGAACATCCTTAGTTTTCTTTAATGACTCAAGATCATCAGTCACAACTAATGGTAAATAATTTACTTCCTCAATAATGTGCCCACGTGATTCAACGAGGATTGGATCAGTTGTAGCTGCAATTGCTGATTTCTTTGCTAATATTCGCTCTTTCCTATTGATTTTTTCAGAAAAATTTTGTTGGGCCTCTGGTGGATGAGTACGTCGCCCACCAACTGCGAATGGTATAAGAGCAGCACGACTTGCTGAATGAGTACGAGAGCCTTTTACTCGTGGCACTCTAGCTGCACCACGACCTGTTCCCCAGCTTTCTGCGGACGTACGCTTTCCGGCTCTAGGATCGACACCATAAGGAATCTGTCTATTTCGACGACTCGCCAAAACAGCTCTTTTAATTAAATCGGGACGAAATGGAGTTTGAAAAACTTCAGCCAATTGAATTTTCTCAACTTCCTTCCCTTCAATATTGAAGACTGGAACCTTTGTAGATTTCATTTTCTATGCAACTCTCTCTTCTTTCACTAATTTTTAGCAGCAGTGCTGATATATGTGATTTGTAAATCCTCTATGTCAACAGGTTTTGGTCTTATTGGATCTCTCAATCGAATTAATCTCTTTGCAGGACCAGGAACGCTTCCACGAATTAAACAATGACGAGTAACTCTTCCATATCGTTTGAATCCATTTGAGGGAGTCACTTCCTCTCCATCTTCCCCAATTTTTAATATCTGTTTATTATACTCAGTTCTGGTGAAATTCCCTAATTGACCAGCCCGTGGTACAGTCCACATAACTCTAGCAGGATGCCATGGTCCTATACATCCAACAACTCGCCTACCCTTTCGGGTTTTTCTAGGTAGAATTTTAATCCCGTGTCTTTTAACAGGGCCTGCAAATCCTTTCCCTTTTGTAGCACCATTCACATCTACGAAATCACTTGCTTTGTACACATCATCTAATGACATTTTTTTATCCAATATCGTTGTTGCGTAATCAAAGGCTTCAGTGACTGTACCCCCGACCTTAATTTCAATAATATCGGGTTTCTTCTGTGAAAGGCCAGCTTCGCGAGGAAGAGTATGTGCGAGTACTCTAACTTCAGTTACTTCGCTCAGCGATTCTTTCTCTAGACTAATTGCCTGTTTTATATTTTGTTTACTTTTAGGTACTTGTAATCGTAATCCAAGATCTTTCTCGATTTTCTCGCCCCATATTTGGCTACGCACTTTTCCTTGGTCTGTTACAGAATCTTTAGTGTAGGTCCGAATACTAAATATGACCATAGGAGGTGTTTCAATTACGGTCACAGGTATAAATTGTTCTTGTTTATAAAAAGGGGATCTACGATCTGTATTTATCATAGCAATATGGGTCATTCCAGCTTTGTAACCAGCAAAACCCAATAATCTTGACTCTGCAGACGAGGCCCATGTTCTCATGCGAGATGTGTGACGGATTGTTTTCTTTCGTCGATATCCTAATGATCCTCTATGTGGTGCATGTTTTTTTCTGTGACCCAATGTTTACGCTCTCCTATCTCTTAATAATTTTGAATTTTCCTCAGTTGAGGGCTGTATATGTTTATAGAATCTTATACACGTCTATTACTTGCTTTTTCGTCAGGGTTTTTTTGTTTTTGTTTTTACAAAGTGTTCTTTACTCAATTTCTTGTTAGGATTTAAAGTTAGAAAATCACTTAGTAGAAAAATTGTCACAGAACAGACAAAAGATAAATGAAAAAATATAATCTCTCTGCTTATTTTAACAGAAAGATTCAGATTAAAACTTATCAGTGAAACTAATATTTTGGATCCTTAGACCTTTTTTTCCTTAGTTGTATTTATTTTAAAAAATGATACTCATTCTGTATGAAATGAAGGGAAATTTTCAAAGAATTAGAAATTAGGTCTGAAATTCCATTTGTGAATTATAAACCTTTAAAAAGTCATGGAATTAAGAGAATTGAAAGAAGAACCATCATCCAAAGATGAAGCACCCCCATCCATAATATTTGATTTGTCAACGCCTCAATTAACAATCGAGAAGCCGCTTGCATCAGAGATTTTCGAAAATGGGTATTTTGGTCATTGGATATCAGAGAATACTCTTTGTTTAGAACCTGAAGAGATTTTACTACTCCTAGATAGAGGGAGGATTATTTTAAATTTGAGTGATACTGGGAATGATATTGCATCAAAAGAACTTGTAACCCATTTCACAAAAGTTAATCCCAAATTTTGGAGTAGGTACTTAGTATATAAAGATTTACGTAATCGGGGGTATGTTGTTAGCATTGGGACTCGGATTACCGCACCTTTTAGAATTTACTCAAGAGGAGGAAAACCTGGAGAATCTGTGAGTAAAACGGTTATTTATCCAATACCTGAAGGCGAGGATGTTGATCTGGATCTCCTAGATCAAATCGTAAAACAAGCAAAAATTGATAGAAAGAAGCTACTATTATCTGTAATAGATAGATTAGGAGATGTAACATATTATCAAGCTTCTCAACTAGAGCTGGAATATAATAATTTAGAATATGAGTTCAGAGATGAAATATCTCCTACAAACAATTCTGACAATGGTGATGCCTGATGGATGGGAGATTTGACTTTGGATCGGAGGAGGATCACTATGTTCCTGATACATCTGTGGTTATAAATGGAGGACTCAAGGAACTAATTTTGAATCACAAAATCAAAATTGGTTCAACAATCACCATCCCCATTGCACTTCTTTTAGAACTAGAAAACCAAGCAAATTTAGGTAAAAAAACTGGAATAAATGGATTGGAACAACTCAAGTTTATCAGATCAGCTTGTGAGCAGAAAGAGATCGTTTTTTCAGTAGGGGGGAGAAAACCTCGCCAATTCGAGTTAGGGGAACTTGATGCATTAATTCGTGAGTTAGCATGGAAAGAAGGAGGAACTCTAATCACTTCTGATAACATTCAGAATTTAAGTGCTCAATCAATGGGTGTGAAAACTCTATTCATTAAGTCAAACACTCTTAGGCAGCATGAAAAGCAATTGAAAATTGATAGGTACTTTGATAATGAAACTATGAGTATTCATATCAAACAAGGAACAACTGTGTTTGTAAAAAAGGGAAAACCAGGTGCCGTAAGGTTTTTACAATTTTCCTCCGAAATTATTGTAAAAGAAGTAATAATTGATTACGCTGATGAGATCCTAGAAAAAGCTGATTTCTTTCCTGATACTTTTATTGAAATTGATAGAAAAACATCAACAATCGTTCAGTATGAAGATAGGAGGATTGTAATTACTCGTCCTCCATTTTCTGATGGTTGGGAAATTACTGCTGTCCGTCCATTGAAAAGAATGGCACTAGAAGAATATGGGCTGGCATCACGTTTAAATCAGCGTCTTGAAGAAAAGGCCGAAGGGATATTGGTCGCAGGTAGGCCTGGAGCTGGAAAAACAACTTTTACTCGTGCCTTAGCACTATTTTACTATGAAATGGGGAAAATCATTAAGACGATTGAATCCCCAAGAGATCTGAATCTAAAAGCAGAAATTACCCAATATTCAAAGAACTTTGGTACACGCTCTGAAATTCATGATATTCTTTTGTTATCTAGACCAGATTACACTATTTTTGATGAGATCCGCGATCAAGATGATTTTCGCTTGTATACAGACCTTCGCTTGGCTGGAATTGGATTAATTGGAGTAATTCACTCTAGTACAGCCATAGACGCTATTCAAAGATTCATCGGAAAACTAGAACTAGGAGTCATTCCTAGTGTACTTGATACTATATTGTATATTGAGGCTGGGCAAATACAGACAATATTAGAAGTAAAAATGACTGTAAAGGTTCCATCAGGATTATTCGAGAGTGATCTCGCTCGGCCGGTAGTTGAAGTCCGTGATTTCTTAACTGGAAATGTAGTTTATGAAATGTACACGTTTGGGGAACAAACTGTTGTCATTCCTTTGCATGAATCCGATCACAAAGCAAAAAAAATTAAACCAGAGCGTATAGCCGAGATAAAGGGCGTGGTGGAACAATATACAAACCAATCAGTTGAAATTGTTCCAAAAGATAACTTTGGACATCGCTTCGTAATTCATGCCCAAGAAGAAGATATTCCTCTTGTGATTGGGCAAAAAGGAGCGACGATAAAGACGATAGAACGAATTTTGAATGTGAAGCTCGATGTAAACAAATCTCCTTCAAGTTTCCAGAATTCAGGATTTAGTCAACTTAAGCGACAAAATATAACTTTTCATAAACGAACAATTACGATTAGCTTTCCTAAACGAATAAAAAATAGAGAAATAAGCTTTTTCATCAAAGAATCTGAAGATTCCTCCCCCATTGAATTTTTTAATGCTACTACATCCAAATCAGGAAAAATTAAGATAGCAACCAATAGTGAGATCGGTGATGTATTTCAGAGGGCGTTCAGAGATGACGAATTGGTTATATCCTGGAAATAACCAAACAATCCTCAAAAAAGGAGGGGAGAGTTTTCCCTCTCACCGATAATCAAAATCTTATTCTTCTTTGAAAATTTCTCGTAGTCGACGAAGCTCTTTGAGCATTTCTCCACGTAATTCTGCAATGCTTGTTGATCTTGCATCCGCAATTAAATCAAGAGGAGAATCACCTGTTTGTCCAGATGGCATTGCTGGTTCAGGAATTGTTGGAGATGGAGGAGGAATGCTAACTGTCGGTATAGGAGGAGCTACAGGAGGGGTTGACGGAGGTGGAGGAGGTGATGTTGGAAGACCTACAGGTTTAGATTCTACCGTGGGAGTTTTTGGAATTGGTTTCGGTGTAGGTGTTTCACCTAATACAGAATCGAATAAAGCACCCACTTTGTCAGCTTGAGGAGTTCCTGGTTTAGCTTTACGAAGACTGCCTATTTTAGTTTTATATGATTTTATTCGTCCTTCATAGTGCTTTACTAAAGATTCATAAACACGAGGTCGAAATTTATCATCCCTAACAGCTTCTTTGAACTGGTTTATCAAATTACTTTCATTATTGCTTAATATCTCAAGGTAAGTAACCATTTCTGTTGGAGTAGTCTTCAAGTCTAGGAAAGAATCGGTAGAGAGGTCAGATGTCTGGAAGTCCCCACTCACTTCTTCTGTCTCAAAGTAAAGAACTGAAGTCATGAAAATTATTGAGACGAATGAGAAAACTGCTCCAAACATAAGCATTATATCCCACGAATAACCTAAAAACGTATAGTTTTGATTTGCTAAACTTAGTAAGTCTTGTACTTCGGAAGAAGATGATAAAACAAGTGAAAATGAAGTTATCACCATCAATACTCCGATAAGTAATGTAAGGACCCAAATGAATTTTAATTTATCTAAGACACCACTAAATTTCCTTGAACTAGAAAGGAACGCTGCAGTTGAAAGCATTAATAAACTTCCAAACGAATAAATAACAGTCCATTCGGTATCTAGAAGGATGTTTGAATCAAGAATTTCTATGCTAATAAGAAGCGAAAGAATGACTAAAACAAACCCAATTACTACTGTAATTAGCCAGAGTAACCTAGTACTGTCGAGAAAATTGCGGAAACCATGACTAGCTGAAATTAATAATGGAAATATTCCTAAAATTAAAAATATCCCTCCACTTAGGAATAAGACATCCCAGGAAGTTCCTCCGACTAGTGGGATTGAATCAATTAAATCATCAATATAATGGCCATAGACTAACATTGATAATGTTTCTAAAATCAATCCTATTAATGTAAGAGCTATATAGAGAAATTTGAGATTCCAAAGTCGTTCACGATCACGAACACCAAACAGTAATGGTAATAAACTCACGCAGAAGACAACACCAGAAAGAAGGAAGAAATCGAACCATGTACCTACTTCTGTATCAATCGGAGTGATAAAACCACCATAAACTAACAATGAATAAATAATACCTAATAAGCTGATACTGAATAAGAGTATTAAATGAGGATATATCTTCTTTACACTTGTTTTCCCTCTGGCATCCATCACCGATAGTGAAGGTAAAGCAGTCATGATTGTTAAGTAAAAGCCGAATGCAAATAAGATTTTATAATCCAAGCCTAAAAACAATCTGTCTACTGAAGCTACGCCAGAATAGTAGAGAAAACCTAATACAATTGTGAAAATGCCAATAACTGTAAGTGTGAGTAGTCCTCTTGAAGTTTTTACAAATGTTTCTCTCAAAAAATTAATCTCCTTATCACAAGTTCAGATAAATCCGTTTAGGAATAGGTCTAATACCCACTAATATAAGTCTAGTCTTATTTCAAATAATTTTGCAATGCCGACAAAAAGTCAATATTTGGCTTAAGTGAAATAAATACCGTTCCTTCGTCCATGAAAATGGAAATTTTTAATTTATATCATCAAAATTTAATTTATTCAATTACTCATATCAAGATCATTAAGATGAATAAGCTCTTGTGCATTATGACAAACAAAAAATGCCAAATTACCAAATAAGGTAATTTTACGTTTATAATCACTAAAATTCTTGAGCTGGTAAAATTATAAACATATAATTAGTGAAACTTGTGAGAAAAAGATCAAAAAACATCTTTTAAATTCCAGAATAATGATGGAGAACCTCATCCTTAAACTAACTTGCTCCAGAAATGGAGAATAAGCAGATAAGAGTCTCAAATGCTTCGACAAGAAGAAGAAAATCTTATAACAACAAAAATAATCATATTACAAAAAGCCGGGGTATTCTAGTCCGGCAGGAAGCATGCCTGGAAATACCGTAGGAAGGAATCATCCTTTCGACCGTAAAGCATGTGCTCTTTGAGCTCGAGAGTTCAAATCTCTCCCCCGGCGCCTAATTCTGATTATTTCAATTAACTTTGGGTCAAGATTCGACAGTAAAGATGATTAGATCTATTATTAGGAAAATTCAAAGAAATTAATCCCCTTTTTCGAAGGAAGAGGGAGAAATTGAGTTATGAAGTATCGTATCTTGAAAAGATCCGCATACAAATCAGATCATATTCTGTTCGTAACCATAATATAGGGTAGTCAAACTCCTTATCAAGCAGAGGAGAATAGCAAAACGGAAAACACCTTTGAGTGTTTGATGTTCAAACTATTCATTATAAAACAAATATTAGTAGGAATTAACATTGGAGTATAATCACCAATTAAGGATTGCAGGAGCAGATTGTCCAGGAAATTGGCTTGTAGCTCATGCTGTTACCAAGATACGTGGAGTAGGTTACCGTCTTGCGACTCAGATTTGTCAAAAAGCTGAAATAGACCCCGAAATGCGATGTGGGTTTTTAACTGAGGATGAGATTCAGTTAATAGAGGATATTATAACAAACTGCTCCGCTTTTGATATCCCCACATGGATGCTCAACCGTCAGAAGGATATCGTTTCAGGTGAAGATATACATATTATTAGTAATGATTTAATTGATACTATTCGCCTTGATATTGAACGAGAGAAAAAGACAAGATCATACAGAGGAATTCGACATTATTTAGGACTCCCTGTCCGAGGGCAGAGAACAAAAACTTCTGGCCGTGGTGGAACAACAATCGGAGTATCAAAGAAGAAAGTAAAGCAATAAGGTGAAAAATATGGGAGATCCTAGGAAATTACGGAAAAAACTTGAAGGTCCTCGACATCCGTTTAATAAAACACGAATTGAAGAGGAAATGCAATATATGGGACGATTTGGGCTCAGAAATAAAAAAGAAATTTGGAAAGCTCAAACTATTCTCCGAAAATACAGATCAAGAGCTCGTGCATCACTTGCTTTACCAGAATCTCAAAGAGAAACCGAACGGAATATTCTCGTTAAGAAATTGTTTCGGATGGGAATTATGGCAAACGAAGAGGGACTGACTGATGATGTTCTCTCTCTCAATGTTGAACAATTTTTAAAACGAAGATTACAGTCTATTGTTCACGAAATTGGATTAGCTAATTCACCCTGGCAAGCCCGACAAATGATTTGCCATGGACATATTTCGCTAGAAGGCCGAAAAGTCACCGCTCCAAGTTATCATGTAAAACGTGGAGAAGAAGAACTACTTGCTTATTCTCCAAGCTCTCCATATAATGATTCTGCACATCCAGCCTTGAGTGTCCCAGCTACAAGGGCTGTTAGTCCCCCTCCATCGGAGAGAAGAGAATAATTTTTGAAAAAGTTGGTTAGAGAATATGTCAAAAGCAAACAAAAATCCATCTACTGGAATCGCCCATATCTTAAGCTCATATAATAATACAATAATTACTTTGACCGATATGACTGGCGCTGAAACCATTGCAAAATCTTCTGGAGGACAGGTTGTTCGTGCAGATCGTAACCAATCATCCCCTTATGCCGCAATGAAGGTTGGACACGAAATAGCAAGAGCTGCAAAAGAAAAAGGGATAAGAAAAATTGTTGTTAAGGTTAGAGCCCCTGGGGGTTCTGGTGCACGAAATCCAGGTCCAGGAGCACAAGCTGCTATACGGGCAATTGCGAGGTCAGGACTACAAATTACACGAATTGAAGAAGTAACGCCCATTCCTCACGATAGTACAAGGCAACGTGGTGGAAGACGAGGCCGTCGTGTATAAAGTTGCATAAATTACTCAGGTAATTTTTCTCCTATCCTTTTCAGGCTTTATCCCAGAGTTTAGATTTTCATTTTTCCCTAAACTATTCAGAAATCAAATTTCTTTCCATGAGGAAGGATAAGTTCCTTTTTCCATAAAAACAGCAATGGGTTTAGCGCAAAACCCATTTTTTAATTCTGAAATTTTTTTACTAGTCATGATGCTTTTTCCAAAAGCCACTAATTCTCCTTTCATGGTAAGAATTGCCAGTAAACTATTCTTATCAATATTTCTAGTGAATTTTATCACCCCTGGAAGAGTAAGCTGGGCACCGTGACAAATAGCATCAACAGCAGAGTCACGAATGAAGATTTTCGGAAGATGGACACAAATTGCTTCTATCGGTAGGATTATTTCACGAATTCCCTTTTCATCGCTATTTTCGTTATAATAATACCAAGCGTCGGTTAGATCTTGCAATGTTTTACTCATGCTCTCATTAAATGGACCTGTATGGGTACGCCTCAATTCATGCATATTTGCCCCAGTGCCTAGAATTAATCCAATGTCATGGCAAAGTTTACGAATGTAAGTTCCGGCTTCACATTTTATTCTCAGTAATGAATATTGAGAATCAAGATGTTCAATAAGCTCGAGTTCGTATATTTTTCTCACTCGTAACTGTCTTTTTACATTACTTCTCACTGGAGGTGTTTGGTATATTTTCCCACGAAAGATTTCGAGTACTTTTTCTACTTCATTCTGTGATCTAGGATCGTGAAGTTTCATAATACAAATGTACTGTTTTCCTGCAGGTAACAAAACTTGGAGAGATCGTGTAGCACGGCCAAGTGCTATTGGAAGACATCCTGTGACTGCGGGATCAAGGGTACCCCCATGTCCTGCTTTTTTAATACTAAGGATATGTTTTACCCATGCTGTAACTTCATGAGAGGTTGGATTCGCAGGTTTATCAAGATTTATGATGCCTAGATTCAACAGCTCTGGAACACTGCGTTTTTCAGGAGGTATGCCATAGTCAGGACTACTGTGGTAATTTTCTACCTTTACAAAAAAAGGGGAAGTCATAAAAAGACTCCATATATGGAAAAAAGAATTTATACAGTAATCTGTAAAGGTTCTTTGATCTCGTCAAGGAGACCCGCTTTATCAATTGCCTCTTGAATTACATCATCCTTTGCTCCCCGTTTGATACTTATAATAGTATCTAGTGGGCGAATATGCTTAATATTACAGCGACGTCGTTTAACAGCGGATACACCACCACCGGAAATCAAAACAAAGTTTTGATCAACTAAATCAACGATCACTGCTTTCATTAGCGCCTCGCGTCCGGCGG
>JAEOTQ010000234.1 GCA_016839785.1 Candidatus Hodarchaeota archaeon | reverse complement strand
ATGGCGGGTGAAGCATTAGCGATAGAACCGAGCTATTTTAATCTAGAAGATGGATGGAGTGTAAGAGTTGAAGATACAATACTAGTAACTGCAACTGGAAACGTAATTCTGTCAGACTCCTTACCAAGGCAATTGACTGAGGTTACAATTCTTCCTGGGACAGACACTTTAAATGTTAAAATCGATCTCATGAATTATTCATATCATAAAACAGCGAGTATAACTGTCTCGCCTGAAGAATTTTCTGAAATCCAAACAATGGAATTCTATGATGGATATAAATGGCATTCAATGACTATGATAAATACAACAAGCTTTGGTACATCCTACTATATTGATAAACACTATTCCGGTGAGTTACTAGGACTTGTAAAGATTTCACTCACAAATGATGAAGTTAGATATTTCAGTAGAGAACTACACTTAATTCCACAGGGCACACTTACTAGCTATTCTACTAACGATATTACTGCGAAAAGTGATAACTATGATAATACTACCTATGGTGGAACATACGACCTCACAACAGAAGAATGGGCGCCTAGTTATAAGTATTCTTGGATTTTTTCAGCTTCTGACACAGATCTGATACGAATTCATTTTAAAAACGCAAGTTTTAATCAAGATGATTCTTTCTTGTTATTGGACGAAAATGACCATTTGAACAAGGAATATTTTGTATTTCACAATACAACTGTAAACCAAGAAGCATTTTGGTCTCCTTGGATAAGTGGATCGATGGTTAAGTTAAGCTTAGAGCCTTTAAGTCGTTATGGTTTTCATAAATTCTCATTTACAATAGATCAAGTAGAAATTATCACCTTAGAAGTTCCATCTACTTCAAAATCAATTCCCTCTACCAGTTCTTCCACAACGACCAGCTCTAAGACAAATACCTTTGACATTCTTGGAGGGATTGGTATATGTTTTCTAAGTATTTACTGGAGAAAAAACGCTAAGAGAGTATAAGAAATTCATCTGAAATGAAAGAAATAATCTAACACTTCGCTCTTGGATTGCCAAGAAAAAAAGAGGAATTCTCTTGGATTACTCCAATTATTCCTCTATACCTTATGTGATGTGGAATGTGTAGGGGACGAAACAAGGATTTTCGTTTTCGTCCCAAAATATAACCCCACTCATTTACACATTTATGCTAGCAATTCCAAATATAATATTCCTTATATTTCTGCTAGTCATATGATATTTTTTTACTTCTTGTTTTGATAAGCAAGGTTTTGTTCCTAGAGAGAACATTGCCCTGATGAAAGCCCTCTGGAGTGATGAATGGCCAGCGATAGATACCATTCGTAGTACTTCCATCTTTCTTTTCATTATCTTGTAATGATTACTATTGCAAAATAATGGTATTAATAAAGATTCCGATGTTGATCTTCTTAAATGTAACAACCAATATTATTTTACATCTTAACCTCAAGTAGATTATACGGTGTTTGTCTTGATTAAGAAACATGAAAAAAGTCAGAAATTTCCCATTCGGGTAGATCTTGATAAAGAGGATGCTGATAAGTTTGAGAATATTCAAGAAAAATTCAAACTGAAGAATAAGGCAGAAGTCCTCCGTTTTTGCATTAATAAAGTCTATCATGGAACAACTCCAGAAATAGATGAAGATTTATCTCATGAAATCCTTAAAATAATTTCTAGTCGGCAAATTAAAACCCTGTATGGATTAACAGGTATGGATGACTTCATTAAAAGAGCAATGAGTGATTATCTGACGAAATTAAGAAAAGATTGGAGTTTGAGAAATTGGAACATGCGACAAACACTTTCTCAAGAAGAAAATGATACCGCTATAGCATTGGTTGAATTACAGGTGCAAAAAATTCCAGGAGTAACACTTGAAGATCTGACTAATTACTTGAAGATAGATGAAAAGATTATAAGCGATCATCTCGAAAAATTTTTGGCTGATTCCCTACTCGATTTTAGAGAATCACATGGTAAAATTTATTATTTTGCTCAGTAGTATTACGAGGTCAACCCACCATGGAAAAAATATTTGTACATAGCTACAAGGGAGGAACAGGAAAAACTACGGTGGCTGTCAATTTAGCAAGCATCCTAGCACATAAACAGAAAGTTCTTCTTATAGAAAATGATTTTAGTATGCCCTCATTATTCAATATTTTTAGATCTGAACCTGAGATCTATTTTAACGATTATCTTAATGAAAATGTTGAATTCAATGAAACTATTATGTCTGATATTGGCCCAAACTTGGATGTAATATTTGCTAACAAGAACTTTAATCCTATGGAAAAGATTATGGGATCAGATCAAGAATGGTTTCTTGACCTTCTGGGTAGAATGTTGAAAGACCTCAAAGCGCTTGAAAAGGTGTATAAGTACGTTATTTTTGATTCCCCTCCTGGATGGCATATGAACCTTGTCAATTTAATCACTTTATCAAATAAAGCGATTCTAATACTTCGTCCAAACTCTTATGAAGTAAATGGTACCATGAGATTACTAGAAATACTCTATAAGCGAGCAAAACCTAGACTTGGTCTGGATGTTTACTTGGTTTTTAACCAAGTACCCGAAGTGGATATGGTAAAAGACCTAGAACAATGGGCGGATGATTTCCATAAGGACGGAATAAAGTACGCTGGCCACATTTCTTGTTCCTGCACTACCTCATACGAAATGGCTCATGGGACAACTATATTCAATTCAGATCACATATTCACCCAATCACTGCAAAAAATCATTAGTGTTGTCACTTCTTCCTGAACTGTTATTCCGTTGTCAACGGTGATTAGTCTTCTTGTAATAAACGCATTTGCTCTAGTTTATTTTTATAAGGACCCCTCCTTTTTCGAATTGAAAATATCAAATATTGTAAAGTACAGTTTAGCCTTTATATTGTATGCAGGAATGATCATGTTTATGGTCTGGTTTCTTCTACCTTTTGGAGCAATGGTGACGACAGAAGCATTTTCGTGATGAGATCGGATCGATTTGGCCATGATCAACGAAATGAAGAAGAAAATGACCTAGGAAGTGTACCTTCAAAAAAAATGTTCCTCATTTCATTAATATATCACCTTAATTCATGCGTTTAGTCACAAATAGATCATTAAAGTGTGACTAATAACCAACTTAGAAAAGGTGATAGAAATTAAGAAAAAACTACTATCCTTAGCATTTCTTTCCATTTTCCTCCTTATGATGGGAGGATTAGGATATGCAACTGCAAAACCAGAAATCCCTGGGGACGGCCTCCAAAATGGTGATTTAGATCGCGATCGTGATCGTGATCGCGATGGTGACTGTCCTAGTCCATCTGATGGAGAAGATGGCGGTGACCCTAATCAAGGTGATGGAAAAAGAAACTGCTACGGTCCTATTGAAGGCCTTATTCCAAAAATGGCCATGTATCACTGGGCTTTGGAATGGAATCATCAATATCGATGGGATCCAGCTCCAGGGTAGCTCTATATTGGATCATTATCCAAATGGATTTATTCAGGTGATCCCTTTTTTGAAGATATTCGCAATATCTTCATTTTTTCTCTCTTTTTGTTTTTAAAATCCATTCACAAATAGTCTGATTAAATCTGAAAAACACATAAGGATTCCAGACAATAAACGTTTCAATTCATTGTCGCAATATCCATACTGTCCCTCCATCAAATTAGACGAATTTCTTGATGGTATTATAGTACATGTCGTATTCAGGTAACAGATCTATTTGACAGACTCTTCACTCAGAGATTAAACGTGTTGATCAAAGAGAATGGGATTGCCATCTGGATCGATTACAACGAAACTTGCAGGGCCTGATGTCCCCTCATCAGTTTCAGCTTTTATTTGGATACCTTTTTCTTTAAGCTGCCGTTGAAGATCTCTTACATCAGTGAAAGAGTCAAGTTTGGAAGCATTCTCATCCCAGCCTGGATTGAATGTTAGAGTGTTCTTTTCAAGCATTCCTTGAAATAAACCGATTGTACATTTACCATTTTTCATTATAAGCCAATTCTGCGAAATATCGCCGCCAAAGACGTGAAATCCAAGATTTTCATAAAATACTTTCGAGGTTTGAATTTCTTTTACAGTCAGACTTACTGAGAAGGCACCCAATTCCATAATTATAACATCCTTGTGGTTAGCTCTTACCAAAGATTGTTATTGTAAACATACTCTGACGTTTATCGAGGTATAGATGTTGTAGAATTTACGATCGGTAAGTGAAACTAAGGCAATCTCTAGTCTTTTAAGATTTGAATAGGTACATTATGCATTTGTCTTCTATCCTTTGGCAGGTTATGCTTTATATATTTCCTAGGAATTCGCAAATCGATCCAGCAAGACACCGAAAAAACATTTAAATCAACTCAACCAATATTAAGGACTTTGATGGAGATTAGATAGTGATACAATCCAAATATAACAATTATAGACTCATTTGGTTAAAAACAAATGGGATAAGAGTAGTAGTTGCTGCTTTCGGAACCCTTTGTGGACTTACAGGTTTAATAGCTGGGTATTTTGAGATTCAGCAAGGTAGTATTGCTCCGAGTGGATTTACAATCAGTACAATAGGTTCGAATTACAGTATGGCAGATGATTTTACTTATTTCGCAGTCACGATCATGCCTGATTTGCTAATAACTGGAATACTTGCAGTTATTACTAGTTGTTTGGTGATAATGTGGTCATTAGGCTTTGTACATAAGAATACTGGAGTACTAATCTTTCTGGGATTATCTATCATGCAAATGCTTGTCGGTGGAGGGTGGGTTATTGATCTAGCTATAATAACGAGTATTCTAGCTACTAGGATTGATAAACCATTGAACTGGTGGCGCTCACATCTTCCAACTAAATTACGATCCTGGCTTGCAAAACTTTTACCGATTTCTTTGGTAGTCTATATGATTATATCTTTCATTATGCTTGTTTTGACAATTCTAGGTGTAAATAATGCAGTATTGATAAAACTATTAGAACTACTTGCCACAATTATGTTTATACCGATACTGCTAATGATATTTGGTGGACTTGCTCATGAGATTCAAAGAAAATCAAACTTTGATCTAGAATCTGAAATAATTTAAAGGAAGGCCCTGCTACTATGCTTGAAAAATGAAATTGGTCTTATTTTGAATCTTTTTCAGACTTGAAATTGTAAGTTTAGTCGTACCCTTCTAAGCTTCGTAAAATTGATGTTTGAAGACGTTCCTTTCCTATTTTTCCAGTCTAATTGTGCATTTGACAACGGATGGAAAATTGTAATTTTAAATTTGAGTGCAGAGATCTTTTAGGAACTGTGAGAATAGTTGAGGGGCAATTAATTCTGGAACATGAGTTGGAGTAACGTCCTGTGCATCGGTTCTAGATAGACTAATTACGGTTGCTTCTGAAGTGTGCCCTACTGTGTATAATCGTAAGGTGGAAATATTTAATTTCTTCAAAAACTCAAAAGATTGGAATGGTACTATTGGATCTTTGACATCCCAGAGGACAGAAATTGGCTTATTCCATTTATTTAACCGATTTGCCAGAGTTTTCATTCCCCCTGGAGCAATTAATCCTAATAGATCAATCCCATCTTCTAGTTCTGCAGCAATACATGATGCTAGCGCTCCTCCTAGACTTCTTCCACAAATTCCAAAACGACGATGTGAGAACTGAGACGTGATATGATTCACTAATTCGATCAAACTCTCCAGTTTAATTTCGAACGTTTCTTCAATTTCTCTGCCGTAGAAATGTGATAATCCATTTCCTAATGTATCCACTTTGATGGGAATACAATGATTAATGATTTGCTGTTGTAACGGATTCCAATATTCTGCATTTTGAGTTTTTTTACTCGCTCCATGCAGAAAAAATATGATTGGCATCTGTTCTTTCTCATCGTGGAGTTTCTCTACTGGAATCGATTTATAATGGATGTTTCCATTAGTACTTTCGAAATAATGAGAGTCTTCAGGTATTTTCTTCATAATTAGGTCTTTAGTATGAAATTGTTTTATAAGTCAATGGATTATTTTTCCATGTCTATCGTTCCAAATTCAGAATAATAAGAGCTGATCATTGCTATTACTCTACCTCTTTAACCTGCGAGTGGTTCAGCTTATCCATGACTAAAGTTCGTCAAATTTAATCATGAACTAACATTATCTTACATCTGTACTCTTAATCTTTTCCAGCTTATTTTATTTCGACAAAATCTGGCTATTAGTTTCATTATCTGTTCAAATTTTTCTGCTTTTCCTTGCAGTTAGGACTAGCTCCTTAATTTCTGATGGTAATTGTTCATCTTGCCATTTTCTTTCCACATCTATTGATTTTCTTGCACTTTTCACTGCTTTCAGAGCATAAAACGCTGCAATTAATGAATGGTCAGCCATATGAGCAGTTGCAACAGCGTGTCCAACAGAACGAGCCACTGCAATTGCAGTCAGGTTTGAAGATTCGTTTGCTACAGCAATTGCATCTAATGTAGCTTTTCTTGCATCACCAACTGAAGCATTTCCTTGTTTCCACTCTTTAGCCACAGTTAGGGCATTTTTTAGTCGGTGATCTATTTTTTCACCAAAGAGATGCAATACATTCTCCACACAATCGCAAGCCCATGTAATTAACTGATAGTGCTGTTCCTTTTTTAGAGGTCCACCCCGATGTTCTGCAATAAATCGTTTATCTCGCATTTTTACCTTTGTCCGATAACAAGGTTCAATTTTTTTTTCATAAAAGCCAGTTTAAACAATTATAAGACCGCTTGGTATTATTAATCTTACTTCACATAATT
>JAEOTQ010000233.1 GCA_016839785.1 Candidatus Hodarchaeota archaeon | reverse complement strand
GGAAGAAGATTTAGATTCGCGTGTTAAACAGGCCTTACAAGAGCTAGATTCTTTCTAAGCTCCAAAATTCTTTATTGTTGGTCATATTCAATATCTGGAGTCACGTTTCAGCGCAATGGTCAATGTAACCTATGAGGTTTGCTCGTGGATTCGAATTATTCAGGTATCCCAAGAGAAGAAATTGAACGAAGGCATGCTCGATTAAGAAATTACTTGATCAATTCAGATTTATCAGGAATTCTTATTTTTTCCAATGTTGAAGTATATTATTATTCGGGAATAGGCTTGGAGGGAGTAGTATATTTTCCTCAAGATGGAGAACCAGTACATTTAGTAAAGCGAAATATGGAACTAGCTACCAAATTCTCTTCTATTTCCAATATTGATAATTTTGGAAGTTTATCTCAAATTTTTAAAAAGTTAAATATTGATAGCTCCTCTAAAATAGGAGTTGAATTAGATTTTCTCCCCTATTCCTATGTTGAGTTTCTTAAAACTCTAAACAAAGGATTAAACTTGGTTAATGTAACAACTAAACTTAGAGAACTCCGTGCTGTAAAAACAAAGTACGAAATCTCTCAGATTGAAACTGCTGCAAAATTGGTTGATCGTTCTTTTGAGTACTGTGTAGAGATAGCTAAACCTGAAATGACTGAAATCGAGTTAGCAGCAAACTTAGACAGATGGTTAATCAACAATGGCCACCATGGGTACATCACTACCCGAGCTTTTAATTCAGCTTTATTAAATTACTCATATGTAATTGGTAGAGCATCTTCAACGCTCAATATTCATTTTACTCCAATTTCTGGTTGGGGTTTATCCTTAAAGTATCCTTATGGACCATCGAAACAAAAGATTGGAAATGATCCGTTTTTTGTAGATACATGTGGAAATTTCAATGGCTATATCTCTGATACTACACGTACATTTATTCTTGGTAGATTTGATATGAAGACTCAATCTCAAATTGAAGCACTACAACACATGAAACAGCTATTAATGAATGAAATGAAACCTGGCATTAATCTTGGGGATGTATACATAAAAGCAATGGATTTAGCTGAAGAACTAGGAATTTTCAATAATTTTATGGGAGAAGGAGGCGATAAAGTGAAATTTCTTGGCCATGGAGTGGGTTTAGAATTAGATGAACTACCAATCCTCTATGCAAAGGGAAATCAGATAGAAAAAGGTAATATTCTCGCCTGTGAACCTAAATTCATTGAAAAAGGACAAAAAGTCTTAGGCATTGAAGATACTTATGCAATCACCGAATCAGGAGTAAAAATGCTATCACAATCCCCAGATTATTTTGAAGTTTAATCTTAGGAGGTACGCTTACTCATGGATAACAAAAATTCCTTCAAAAAGTTGATTTTTGATTTATACTTAAACCCAACTTTAATGGTAATTGCTTTTTATCAGATAATTGCAACTGGTGCTTTTACAGCTCAACAAATTTTATTAGCAGCGTATTTAGATGATCTAGGGTACTTAGAAAGCCAAAGTCTTGCTAGCGGTTTGATTCTCGCAATTTATTTTGTATTTTGGTTTATCTTAGGCCCAATTTGTGGTACACTTAGTGATTTGCATGGTCGGAAGTTTCTGATCATTTCTGCTAATATTATCAGTGGTTTCGGATTTATTGGTTTGGTTCTATTTCAAAATCCATTAATGTTATTTCTTGTTAATGGTATTCTGGGGATAGGAGCGGCGTTACGTATCGGATCTGTAATGGCCCTTTGGGTTCAACATAGCCCAAAAAATCGTATTGGAGAGTCAATGGCTTATATTAACATTATCTTAGGCATTGGAGGAATAAGTGCGACAGTTTTGGGGTTTATTCTCTGGACAGAAGTTAAAGAAATATCTTTTTTTGTATTTGGGGCCTTCTTACTATTTGCAGGTATATTGATTCTACCTATTTCCGATGAAGGGGATTATCTCCCCTTTTCGTTCGAAGGGACAATTGATATGATTAGATCGAAATTTTCTTCGAAGTTTTCGAATAATTTCTTTCTAACTCCTCCTATAGTCAAACTTAGCATCCATTGGCTAGCTCTGTCAGCTATCGTCTCCTTTGGTACCTTTTTAATTCCGATTATTGATAGAGTAATTGAGGAATTACCCTCCAAGGTAAATTTTCCTGTGATTCCCTTGGCAACAATTGGATTTGGAACGATAATTGCTGCATTTACAGGTCTAATCTTTTGGGGGAGAATATCCGATAAATGGGATAGACGGCCTGTCTTAATTATTGGATTTGCTAGTACAGCTGTATTAACAATTAATATCTTTTTTATATTTCAATTTAACCAATTTCCAGTGATCATAGAAGGACTCAACTCTACAGATATTCTGGTGATAGGTTTCATATCTTTCTTGATAGTTCTCCTCTTTACAATGACTTCTCTCATTCCTACTCCATTGGCTTGGATTGTGGATATCATGGGAAAAGAAAATCTAGGTAAAGCTATGTCATTCCGTCAAGCACTCATTGCTATTGGAACTATAGTCGGTACTTCGATTGGTGGGTTTGTCATAGGGTCTTTTGGAATTAGTGGACTGATTCTGGTTATTTTCCTGTTCCTAGTTTTTTCTGCGATAATAATTATCTGAGTTCCTGTCAAAAATACTGGGTATCTAGTCAAAAATCATTAATATTGCTTTTTTTTCCACTTTTTTCATGGGTCAATGGTTTGGTAGTTCTGGTGTTCGGGGACCCTATACCGATATTTCCCCCGCTTTTGGATTTAAGTTAGGAATAGCAGTCGGGGAGACTTTCAGGCAAGATAATCCTGTGTATATAGCCTCTGATATAAGAGCAACTGGAGATATCCTTAAATTTTGTTTCATGAGTGGTTTTTCAGCTGTTTCTGGCGATATTATAGATATTGGCCAAAATCCAACACCAGTTCTCTCATATATGTCAGATATTAAGGATACTTTAGGAATAATGATTACTGCTTCTCATAACCCACCGGGAAATAATGGATTTAAACTTTTCTGGAAGGGAGGGGAATGTAGCGAATCAGTAGAGAAGCAAATTGAAGAACGAATAGGAACTTCTACTATTCCAGAAAGTTATTACTCATTAAATTACTCAAAATGGGATTCAGTAGGAACTGGTTCTTTCACTGATCCAAATCCCATCATAGATGATTATATTACTCTAATAATGCAACAGATTAGGATCACAAATACAGATCGGAAAATAGTAATTGATTGTGCCAACAATGTACCAAATCTCGTAACTCCTTTAGCTTTGGATAAATTAGGCTTTTCTAACATAATTGAAATTAACCAGACTTTAGATTATACTTTTCCAGGACGTCCAAGTGAACCCACTGTAGAAAACTTACAAGGATTAATTACTAAAGTTATTGAAGAAAATGCCGATATTGGTATTGCGCATGATGGAGATGGAGATAGATTTGCCATCATTGATGAAACTGGCCATCTAGTTCCTGCAACAACGCTTATCAACTTTTTTCTCGATCATTTAGATTATGCTAGGACTAAATCTGGAATAGTTTACCTCACAGGCGATTGTACTAGGGAAGCAACCGTGATAGCAGAACAACATGGAGCTGAAGTGAAGACTAGTCTGATTGGAAGGAATAGAGAACATATAAATGATCCAAGAGTCATTTTTCTTGCTGAACCTAACAAATTGATCTTTCCAGAGTTAGGGAATTGGATCGATGGATTATATCCAGCTTTAAAACTTATAGAAATCGTTGGAAAGCAAGAATTATCCACAATTATGAAAGCGTATGGAACAAGAAAAACACTTAGGAAGGCATTCACCTATGACGATAATGAAAGGCAAGGAATTCACAACCAGTTACAAAAATTACCCTCAACGTGGTCAAAACATATTAAGAATATAATAAAGTCAGATGGATTGAAAATTTTCTTAAAGGATAATTCAAGTGTACTCATAAGGTTTTCAGGAACGGAACCTAAAGTAAAATTTTATTTAGAATCAGATTCGGACTCAGAGAACTTTAGTTTGCTTTCAAAGTTGAAGCACGAACTTGAGTTAAAGGGGAAAGGTAAGGATTGTTGACCTTCACCCCAACTAATATTTGAAGTGAATATCATGGTAGAAAAAAAAACTGGCGATATCAAAGGTGCTGACATAGTTTCAGATAATGAGGGAAGGCAATACCATATCGGATTAGCCAAAGGAGAGTTAGCTGAAAACATAGTATTGGTAGGGGATCCTGCCCGACCAAATCTCGCAAAAAAATTATATTCTGAGATATATTTCGAAACACAGGTTCGAGAGTTTCGAACCATTACTGGTCGAGTTGGAAATACAGATATTTCAATAATGAGTACTGGTATCGGACCAGGAAATATTGAAATTTGTATGGTTGAGATTATGCAAATCTGTGACTCACCTACAATAATAAGGGCAGGGAGTAGTGGGGGTCTGCAATTATATATCAATATTGGGGATTTAGTTATATCTACAGGATCAGTTCGCTTTGAAGACACCAGTTTGTACTTTATTCCTGAAGGTTATCCTGCAGTAGCTGATTGGGAAGTCATACTGGCTTTGAGCGAGGCTGCAAAACAAGAAAATATCAGATACCACATTGGCCTCTCTGCATCAGGATCAGGATTTTACGGGGCTCAAGGAAGAGATATTCCAGGCTTACCAGTTAAAAATCCGAATGCTATTGATTATCTAACGCAAGTGAAGGTATTAAACTTCGAGATGGAGGCCTCAACCCTTTTTAATTTGGCCCAGATCTTTGGTTTTAGATCAGGCATGGTATGTTCAGTTTTTGCTAATCGAATTACAAGTGAATTTATCACAAATGAATCTAAGCATGAGGCAGAATTTAATGTAGTAAAAACAGCGATTAATGGATTAAAAATTCTGGAACAGATGGATAAGGTCAAATCTCAGAATAGATCTAGATTTTGGTCTCCTATGCTGAATTTAAAAAGCTAAATATAATTTAGAGGGATTTAAGATGAATGTACGACGTGTATTTTGTTTAGGCCACATTTCAGTTGATATTTTTATTCATAGAAAAGATTTAAATGCTCTTAAAATTGGAGGGTGTATATCCTCCCCAAATTTATCCATGCAAGGAGGAGGTGTAGCTGCCAATGTTGCCCATTGGCTTGGGACACTTGGTACTGATGTATCAATGATAGGTGTCACCGCAGACGATCCTTCAGGATATTTCCTACAAAAAGATCTAGAAAGAGTCAATGTCAAATGTTATCTAAAGACTTCAACAAAAAATCCTTCTGCTAGCATTTTAATAGTAGTTGAAGATGGTGGCGAAAGATCTTTCATTATTAATGGTAAGTGTTTGGATGAATTGGTTATGGAGGACGTTCCGCTAGAGGAAATTCAAGGTGGAAACCTCTTCTATACATCGGCCTACAACATAGAAAATACTCCAATAAAAAATACAGTAAAAGAGATTCTGAAAAAGTCCAAAGCAACGGATAACTCATCCTTTGAAGTAATATTTAACTTAGCAGCCTATACAACTGTAGAAAAGCACAAAAGCACCCTTAAACAGGCTGTTCTGCCTTTTGTGGATATTCTCATTGGTAATTTGGAGGAATATGAGGTTTTGACAAATAAAAGTAGAGAGCAATGTTCCTCGGAAACTCTTCTAGAAATTGTTTCGAATGAATTTAGAAATATTAAGATTTTGCTTCTAACAGATGGTGAGATGGGTTGTTATTATTACTCCAACGAAGAGAGGGGGCACATAGCTGCTAAGAAAGTATCTGTTGTTGATACTACAGGGGCAGGAGACGGATTTTGTGCAGGTTTTATTGCGAGTTATATATCAGGATCTTCTATTAATCAGGCGGTAAAATCAGGTACTGAACTAGGGGCACATATTTGCAAAGGATTCGGAGCACAATACAATTCAGATGACTATAAGTCGAAAACACTATCTAATTTACTTTCTAGATAAGATGGGTGAGGGGAGGATTATCCCTCTTTTTCATATGGTATTCCATCAGCAGCTGGCGGCCGCATTCTTTTTGCTACAATTGCTACAGATATTAATGTTATCAAATAAGGGAGAATTGGTGTCAATTTTTCTATTCGTAAACCCCAGACAATCCATCCATATCCTAATGCGTCTAATTGAAGTCTAAAGGCTGTAGCAAAAGAGAATACTAAACTAGCAAGTGCTGCACCAATGGGGCTCCAAGCACCAAAAATTAATGCTGCAAGAGCAATAAAGCCTTTCCCAATTGTCATGCCTCTTTGAAATATGACACCTGAGCCAGTTCCTACGGTTAATGCAGCTCCTCCGAGCCCTGCGAGCACTCCTGAGAGAATAACGCAAATATATCTCAATCTGTTTACCTTAATTCCTAATGTATCTGCTGCTCTTGGATGTTCTCCAACCGATCTAACTCTTAATCCGAAAGCAGTACGTTGAATGACCCATGTACTAATGATCATTATCAAGATAAATGCATAAATCAAAGGAGAAAGACCAAATTTCCCTCCTGAAAGGTTGTACAAGAATTCACCAACTACAGGAATATCATTCAAGAATTTCAATTTAATACTGGAAAGTCCAGCCACAGGTTTACTCCAACCAGTGAGATTCCAAACAACTATGATACCCAAAGTGGTAAGTGCAGTCGCGACAATATTAATAGCAACTCCAACAACAACCTGATCAGCCTTGAATCTTATTGATGCAAGGGCGTGAAGTAATCCCATTAATCCACCAGCGATAACGGCTGCTATTACTCCGACCCAAGGATTTTGTGACTCCCACGAGAACCAGACTGCTACAAATGCTCCTGTTAGCATCATTCCTTCTAAACCAATATTTACGACCCCCGATTTTTCCGAAAACATACCTCCAAGAGCGGCTAATCCTATTGGTGCTCCGATTTCAAGTGTCATTATAACAAGCAAAAATGTGTCCATTACAAACATTAATGAAATCGCTTGAATAAAGAATAATCCTACCAAACCATAAAGAACGTAGGGGAGGTTTGTAACTTGGGTAAGATTGGGTGGTAATGAGGCTTTCCTGATAATGAAGAGGATAATTATTAAAGATAAAACTCCAAATAATCCAATAGCTCCTCCTATGTTATCCAATGTAAATAAAAATAAATTAATGGAGAACGGAAGGGACAAATGACCTGTTAAACCAATTATAATTAATAAAATCAGAAAATAAATGGATGAAGCAAGATAGATCCGAATACCCTTTTGTGTTTGTACATCACGAACCTCTGAGTCATTTAAACTTGTGTTCTTATTCGAAAATTCAATTCTGGATTTTGCTTTCCTTACCATCCATTCTTGATACAAAATAATTATTCCAGTAAGAGCAAAAGATCCAAACACCATAAGGTCTTGTCCAACAAAATCAATTAGATTAATGAATTCGATTAACCCTAGCAAGCTACAAGAGATTAAAACTGTATAGTGTATAGATTTATGCTTATAATTATTCCTTTTAAGCCAATAATAACTAAAAATAACTAATACTATCAGAGTTGTACTGATCATAATTCTAATAAGATTATTTAGGGAAAAACCAGCGAGTTCTAGAATATTTCCGACAGGAGATAGTAAAAGAAAGTAAATTGTATAGGGTATAACAGATACTAGAATGATAGTGACTAGCTTTAAACCTTCCTTCAATTGATAAGCAATATTTTCAGAAGTTAACCGTGATCTTAATTTAGATTTATTAAATTGATCAATTACTGTTTTTGCGATTAGTGGAACGGCCACCAAAAAGACGATAAAACCTTTGAGTGTATTTGCGATATCTCTAGGTACTCCGATTGTTTGAAGTATTTGGCCAGAGGTTTGCAGCCACCCAAAAAGAATAGCTCCAAAAATTACACCAAACGGATGATTACCTCCAATAAGTGCAACGGAAATTCCATCAAATCCAGCTCCAGGCATAAAATCATTTAAAAATCGATGCCATCTCCCCATCACTTCTAATCCCCCAGCAAAACCCGCTAGAGCTCCAGAAATTAGCATTATTTTAATGTATGTTTTTGGTACATTTATCCCTCCATATGTTGCTCCTGTGGGATTATGTCCAACCGCACGACCTTCAAATCCAATTTTTGTTTTCCATAGGATAATATAGACAACAATACTCATGAGAATACCAATAATAAACCCCCAATGAAGAAGAGAGAAAGATGCAGGAAAAATAGTAGGGATAAATCCCTCTGATGCAATTAGGGGACTTTGTGGGGTAATATTCGATCCCCCCGCATTGAATGGCGAATCTGGAGAACCTACTAGAAAGATCATTAGTCCAAATGCTATATTATTCATCATAATCGTCGTAATAACCTCATGTACTCCCCTAGCTTTTAAAATAGCTGGAACTAACGCCCATAATGCTCCACCTACTCCAGCTGCTGTTATTAGAAGTGGGATCATTATGAAAAATGGTAAATGTATGTTCAGATAATCAGGCAAACCAAAACCCACTAACGCTGTCAGGAAAGCCCCAAAGTATAATTGTCCTGCTGCTCCTATATTGAACATTCCTGATCTAAAAGCTACAGCCACAGAAAGGCCCGTAAATATAAGGGGAGTAGCATTGTAAAGTATATCGGCTATCTTAGAGGGTTCCATAACACCAGAAATCATTAAATAATAGGATTCAAAAGGATCATATCCTAAGTTTGAGAAGAAGAAAATTCCAATTATAAAAGCGAGTATTATCGAAACGAGTGGAATTAATATTATGCTTCTTATCTTACTAATTCTGTTTAAAGACATTGTAAACACCTTTAATTCTTAATTGGACTTATCTTGATGTCCAGCCATCAATAAACCAAGCCTTATTTCATTTGTTGTCTCTGGATCCTCAAAAGCAATAATTTTTCCTTCAAAAATGACTGCTATTCGATCAGAAAGGGTTAAAATTTCATCTAGTTCGCTTGAAATTAATAAAACGGCTTTTCCAGAATCACGTAGTTCCAAAAGCCTTTGATGTACATATTCAATTACTCCAACATCTAATCCCCGAGTTGGTTGAGAAGCAATTATCAGCGTCGGATCTTTCGATATTTCCCGAGCAACAATAACTTTTTGAACGTTTCCACCACTTAAGGAATGAATTTTATTTAGAACAGACGGGGTGCGAATATCGAACTGTTGAATTAATTTATTTGATTCCAAATATACCTTATTCCAGTTTATAAATCGCGATAAGTACTTATTCTGATAAAACCATTTTTTATGGTGGTGGATTCCGATAATTAAATTTTCAGCAATTGAGAATTCCCCTATAGAACCCGATTTGTTTCTATCTTCTGGAATGTAGGCTAAACCTTGATCGTAGATAGATTGAGGGTTTTTATTAGTAATAGGTGTATTTAATAATCGTATTTCTCCACTCTGAACCTTTCGTAATCCTGAAATTGCTTCTGCTAACTCTTTCTGGCCATTTCCCACCACTCCAGCAATTCCAACAATTTCACCCGCGTGGATAGTTAAAGTGACTCCTTTGACTGCTAATTGCTCTCTATTATCCTCTACATATAAATTTTGTATTTCTAAAACAGGATTACCTGTTACTATGTGAGATTTTTGAAATTCGGCTAATTTTCGACCTATCATCATTTCTGCAAGTTTTTCTGGGGAGGTGTCTTCTCTATTAACTGTACCAATTTTTTTACCTCTCCGTAAAACAGTTATCCGATCAGCTAGCGCCATAGGTTCTTTTAATTTGTGAGTAATAAGGATAATTGTTTTTCCCTGGCGCTTAAGCTCCTTAAGAGTTTTGAAGAACTCCTGCACTTCTTGAGGGGTTAATACTGCAGTTGGTTCATCCATAATTAGAATGTTTGCACCACGATAAAGAATTTTAATAATTTCGACTCTCTGTTGAACACCAACAGGAAGATTTTCAATAATCGAATCAGGATTTACCTCTAATCCATATTCCCGTGAAATTTTTAGTACTTCATCACGAATTTCTGATGATTTTAAACGTAATCCATTAATTGTGGGTTCAGAACCAAGAATGACATTTTCAGCCACAGACATTATTGGGATAAGCATAAAATGTTGGTGTACCATACCAATTCCAAGTGACATCGCATCAAGAGGTTCTTTTATTGAAACTTCTTGGCCTTCAATCAGGATTTTACTATTCTCATCATCAAATTTATAAAGCCCATAAAGAATATTCATTAAGGTCGTTTTTCCAGCACCATTCTCCCCTAATAACGCATGAATTTCCCCTTGTCTTATAGATAAAGTAATATTGTCATTAGCTAGAACACCGGGAAATGTTTTCGTAATGTTCATCATTTCAATAGCAAAGGTTTCATTATGAATTGTTTCTGATTCACTCATTGATTTCAACAAGAAAGACACCTACAAAATTGGAGAATTCATTTGTTCATTAAAATTTTAAAAAAAAAAAAGGAGGGGGGCGATTAATATGCTTATTTTCTTCGTTTAATCTGGATTGCCGCTAGCCCGAATAGTAATAAAACAGCGAAAAATCCTTCAAAACCAGGTGTAGCTAACTGTTCTTTCTGAATTTTAGTCCAATCAGGATACTCAGATACAGAAATAGTACCATTAATGATTTGCTCTCTGAATATTTGAACCCATTCCCAGCGGGTTTTTGTTACACCATTGAATTCATAATTACCGTTTTTTATTGATTGTGTGTAAGTCATTGGGCTGATTCCGACACCATTTTCTTCTAATCCGAGTCTAATGGTTTCTCCGCCTGTCCAGTTGCCAAATACCGTGTCTCTAATTGCATTAAAAGTCGCTGTTTCTACTAACTTCAACATTGAACAAAGAATCTTACCTTTGGCAAGATCATCTTGATCGCTGTCGACGCCAATACCATAGGCATCATCTGTTTCGTTAATTGCTTGGAAAACACCATAACCTGTCCCACCAGCAGCAGCAAAGATAACATCATTATCTTTGTTCAGAAGTGCTTTACCAGCATTTTTTCCACCTGTGGTATCAGTCCAAGGAGTCGTTGGATCTGGACTAAACATAGCAGAAACTTCTATACTACTATTGACATAATGTACTCCTTGTTCGTATCCTGCAAGAAATTTATTGATCAGGTATATTTCCAAACCGCCTAGAAAAGCAACTTTTCCTGTTTGTGTTGTCATAGCCGCCATTGCACCGACAAGGAATGCTGATTCCTCCTCATGGAAAAGTACAGACCGAACATTTGGTAATCCCTGAGGATATGCAGTTGTGTTCACCACATCATCTACTAAAGTAAAATTTTGGTCTGGATAATCATGAGCCGTTGTATTTAAAGCTGTTAGCTGAAGGAAACCGATGCATATAATTTGATCATATTTCACAGCTTTTGTAGCCGCAGCTTTCTGATAATCCGCAAACTCTGGTACTTTTTCTGGTTCAACATAGTCGAGTGTGAAATTGGATGCCCAAGTAGTCGCATTAGCTGCTTCATACCCGCGGAAGGCTGCATCATTGAATGATTTATCGCCAAGTCCGCCCGTAGCAAAAATAATGTGTATCTTCTTCACATCGGCAGTCGTACTCTCCACTTTGTTAACCTGCTTCACCTCTGTAATATTTGCAGAGGAAAGAGTTGACAGTGGGACAACTGCCATCAAAAGAATGACTGATATTGCAATTAATCTCATTTTTTTCATTTTAATTTCTCCATTGGATGATTTTTGTTACAATACATTTGTTTTTATGAAACCGACCTTTTTCTTACATCACTCAAACGTAAGACAAGGAAATCTCTCTCAGTTCATCTTCTAAAAGAAATCAAGATTTGCTTAATTTTTGATTATATAATCTTTCCGTCTTTATTGAAATTACTTCATATAAACCAATTAATGGGAGAACCAATCAGAATTTAGGCCAGAAACAGTCAAGAATTGAGACCAGCCTTTTTAGATATCATAACGGCATTTATTAAATGCAATGAGACTAAAGACTTTTCAATCCAACTATAGAGTAGAAATTTACAATCATAAAATGTTTAGACTAATTTAATACCATTTTTGTTAGGTTGAGATATTTCAATGAAAAATGTATTAATTCCCTTCTTCTCCCCTATTTCTGATAAGTCAAATAATGAACTAATTCTTACAGTATTAAAAAAAGGAGGATGGAATAGTGTCGAACCTGATATTTATCTTGAAATTTCTGAAGAGGAACAAAAGGAAACAAATATTTGGATTTTTATAGGAACTGGTGGAACAGAAAACTCCGTCATTCAGTTTCTTAACAAAATTCAACCAAGAACGTATCCAAATCTAGTGAGCCATAACTTGAGTAATTCACTTCCTGCAGCTATGGAAATTCGGAGGTATTTAGAAGAAACTGGTACTTATACAAAAATCATACACGATACAATTGAAAATCTTGCGAATACATTAGATCAAGAAATAAGATTTTCTTCTGTGAGTAAAAAACTACAGTCTTTTCGCCT
The DNA here is from genome assembly GCA_016839785.1 of Candidatus Hodarchaeota archaeon. GTDB lineage: Archaea > Asgardarchaeota > Heimdallarchaeia > Hodarchaeales > Hodarchaeaceae > Hodarchaeum. The sequence continues at coordinate 13,079 of JAEOTQ010000233.1, read as the reverse complement.
TGGATTAATCGGAAATCCATCAGAATGGCTTATAGCCTCAAATATTAATGAAATGGCTGTAAAACATACTTGGGGCCTTGAAATCATTCAGATCCCAATTTCAAAAGTAATTGAGAAATTTTCAAATGAAATCGGTTCGGAAATATATGCTCACGGCCAAAAGATCGTTCAAAATGCACGAAAAGTCTATCGTTCATCTCAACAGCTAAAAGAAGCTCAATTATTAGCAAGTGCCTTAAAAGAAATTCAACTTGAATACACCCTAGATGCTTTTTCCATTGAGTGTTTTTCAATAATTCAACAAACAGAATCAACTGCTTGCTTTGCCCTTTCCTATTTTAATGATGTTGGTTTGGTTGCAGGCTGCGAAGGAGATCTACCATCAACCTTCTCCATGATTTTAATAAAGCTTTTAGTTGACCAACCTAGTTTTATGGCGAATGTCACTTCAGTTAATTCAACAACCAAGACGGCGATCCTTTCTCATTGTACCGTCCCACTCGAAATGACAGAAGATTATGATATATATTCTCACTATGAATCCAAAAAGGGAGTTGCCTTTAGAGGAGTTTTCGAGGTCGGCAAAACTGTTACAATCCTCAAAGTAGGAGGAAATTCATTAACAGAATGGTATATTTCGACTGGATCCATTATTAAAAACCATGTCCATGAAGAATGTTGTCGTACTCAAGTAGAAATACAATTTTCGGATTCAGTGGACTATTTTCTTAACGAATCATTAGCTAACCATCATATTATGGTATTAGGGAATCATAAATCACAAATCAAATCATTCTTAGAGAATAAAATGAAAAAAGAGGGGGAAAGTTAGGATTTTTGGAGACGGGAATTAATTTCCAATCTTTCTAAGGTCATTTTTATTGTGTCCGCAACCAGTTGATTCTCTTTCATATATGATTTAAGATACGAACTCACTTCTGACACTTTACTCAAGCCAGAAAGTGAAACTACCCCACTTATTACGCTCTCAAAGTGGGTAGGATGTAGTTTTTCTAATCGCTCACGATTTTCCAAGAACCAGTCCCAGAGATCATCAACAAACGATAAATTCTGAGATACGACTCTTAAAGAGTAGACCCTGTTCCCAAGGGGAACTTGTTCAAGAACATATTCCAAAGCTTCGTGAATTATATCCTTATCTTCAAAGCTTGCAATAGCCTGCAGGATATTAACTTTCTCTGGTTCTGGGGTGATTGCTTCTTCCAGCTTTTTTCTAAGAAAAGAATATGATTCTGGTAATTGAGCTGCTCCTATCCGCATAATTGGAGACAAAATATCTGGTTCAACGTTTTTACCATCTAGATAGTTTAAAAATTGTTTTCTGCCAAACTCAGCGACACCCTCATCATTAAATAGGAAACTGGACATTAATAATGATCTTCTAAGATTAGTAACCTTATGATGTTCGTCTTTTCGAGGTTCATAGCCAATCATTTCCAGGATTTTCGAAAAAGTCTTGAATCCGAGAGTACTGATTTGCTCTCTTCTAGATTCAATTACTTTGAATGCATGGACAAGGTTTGCACTCATGGCTACAAGTGGTAAATAGTCATTCTCTTCAGCATAATATTCCATAAAATCTAAATAATCGTCTATAGAATAATCCTTACTTCTGACAAAGGCATAAAGATCATTATGTAGACCATAACGATCTCTTGGTGATAAAATTTTCTGTTTGACCAACTTTCCTAACGCATGTAGGTTTGTCTTTTCATATTTTACTCGATAAAATCCTGATTGCTCAAAATTAAGTTTGTAAGCTGTTACACCTTCTGGTAAGGAAATTGTCATTGATTTCTCGTTGAAAACCAGTCTTTGTGTTTCAATCAATCGAGCTTCTTTATAGAAAGTGATAGTTAGGGGGATCATCCACAGATTTTCTGATGAATTAGGTAGATATGAAAAGCGACTCTGTTCAATCGAAAGATGATTACCAGATTTACGAACGGTCAACAAAGGATAACCAGATTGATAAATCCATGTTTTCATCATATCGGAAATAGGTTCTCCTGTAGCATTTTCAATTCCTTGCCAATAAGCACTACTTTCTACACATTCGAATTTATGTTTATTCAAGAAATATTGAATGCCTTTCTTAAATTTCTCTTCACCTAAGTACCCTTGTATCATTTGCAATATCGCTCCACCTTTTGAATAGATAATTGGAGCAGTTGCTGCAGTGATTTTTGTAACTTCATCCTTTCCTGGAAGTTCAATAGGAAAAGTTTCTATTAATGAGTCCCGTTCAAATGCTGAATCAACATCATCTACTAGAAAAGTTTCCCAAATCGCCCATTCAGGATGATAATGATCTGCTATAGCATAACCGAATAGTGTGGCGAACGACTCATTTAACCATATATATTTCCAGTCTGCAGGACTAACCAAATTTCCAAACCATTGATGCGCCACCTCATGAGCAATGACTTCTGCAATTCTCTCAATTCCTGCTTTTGAGGTTATTCCAGGATATACAAGGAGTATATTTTCCCTGTATGTTATTGCAGCATAATTTTCCATCGCTCCAAATGCGAAATCGGGAACTGCAATTTGATCCAGTTTATCAATTGGAAATGGAATCCCAGTATATTTTTCTCCAAATTCGATACTCTTTCGACCAAAATCTAGTGCGTATTCAGCATATCGTGTTTTTCCTGGAGTTGTCGCAATTCGATACCGAATAGCTTCCGAGGATGATTCAAGGTACTCAAATTCTCCGATCCCAAAGAAAAGCAAATAGCTCGACATTTTTGGGGTCGTTTTAAACTTGATTAACTTTTTATCATACTCTAAATCGGTTTCTGTTTCAATACGTGTGTTTGCAATTCCTGAATGATTTTTATCGATAATGAATTCTATATCAAATGTTGCCTTTTTGGATGGATGATCAAAACAAGGAAACACTTGTCGTGCATAATCTTCTTCAAATTGCGTAACTGCTATGAATTTTTCCTGATCATCTTCGACATATTTACTTCGATAGAGACCCACCAATTGATTATTAATTTTACCTATATAGTCAATTTTAACTGAAATCTCACTCATCGCTTTTGGTAAGTCTATTGTGAGTAGTTGTTTTTTAGGATTAACGTTGAAAGTGCACTCAAGGAACTTCTCTTCCATTTTTACGCGACATTTCCAAACCGCAAGTTCGTGTACGTTTAGTTCTACGTTATCAATAGGACCTTTCGAAGTAATAATTATATCAGTTGATCCTTCGAATTTAAAATTTGATAAATCTGGCTCTAAATGAATATTATAATGAATAGGATTTATTTTGTTCATAGTAATCGCTCCGAAGCTTAGAGGTGCTTGAAGAATCCAAATTAAATAAATCCTAAAATCCTTATGATGGGGATTTAAAAAAAGAGTATAGCTCACACCATATCTGGTCTTGATTATTTCTTTTGTTTAGATCGATCTTTTATTTGGTTATTCTTTTTCATCCAATTAATTGTTCTTTCAACTCCTGTATCGAAGTCGACACATGGATTGAAAGCTAAGTCGTTTCTAGCTTTAGAGTTTAAGTAATTTCGACTTGTTGGAATTTTTTTAAGTGCATTAGGCACGTAAGGGTATCCAAACTTTCTCCAACGGTAAAATTTTACAACAAATGGCCAAAAAGGCCGTGCAAGAAATAGGGGAAATGGGGAAATAAAGAGAGGGGTTCTCCGACCAAGTTTTTGAGCGATAGTTGTGAAAATTTGTCGATATGTCTGAGGTTCGTCGGAAGCTAGAATATAGATTTCTCCAATGGTCTTCGTTCTATTATTAATTATTTTGATGATCCCTTGGATAATATCATCGATGTAGGTAAAATGAAGAAGGGATTTTGCAGCTGTAGGAAAAACCTTGTTAATTATAGTTCTATCCATTGATTCGATCATTTCTTTGAAAACATATCTATCTCCGGGACCAAATACTCCTGTTGGACGTACAATCGTGACTGGAAACTGGTTCTGTTTATTCATAGAAATTAATACCTTTTCGGCCTCCATTTTACTGCGACCATAGACCTCATCAGGATTATAGTCAGAATTCTCTGTACCATCAATAACTATTCCCATAGCTTCCGTAGTAGAACAATAAACAAAATGTTTAACATTTGTTTTCATACAAGCTTCCGCTAGCTTCTGTGTAGCGAGTACATTCTGTTGAAACAATGACTCTTCTGAGGCCAAAAAATTAAAGTTGGCTGCAAAATGGACAACACAGTCTATCCCCTCAACAACTTTTGAAAAGTTTTCAGTATTAGTTAAATCGAATTCAGTAAATTTAAAACCTAGTAACTTCAGTTCATCGATGTTAGAAGATTTTCTAACTGCACAATAAATCTCTAGATCGGGCTGTTCCTTAATTAAAGCTTCAACAAAAGCTTTTCCAATAAATCCACTCGCGCCTGTAACTAAAATTCGCATAGGAATCGAAAACGAGAAATTTGAGATATTATAAAATGGATTTGCCTTAATAAATGAAGTATCATTCGCTTTATAGCCATAAGGAAAAAAATAATGCCTCGAAATGAATTGAGTTAGTGAGACCCAAGAGGTGAAAATAAAGAATTTTTCTTTTCCTAGGTTTCTATGACATCAAGTACATCTTCTAACTTTACTGGGAGCTTAAAATCAACAACAGAATCCAATTCTGACTCAGAAATCGTTATCAATTGGTCCTTCAGTCGATTATAAATCGGATCAAGGACCTCAGCTTTTCCCCTTGTCTCAGGATATCGTGGATTAATACTACAACATCCACCTGGCTGAATCGATAGTTCATAATACCCCCATTTCTTGGATAGATTCACTACTTCCTCCTTATTATACCCAATCAACGGTCGGAGAGCTAGAAGTTTAATCTTAGATGTTACCATAGGTAGATTTTCAAGTGTTTGACTTGCTTGCTCACCCATTATTTCACCTGTGATAATGGTCTCTACTCCCCGTAAATTCGCGAATACTTGGGCCTTATAAAACATCTGCATCCGACAAAATAAACACGTTTGCTGAATTTCACGACCTTTAAGTCCATTCAGTATTTTCTCTTGAGTTCTCCCATGAGTCATAACAGACAAACTTAACGTGGTAGAACTGTTTTGATTCGCAATTTGATTTGCTAGGGTGACGGTTTTTTCCAAAGTACCAAAAGAATGAAAAGGAAAGTTATGATAATGGAGAAGTAATGGTTGAAATCCATTTTTTATTGCAATATGAGCAGCTACTGGGCTATCAATACCACCAGATATTAAACATACAGCTTTCATGACATGTAAAGTCCAAGAAAATCCTTTAAACCCGATAACGCTACATTTTCGCAACACAAATTTCAAACATAAGGAATTATTGGTGTGAGAATGTGAGTGATTAATTGAAATCTCCATAAATCGTGTTGTAAAATTAGAAAAATTGTAGCATTCATGATCGTTCTCAGAATAGAAAGAATTCTGAACACTAGACTATAATTATTTTAAAAACTTGAAATTGTCTTCAAAGAGAAGTGTATAAATTTTGTCTCCCAATTTTTCTGTTAAGATTTGTGATAATAATCCATCCCGGTGGTATATTTCCTTTAAACAAGCAAAGAAATTCTCATTAGGGACAATAAAACACAATTTGGAAAAAATTTCTTATCAAACTTTAGCCTCAACTCCAACGGTTATGGTATTTCGATCAGATGATGTCAAATTAACTTGGCATTCACATGGTTTGTTACAAGTGGATTTTAATGATGAACAAGAGCGATTGGTTCATAACGTTGAGGCTTATATTAAAGAGCTTCTTACATTCGCTTATCCAGAGTGAAAAATGCTAGAATAACTCAGATAATAGGTAAATTTCCTGATAAATAATGAATCATTTGATGATTTCATACCATCATTCTATTAGTAGCCTTGATATCAAAAGCAATAAAAACAAGTAGAAATTTTGATTTTCCAAATAATAATCTTAACGACGTTCCAACTTCATTAATCAGACAATACTTAAATAATTTCTATTCTTCTGGGTAAGTAATTATAATCGGTGACAAAATTGGGAAGTAAATCAATAGATATAACTACTGAAAAGAAAACTTACCATTTCCCTTTAGATAGATACTATTTCACTCAAGAACCAGGTCATATATGGTTAAAACTAGATGGAGAGAATTTAAATGTCGGATTTGACGATTTTGGACAATCTCAAGGTCCTATTCTCCATATTAGAACTCGTCCTATAGGTAAAGCATTTTCCCAAGGAAAAGCATTTGGTACTGTAGAAACGAACAAATTTATTGGTCAATTGCGATTTCCTGTGTCTGGATCCATTGTCGAAGCCAATTCCAAAGTATTTGATGATCCTCAATTGATAAATAATGCACCATACAATCAATGGATAGTTAAAATTAGGCCTACAAATCTAGATGAAGATTTAAAATCAGAATATATTATATCAATAGGGGATCGAGACAGGCTCGAAAAATATATTGTCTCAGAACTAGTAAAATATGAAGACCCACCAATTTAATTATTTATACAAGATCTCTTGTCAGAGAGTGATATTGCTTAGAAAGTATTCAATATTTTGCTCTCCTTACAAGGAAATTATTCAAGCCACTCTTTTCTTCAGTTAATACTCTGCGGACTTCTTCATCAGTAACTTTTTTATACCGGGAGAATTTGTGATCATCTGGAAAATTAATTTTGTCGTTTCCGCTTTTGAAGGGGACTGTAAAATGGATATTGTGACAATTCTACTATCATTAATCGGACTCGGATTAGTCGTGGTACTCGGGGGCTTCCTAATAATTGGGATTCTTGCATTGTTATATTTGATCATTACAGGAAAACGATGGGACTAAAAAAACCTTTTTAACCAATTTTAGAAGAAAAACTGACTAGATTTCCTTCTGTTTCACTCAGAGTCACTGTTAAACCAGATGCTGCTTTGAAATTATCTGCTTTGTTCAATTTTATGGTTATCTGTCGATGTAAATACTCAGCAATACTCTCACAAGTTGTTTGTTCCACTTCATCGAGAATAATCACGTCTTTTTGAGGGAAAGAATATTCCTTTCCTTGGACCTTTACTAACCAGTTTTCACCATTTCTTATTGGTAGTATATTTACACTTGGTGAATCTCCTGGTAGTAAAATCTTATGGTCTAATTCTTTAATTATTTGATTCAACAAATTGTTTACAGTTCTGAAATCAAAATAGTGACCAACAAATTCTGATTGATACATCAATTTCAACTTTACCAAATAATCATGACCATGCAATCGATCACACTTTGAAAATCCTATCAAAAAGTGACAAGCTGAAAAATGATTACTCAGGCGTGAATATTTTTGCTCTAAAGTTGCCATCGTTGTTTCCCATCAAGTTTTCCTTATGGTTGATAAATCACCTTTCGTTATACTTAAGCCCTTTTCGTTGAAAAGACACTGAGGATTCGACCTCATATTATGATTGTGACATGGTTCCTTTAATTTCAAGGTTGGAACAATTATTCAAGGGACCAAAGGAGATACAGTTTTGGCCATTGATAATGTAGCAACTAAACTCATTCTAATAGGGGATGGTAGAGTCGGGAAAACATCCTTATGTTCTCATCTCCGGACGAAATCTATTCCAAGAAAATATAACTTAACAGTTGGGTTGAATATTGAAGTTCACGAGACTTTAATGAAGGGTACATCAGTCAAGCTAGTCTTATGGGACTTAGCGGGACAAACCAGATTTGGCTGTATCAGAAGTGATTTTTACCTAGGAGCTCGAGTTGCATTAATCGTCTTTGATGTTCAGAATAGAGGCTCATTCTTTGATGTCAAGCATTGGATTAGAGAATTGAAACGTCATAGTCCAAATACACCCTTTATCCTTGTGGGAAATAAAAAGGACGTTAACAGACGTGAAGTATCAACTGAAGAAGCTAGACTAGTTGCACGAGAATTTTCCGCTTTCTATTTTGAAACTAGTGCACTACAAGGAGAAAACGTTGAAGAATTGTTCCAAATGGCTACTCGTCTCGCATTACAAGGAACAGCTGTTGCATATTAATGTTACACCCCTAAGTATTTGGATTTGTTATAAAATCAGTCTTTTCAGCAGATCTTGAGGAGATTGAATATGGAGATAACTATCTCGAAAGTTACTTTAATCCAATCATATGCGGTTTTTATTGTAATATTTCCCAATTCAGCCTATTTAGAATGAATTAAAACGAGGATAGATAATCTCTCGGCATATTTTCGGTGAAATTTCAATGACTAAGATCCCTAATGTTAAACGCTATGCATTTTTGTTTTTCGCAGTGTTCATACTAATTGTAAACGGTTCAATTTTACAATCAAAAAGTATTCCTCACGACAATGATAACTATCCTTTTCAACTTTACATGGTTGCGAATCCTGAGTCCGCGTATCAAAATGATCACTTTAACATGAGTCTATCCATTACTAATATTCATTTTGAGGAGATTTCAAACGTCTCCTTGAATTTTGACATTTCTACAGACTTAGAAATACTCCAAAGTTCTGTACCAGATATAGGAACAGAAAATGATTCCTCCGAAAGGAACTATCCGATTGGAAGTCTAGATGTTGACGAGATATATTTATTCCGTGTAGAATACAATGTGACCAGTTCTGATACAAAAACACTTACTGTGGAAGGAATAAACGTAAGCTTTAGGCTTGAAAATGGTTTATCCTCATTTATAATATCAAATACGGTTAACATCCTGCTTAAGGGTGAACAAGTTGCGACGGAATCGAAAACTCTTCCAGAAATTCCCGCAAACTACGCACCCCCAGATGATAGCATAATCTACCTAGCTTATATTTTACCTATCTTAGTGTTTGGAATTTCGATTTTCATTCTCAGACGTCTACGTCGTTGAAAAAAAAATTCGATTTCGAGCTAAGAATCGGATTATTCCTTATTCAATTGATTTAGGAAAATTTTATCCTTCTATAACACCAAAGTGGGATCCAATTTGCTGATTTCATAATTCATTCTGTATGTACTCAGCAAAAGAGAGTTCGACTTCTATATATATGATTTCAATGCAAAAATTTGCTGGGGATGAGATATATCTATTTTTTAGTCATTTTCGCCAAATGATTTAAATTTGGTAAATGAGCTAATCTGAAAATGAAAAGATCCTAACTTCAGGAGGTAATCCCTGATTTGCATTCTATTCAGCACTTAACTCATCCATTTCTGCCTCAAACCGAATCTCAAATCAAGACAATGTTAAAAACTATGAATATCTCATCGATTGAAAACCTTTACTCAGGCATCCCAAAGGAACTACGTTTTGAAGGAGAACTGAACCTCCCTCAAACCCATTCAGAACAGGAAACTTTACGAAAAATCCAATTGGTTTTACAGAAAAATATGACAACGGATTGCTTAATCTCTTTCTTAGGCGCAGGTATATATTCACATTTCATTCCGTCGGTCGTTCCTTCAATTGTAAATAGATCAGAATTTATTACTTCATATACTCCTTACGCACCAGAAGTATCACAGGGCATGCTACAGGGATTGTGGGAATATCAATCAATGATTGCTGAATTAACTAAGCTCGATCTCGTAAATTCATCAATGTATGACTTCGCTACAGCATTAGGAGAAGCAGCCCTAATGGCAACACGTGCGACGAAAAAAGGAGTACTGCTCATTCCAGAGTATATTCAACCAGAAAGATTTAGTACACTTGTGACTTACACAACTGGTCCGGATGTAAAAATTGAAACCTACCCTTGTGATAAACAATCAGGTCAAGTCGACATTGAAAAATTAGTAAACATTATAGAATTAAACAAAAATCAGATTAGCGGAATATATATAGAGAATCCAAATTTCTGGGGAGTAATTGAGGAGGAAATCGTCCAGGTTGGAGAAATAGCCCATGAAGAAAATTCATTGTTCATTATTGGCTTTGATCCAATTTCCTTAGGATTGTTAAAATCACCTGGAGAATTAGGGGCGGATATCGCAATTGGAGACGGACAATCATTAGGTCTTCCCATGAATTTCGGAGGCCCATTATTAGGATTATTTGCTGTTAAAAATGATAGAAAGCTCGTAAGATCAATGCCAGGTAGAATAATTGGTTTAACTACAGAACAAGATTCTACCGAAAGAGCTTTTACAATGACTTTACAAACTCGTGAGCAACATATTCGAAGAGAAAAAGCCACTTCAAATATTTGTACAAATAATGCCTTATGTGCACTTGCCTCAACTGTTTACCTTAGTTTAATTGGTCCAAACGGATTGAAAACATTAGCAGAGACTTCCATTGCAAAAGCACACCTCTTAGCAAACCAATTATCTGGCTGTAGTGAAATCAGTTCCCCCCATTTTACGGGCCCCTTTTTCAAAGAATTTGTCTTTACATTAAATTCACCCTCCCTAATGAATGAATTCACTGACTTCATGAGAATGAGGAATATCCTGCCTGGTCTTTCCCTAATTAAAGACTTTCCATCCTTGGGAGCGAGCTATCTGACAAGTGTTACAGAAATGACGATGAGCAATGATATCAAGCTATTTCTTGATTCTGTTGATGATTTCTTTAGTACACATGGAGGAAAATAAAGTGTTTAAACAGAGCAAATGGCCAAAAACACTTATTTTTGACAAATCAACTCCAGGAAGGCAAGGATATCAAGTCCCCGAATTATCATCTTTAGAAAGAGAGCAATTAGAAAAGGCAAGAAACACGATTTCAAACAATTTACTTAGAAAATCTTCTCCTAATCTTCCTGAAGTCAGTGAACTTGAGGTAGTGCGACATTTTACACGATTATCACAGATGAACTATGGAGTGGACTCAGGATTTTATCCTCTTGGAAGCTGTACAATGAAATACAATCCAAAAATATGTGATACGGCAGCTTCAATGCTCCAAGCTCAAAATATTCACCCTTATCAACCAGCTGATACTGTTCAGGGATCACTACAGGTTATGTATGAATTAGCATCCTGGTTAGCAGAACTTTCAGGAATGACTGGTTTAACCCTGCAACCTGCCGCTGGAGCTCATGGAGAATATACAGGTATAATGATTCTAAGAAAGTACCATGAAACTCAAAATAACCTAGTAATAAAAAATGAAATAATAGTACCTGATAGTGCTCATGGGACGAATCCTGCTACAGTTTCCATGTGTGGGTTTAAAACCATAGTAATTCCATCTAATGGTGATGGATGTGTTGATATTGATGCTCTTAAATCTTCTGTTACAGAAAGAACAGCAGGTATGATGTTAACCAATCCAAATACTTTAGGTATTTTTGAACCAAATATAAAAGAAATTACTGAAATTATTCATGGTGTAGATGGGTTAATGTACTATGATGGTGCCAATTTCAATGCAATTATGGGGAAAGTTCGACCGGGAGATATGGGATTCGACATTGTACATTTTAACATTCATAAAACTTTCGCCACACCTCATGGAGGGGGAGGCCCTGGCGCAGGCCCTGTAGGAGTAATTTCACGTTTGGTACCATTCTTGCCCGTACCGACTGTTGCCTACAACCCTGCAGATGACAAATATTCTTTCAATTATGACCATAAATACACAATTGGAAAAGTGAGAAGTTATTTTGGAAATTTCTCAACCCTACTGCGAGCTTACTCTTATATTCTCCGGTTAGGACAAGCTGGATTAACACGAGTATCAGAAATGGCCAATCTCAACGCAAACTATATGAAAACGCAATGTGCTAGAATTAAGGGATTTTCTGTACCTTATGGGGAGAATTCGTCATGTATGCACGAATTTGTGCTTTCAGCAAAGAAATTGTGCAAAGAAACCGAGATAACAGCCCTAGATATCTCAAAGTATCTCCTCGATAATGGTCTCCATCCACCTACAATATATTTTCCTTTAATTGTTCCAGAAGCACTTATGATAGAACCAACGGAAACTGAACCCAAAGAAGTCATTGATGATTTTATAGAAGTTTTAAAAAAGATCTCTGAATTAGCTTATTCTGGAAAAACAACAGATATACTGAAAGCACCAGTTAGTACATCTATTGGGAGAATAGATGATGTAAAAGCGGCAAGAGAGCCGATCATTAGTTATCGAATGTTAAAGGCAAAAAGGAATGAATGAACTTATTCGTTCCATTAGCTAACTATTGTCTTTAGTCGATTTATGTTCAAGAATTTCTTTGAAAGTCTCGACTAATTGGAGACGATTTAACGCTAATGTGACATCTCCACGAGTTCTTTCTGTAAGATTTCTTACGAAATCAGTTTTTTTGCGAAGATTATATGTTAAACTATCTGGAAAATCAATTGTGAGTAATAGCGTGTATAGATCATCCATCAGTTCTAAAGCATTGACTACTATCTCAATATTATCCTCCTTCCTTAAAGAATCTAGTACAACACGACGTAATTCCCCTACAAAATCTGTAATTCCATGAATATATCCTAAATATGGAATCTGTAAGTCAGTATATGTAGGAAAAGGTTTTTGGGTTAGAAAGGAATGAAGAAAAACAGCCTCCGCATATTCTTGATTACAGGCTAAAATCATCCCAAACCGAACTTGTTCCATCTGATTGGATAACTCATTTATCTCAACAATCAGGTCTTTGTTCTCGGAAATCAAACTTTCAGCTTTTTGGAGGTCACCGCGATGTAAATGCTTTATTGCAACTGACGATTTTTGAATTGCTAATCGAGAGAGTGTTAAAATTTTTTCACGAACAGAATTAGCCTTAGTTAATTCCTCGCTAATTTCGTTAAATATTGTTTCTAATTCTTCCATAGAAAATCACTGAAATTCAAGGATAAATATGCGGGGGGTGAGATTTGAACTCACGAACGCCTATGCGACTGGATCCTAAGTCCAGCTCCTTTGGTCGGCTTTCAATGGTATAATTCCATCATATTTTCAATTCGTTGCCTTTGACCTGGCTGGGAAACCCCCGCATAAATTTTAAAATTCCAATTTGATTCCAACTGCTTGTCTAATTAATTCCGCAACAGGATCCTTTGTACCTTTTACCTGTGATGGAATTTCCAATATAACTGGATATAAATTCTTTG
>JAEOTQ010000232.1 GCA_016839785.1 Candidatus Hodarchaeota archaeon | reverse complement strand
CTGGGCCTTTGATACTTATAAAATTTGCTTGAGTTTCATGGGCTACTGCCTTGGCAAGTAATGTCTTTCCTGTACCAGGAGGTCCATATAGAAGAATCCCTTTAGGTTGACTAGCTCCCATATGAGAAAAGAATTTTGAGTGTTTTAATGGTAACTCGATGCTGTGCTGAATCTCTCTTTTCTCTCTTGAAAGTCCTCCAACATCGCTCCAACTTACATTTGGGACTTCAACGAATACTTCACGTAGTGCAGAGGGATGAATATCTAACAATGCGTCATCAAAATCGTCTTGTGTAACTCTCAGTTCGTTTAACACGTTAGCAGGGATTGTATCCTCTTCAAGGTTGATTTGAGGGAGGATCTTCCGAAGAGAACCCATAGCAGCCTCTTTCGTAAATTGTTCGAGATCTGCACCCACAAATCCGTGAGTAACTTCTGCCAGATGAGTTAAATCGACATCTTCACCGAGCGGCATACCTCTGGAATGAATTAGCAAAATTTCTTCTCGACCATTCTTATTTGGAATCCCAATCTCAATCTCACGATCAAATCTTCCGCCTCTCCGGAGGGCAGGATCTAAAGAATTTACACGGTTAGTGGCTCCAATTACGACTACATCTCCCCTTTGACTTAAACCATCCATATTGGATAGTAATGTCGCTACAACTCGTCTTTCAACTTCTCCCATTACTTCTGAACGTTTTGGTGCAATAGAATCAATTTCATCTATGAATATGATACTCGGAGAGTTCTGTTTTGCATCATCAAATATTTCACGAATTCTTTTCTCACTTTCCCCATAAAACTTGGACATAAATTCAGGTCCAGAAACAGAGATAAAATGAGAATCTGTTTCAGTTGCAACTGCTTTGGCAAGCAACGTTTTTCCTGTTCCAGGAGGGCCATGAAGTAACACCCCACGGGGTGGGGTAATTCCCAGACGTTTGAATAACTCTGGATGCTTCATAGGAAGCTCAATCATTTCCCTAACTTTTTGAATCTCGTCTGTTAATCCTCCAATATCTTCATATCGAATTCTATCAAAGGTTTCTTGTTTCACATTCTTAACAGGACTTTGGGATATCGATATCGCAGTCTGATCCTCCATTATTACAGCATCTCCCTGTGGGCTAATTTTGGAGACAACTAAAACAATTCGTTGGTTATAGACTGGAATTTGTATGAAATCTCCTTGCGTTAAGACTCGTCCTAGCAAAATGTGTTTAAGATGATTTTCACCACCTTGGATTCGTAAGTTTTGAACAGGGGCAAATTCGATCTTTGATCCAGGTTTGGGTTCAATAATCTTTAATTCGACTTTATCATCTAGTCCGACATCTGCATTCCTTCTGGTACTACCATCCAAACGAGCAAATCCTGTTCCTCTGTCATTTGCATAACCAGGCCAGTAAATTGCCGCAGTTCGTCGTCTACCGATGATTTGAAGGGCTTGACCAGCACTAATATCTAATTTTTTAGCAAGTTGTGGGTCAAGTCTTATAATCCCCCTACCCACATCACGAGGGACTGCTTCTTTTACCATTACTTCAATATCTGTCATTACTTTTCACACCTCTGTAACAGATCAGTCTCTTTATTCATTTTGTTCAATATTGACTTTAGTCTTCGGTTTTTTATTTGCAAAAGATGCAGTAACCATAAGAATTCCCGCTTTAAGGCGAGCATTAACTTTTTCAGGATCAATTGGTTCTCTAAAGTGGAAATGGTTCTTATATTCCTTCTTTAGTTCAACATTCTTCGCGTTTAACCATAGACCATCAGGAGTAACTTCTAATTGGATATCCTCCTTGGAAACTCCTGGCACTTCGAAAGTAATCGTGTATGCGTCATCGTCTTTCTCGATTTCTGCTCTTCCACCATAACCATAATTACTATATCCTCGTGCTTTATGGAGAAATGGATGCCTCCTACCAGGAAAGCCTTGTACAAAGATTTTAAAGGGATCAAATCCACATGATACGTGGAAATCTTTATCTTTTCGTTCATCGTAGTTATTATTCATATTAATTCTTCCTTTAGAAGGTGATTTGTTATAGAAAATCACTTTATTGTTTAAATTATTTTATTCACATCTAGTATATATATTTATCGAATGTGAATAAATACACTATAATTGTTTTATGTTCTTATTTTGGGATAATCGGTCATAATTTTCCTATATTCACAAAAAGAAAATATATTTGATTCATTATAGAGGTGGAGAACAAACTGTATTCACTTACATTCGATTTTAACTTGAAAATAACTCCAGATCTAAAAGAAAGAATTTATTCACACTGAGATAAAAATTTATAATTTTTCTTGATTTACCATTTTCAATCCTCCACATTCAGGATAAAAGACAATCTGAAGACCATTGAAGTAATATTCTGTCTTGATTACTTAACTAAGAAAAGTACATTTTGATAAAAGAACCATCCTAGTAAAGTAACTACAATCAAACCGATTAAATCAAGAACTATTCCTAATTTGAATATCTCTTTGACCTGAAAATATCCTGTACTATAAGCTACCATCGTTGGGGGAGTACCAATGATTATTGCGAAATCCACACTTGCTACAATTGCGACAACAAGTGCAGTTAATACTGGATCTATCCCTAAGGTAATACCTAAGGGAATAACAATGGGAACAAGAATACTTGCTGATGCTGTATTACTCGCAATTCCTGTTAGAATCAGACTTAGTAGCCCCAGAAATAACAGAATAAAAAATGGATGAACACCCTTAAGAAATCCTAATTGTAAAGCTAGCCAGTCTGCGAGACCAGTTTTAAGAATAATAGCTCCTAGAGTTAAACCACCCCCGAATGTTAATAATGCATTCCAGTTGATTCTCGTTAAATCTTCTTGTATTAAATATCCGGAGAAATACAGAAGAATCACTCCTGTAACTGCAATAATCCCAGCATGAATTCCATGGAATTGCTCCATCAACCATAAACAAAACACAAAGACAAAAATAAGTAAAACCACAATTTGATCTTTACTTAAGGTGTTGAATTCCCTTTTCCTATTTATACCCTTTAATTTGGCAACTCTCATTGCTTCATTTGATATCGAAGGTTTCAGACGAATCCAGAGGTAGAGAAATGTAATAGGTATTAGTAAGATCAAAACTGGAAGCCCGAAGATAAACCATTCAATGAAAGAAATAGTAATCCCTTTAGATTTTTGTAATAAATCGACAGCAATATAATTAGGGGGAGTACCTATCAGCGATCCTATCCCTCCAATAGTTGATGCATATGCAATACCCAATATCATCATTTTCCGAAAATTCAAATATTCCTTATCTAGATACTCCAATAGACTAAGACTGAGGGGAATAAAGATGGCCACAGCAGCAGTATTTGACATGAACATTGAAAAAATTGCACTAAGCATCATCATAGAAAAAACAATAAGCTTAGTATTTGCTGGAATGATAGAGAGAATTGTCACAGACAAGAAAGTGTCTAATTTTACACGTTTCATAGCTTCGGCCATAAGAAATCCTGCAAAAAACAAAATTATAATAGGACTAAAGAACAACGATAATGATCCAGTAGCAGTATCAATATTGAAAATAACAATGGCCACGGGAATGAGAAGGGCGCTTGCTGACAATGGTATGATTTCAGTCATCCATAAAATTGAAACTGTAAATAATAATCCTAGAGTAACATCTGAATATTTGATGATTTGAAACTCAAAGACGAATTCTTGGTTTGTGAATTCTTTGGGGGAAAAATTTTCTTTAAAATTCGCTTTTGATATTGAAGCAACAAAATTATTGAGTCTAAAATCATCAGTAACATTTTGTGTATTATTAATGGTTACAATAAATATAATTTTATTTCCGATCTTACCAGAATATGATTCAAACGAATTTACAACAATTTGATAATTATCAGATGAATTAGATGTAGATTTAGGGTTTTTTGGCACATCAATGCTTGAATTCAAGATAAATAAAAAATCAACTTCAATAGATGCATTATCTCGTCGATAGGTTACGTTTCCTTCATAATAACCGTCATTCATGGTTGGAGGGGCGAGAAAATAACCAAGAAAGAAAACTCCAAAGGCAAAAATTACAATTATCACTTTTTTTTGAGAAATTTTATTTTCTGGGTTACTTAACATCAAATACAGCCGTGAACCATCACAAAGATCTCATATTTTAAACATTCTTTAGAAAACACAATTCGATTGGAGAAGAAAAAAGCCTGTAGGTCCAAATGTGAATTAATTTTTTTTATACTAAAGATTATAAGTTTTATTTTCTTTGAAAATTTGGTCTCTAAAATGATTTGAGTGCCTATACCGTACTACATGCTAAGATTAGAGGAGTAACCTTGGTATCGGAAGAGCTAATAAAGCGTCCACTTCACTTACGGAGAGATTTCGAGGGAGTAGTGACATTGCTTGAGTTAGTATTTGCTGAAGAAATCGAAGCTAGAGGAATGGACATAAGAGCCGAATTATTAACGTATAAGAGAATCCTTCCATTATTAAAAATTTTAAGCCTATTTTCTCGAACATTTCGTTATCCTATGAACGGTTTTGTATTCGAAACGAAGGAAAAACAGATAATCGCCTCTGTTAATACCAGTTCATTAGGTAACCAATGGGAAATAGCTATGGTTGCTACTCATCCAGAATATCGAAGAAGGGGTCTAGCTAAAGAATTAGTTACTGATGCCATAGCTTTTGTAAAGGATAAAAAGGGTAAAATATGCAAATTGGAAGTAATAGCAGATAATACCCCCGCGTATAATCTCTATCGTGAATTAGGATTTATTCACTACGATAGTGTTGCAGAAATGAAATTAGAACCAAGTAATTGGCCAGATATTCCTAATTCCGAGATCCCTGATGAATTTAATATTTCACCACTTAAACGAGATAATGAAACTAATATGCAAAGGTACGATTTAAAAGTAAGAGAAACTCCAGAAAAGGTTCAACACTTTCTACCTATTGATAAAAAGCGATATAAAAGTTCAAAACTGAAAAATTTGGTACGCCCAATCATGGTTCGCCTTTTTTCGATAAAAGCTAATTCTTGGCTTATTTATTCCCAAGAAGAACTTATTGGAACAATTTTTGTTACACTAGATAAATCGAGAAAAAATCCCCATAGAATTGAACTAGTAATTGATCCAGATTATCAGACAAATCTAGCAAGATCAATGGTATTCTTTGCATTATCAAAGATCAAAGAAAGTGGACTCATTCATCAAAATTCGTTAATTGCGGTTAGAAGTACCAATAACGAGTTAATGGATCTTCTGAAAGAATTAAACTTTTCTATTGTCGAAAATAACCACAAATTAGGATTAAAATTCAAACCAACCTATTTCTAATATTTATCTACAGTCTTCCATTATATTACGGATTCTCTTGTAAGAATTTAACCCATCGATTAATTGACCTCTTTTTCCTTTCAGATCGGCCTGAGTAATAATAATCTGGAAAGTCGGAATGAACCTCTATTTCTTTGGGAGTCATACCCTCTGTAAGTTTCTTTCGTATAAAAGTAATACAATTGAGAAAAAAATCATTAATTTCATTAAGGTCTTGAATCGTTGCTCTTGGTCCATGGCCACTAACAATAATTTCGGGTTTAAGGTCTATTAAACTCTCTATTACTTTCTGCCAAGTCAGAATATTACACGATTCATCTGCACCATATGGGCCCTCTTTATTAAATACTAGATCACCAGCAATCAATGTTTTACTGTCGGGTTGCCAAAGATATGTACTTCCACTTGTGTGTCCATCAACTTGTACTAGCTCTAAGGATTTGGGGCCATAGAGATGAAGTTTATCTTTAAAACAAATTGTTGGAGAAGTAAATTGAAACTCTTTTATTCCATACCCCTCATTTTCCCATTCATTTCGCTCTTCTAGATCAATATTTTCCCAATATTCAGTTTTAAATCCATTCATCATGGTTCTAATGTCAACACTCGCAATAATTGGAACATCAGTAAAGGATTGATTACCAAAAACATGATCAGGATGATGATGTGTCAGTATTAGTCCACCAATAGGTTTCTTGAAATATTCCCCAACAATATGTCTCCATTCTGCAGCTAATTTCCAATTGGTCATAGAATCCACTATATACACAGTTCCTCCTAAATCTATGGCAACACTATTCCCAAAACCAACGTTTGTCCAAATAATATGATCTCCAACAATATCATATTTCATTCTCATATTCCTCTAGTAGAAATTGACAATTAAATTCTTAAATGGTATCTATTCGGATTTTAAATATGAAACAATTTAATCCAGCACCAATTAAACCAGAAATTAGTCTAGATGAACTTAATAAAATTGATATTCGTGTCGGTAAAATCAAATCTGTGGAAGATATCCCAAAATCTGAAAAAATTGTTAAACTCCTTGTTGATTTTGGAGATCATACTAGAACTATTCTTGCTGGAATTAAGCAGGAACGTAAGAATCCCAAAGAGATTGAGGGTCAACAGGCACTCTTTGTAGTTAATCTCAAACCTAAGAAGATGATGGGAGAAATATCTGAGGGAATGGTTTTTGATATCGGATATTCTGATAAAATTACTCCAGTGTTAGCAGTTCCTGAATCAAGTGTACCGAATGGAACCCGAGCAGAATAAAGTCGTTTTGGATTTTGTATTGGGCTTCAATTGGATTGTGGTACAGCTAAAGTAGTTATCTATTCGACTGTTGAGTCAACCTGGGATTAGCTTATTTTTCCAACACAATTCTGACAATATCAGCGTCTTCTAAAACATGCCGTAGACCAACTTTTTGCCCAGGAAACTTTGCTGAAGTTCCCCAAATATTAGCAAAACGAAATTCATTTTTGAAACGGCGATGAAGCTTTATACAGATGTCTTCAACCGAGGAATTCGTTGGAACGATCATCGGTTCATCCAGATCTGCTTTTTCTCCAGGCTTTCGCATATATATCCGCATGAGACCAACTTTCTCAACAATGATCTCCTTCAGATAATCTAAACCTTGTCCTAACTCAGCTGAAATAGCTACAATCTTTCGGTTTATCTTTTTCTCGAAACGGTGTAATTCTCCTTCATTAGCCAAATCCATCTTATTAACAACAATCAACGAAGGAATATAACGACGATTATCAGCAACTGCATCAATAATTTGATCTATAGTTAAATTAGGATCATTTGGAAGGTACACATCCGCATTGATTATACGATATGCACGAAAAATATTCGCAATTTCCTCATCTGATAAACCATATCTGAAACCAGAAATGTTTATCCCCCCATAATTCCGGCGAATAATTCTGATCCTTGAAGAAGATTGATCTAAACGGATATTGGCTTTCCAAAGTTCGTCCAAAATCTTATTAAGATGATCAGGTCGACGAACATCAAGAAGAATAACAATTAAGTTGGCATTTCGGACTGCAGCAAAGACTTCTCGTCCTCTACCCTTTCCTGATGCACCCCCTTCAATTATTCCAGGGAGATCAATGATTTGAATCCGAGCTCCTTTAAATTTACCATCATATTCCATCATCCCAGGAATAGCGTCAAGAGTAGTAAAATCATATGCAGCTACCTTACTATCCTTATTGGTAATGGCATTAAGTAAAGTAGACTTACCTACAGATGGAAAACCAAGAAGAATGACTGTAGCGTCACCATGCTTCTTAATTGAAAATCCTGATCCCTTTCTCTTCGACTTCATCGCTCGTTCAACGAGTTCAGAGCGAAGTTGAGCAATTTGAGCTCTAAGAGTCCCAAAGTGTGCCTCAGTCGCTTTATTGTATTGCATTTTCGCTAATTCAGCTTCTTTCTCGGCAATACGTTCTTCGATTTTTTCAGACATCAGGAAATCAGCTTAGTTTGAAAAGGAATTTTTGATTAAATTTACGCATTGATAATTTTATAAGGTTTAAGGTGATTAAGTCTCATTCTAAGTCTATTTGGATGGAATTAATGAAACTTTCAATTTCTTAATGCTAGAGATCATACATTTTTTATATAACTAGAATGATACAATTGGAGATGGAAAAGTCATTCTTGTTCTGGATAGAGTTGTGAGAGGAAAAATGTGAAAGAAAAATGCTATTACCATCCTGATAGAAAAGCAAAACAAAGATGTTCCTCGTGTGGTAAACCACTTTGTAAAGAGGACATACGGGAAAAATTCACACGCGCCCATCTTCGACAATGTCCTAAGATATACCTTCTTATGTGCTGCTATATACACACAGATTTTTCTGATTATTATTATTGTTCTGAATGTTTTAAGAAAAAATACTCCAAGAATGAAGGATTGAATCATAGCGTCATAATGGATACGTGAACTAGTTTCAAACCAAAACAACCAATTTTATCCATAAGAACTGATCTATGATACTCATTATTCATTTGTCATAAAAGTGTCGTTTGACGTCGTCTGAAATCTGTCGTATAACAAACTAACAGTTCCGAAAAATTCTTGAAATTGGGTGTAGTATAGATTTCATTAACAAATTATTCAAACTTACTGATATTAAAGAGATCTATCGCTGATTGAGGGCTTTTAATGGATGAACTTGACGTTTTAATCATTGGAGCTGGGCCTGCAGGGGTTATTTCTGCAATTACCTGTGCTAAAATGGGTTTAGAAGTATTACTAGTTGATTCTAAATCCTTTGACCAGATTGGTAAAAAGGTGTGTGGTGATGGGTTATTCAAATCATTTACATCTTTTCTTGAGAAAGAAGTGGGTATTATCCAACCTCATGGTTCGGAGGTTTCTGATACCTTCGAATCGATGGTTTTAAGAGCAGCAGGGGTAGATATACCCTTTGAAGGTCAGGGTTTCATGGTTGATCGTTTTCTTTATGGTCAAAGGCTACTAAAAGAAGCTATTGACTTGGGAGTCAATGTTCGTGTTGAAACTAAAGGTATTAAAGCTCAAGTTGATGGGAATTGTGTAATAGGAGCCATCGTTGAAGAAAAAAATGGGAGTCAGTATTTCATTAAAGCGAAAATAACTATTGATTCAAGTGGGCATAATTGCCAGATTAGAAAAACCCTATCACAGAATCTTTTTCCAAATATCGAAACTAGAATTAATAAGAGTGATTTTGCAGGTAGTTATCGTGAAATAATTAGGGTAAATGAAGACCATTTGTTTCAAAAAAAATTATTCTTGGAGTTTAGAAGGGATATTCCAATTGGGGGGTATTTTTGGATATTCACTAAGGGAAAAAGAATGTTGAACGTTGGTATTGGGTGGCCAATGAACATAAACAGCCAAAAAGGAATGAAAAAGCATTTATGGGATATTTTAGAGGATTATTATTCTGATTATGAGGTACTTGAGAGAGGTGGCCACACAGTACCGATGCGATATCCCTTAATGAATGCTGTCGCCTCTGGTTTCATTGTCGCAGGAGATGCTGCGTTTCACGCAAATCCTTTTTCAGCTGAAGGCCACGGACCAGCTTTAGTTGCTGGTTATTATGCAGGAAAAACCGCTGCAGATGCAATTAACAAGGGGAATTTCGTTGAAGATCAATTATGGAAATATAATCATAATATTTTGAAACATTTTGGGGGAATTCATATCAGATATCAATTAATACTTGAGATGCTACGTAAAATACAGATTACGGGCTTAGAATTCTTGTTGAAGCGATCAATTTTAACTGAAGAGTTAATGAAACAGATAGTTGATGGAGAGAGTATTAATATTTTGTCAAAACTCAGGATTGTTTGGAGATCATTTCCCTATTATGGTATAATATTTAAACTTCGCAAACTCCAAAAACAAATCTACCTCTTTGAAAAATTACTCCAATCATATCCAAAAAATCCAACTGGTTTTCCACATTGGAATGCACAGTTTAACAAGAATATGAATCTTATTCGTGATTCTTCAAGCTAAGACTTGAATGTTTGACTAATTCATTATGTTCCAACGAAAGTAATTATTGAAGCGAATACAAAAACCCCCAATAGAGCCATAATTCGTTTTCTTGACCAGTGTATGGTTTCAGGGTCTTGATTTCGGAGTATTGGAATCAAAAAAGAAAAACCAGCGAAAGTT
>JAEOTQ010000231.1 GCA_016839785.1 Candidatus Hodarchaeota archaeon | reverse complement strand
GAAATCCAAGGCCTTTTTTATCGGAATATTCGTTTGTATTGGACATGCCATTTTGGAATTCATCTTAATCCTAATTCTCCTAATGGGTATGGGACCTTTTATCTCAAATAGGAACGTAGTAATTTTAATTGGATTTGGTGGAGGAACATTGTTGATATATTTTGGCATAAGCCTTTTGAGAGATTTAGAAGAATTATTTGTCGATATTGACGAAATCTCCAAATTAGATGGAAAGAATGCGACTTTAACCAACCACCCAATTATAGGCGGAGTATTAATTTCGATGTCTAATCCTTACTGGTGGCTATGGTGGGCTGTAATCGGTATGAATTTCATGACCCAATTCTCTGTTTCACTTTCAAACTTACCTGCGTTTTGGGGATTCTTTATAGGACACGAATTAGGTGATTTTGCTTGGTACGGTTCAGTAACTTTCGGAATAGGAATAACACATAAATTTATTACACGATCCGTCTATAAAGCAATTATTATTATTTGTAGTATATTTATGATAGCGTTTGGAACATATCTTGCTATTTCTCCACTCTTTATGTAAATTAAAATCAAGAAACTCATCATTGGAATCACATCAGATAATTTGTAGCAATTAAGGTATACATCTTTGATAATGGTTCTAAGCAATTCAAAGGAATATATTCATTCTTCTGGTGAGCAACTTCTTGGTGAGGGCCTAAGTGAAGGCAAGGAATATTACCTTCCCCAGCAAAGATATTAGCATCTGTTATTCCTGAAGTATACTCATATAATGGCGCTTTTCCCATCACTGTGCGATAAACGCTGTCAAACACTTGGAAAATAGGATCTTTTCTATCATTTACGTATGCTTCATAACGAGGAGGTTTTATATTAATAGTCACATCCGCTAGGAGATTCAATGATTGAATTAACTTGTTCATATCCTTTATAGCCGATTCAACTGTTTCCCCCGGAACTAATAATCGATTTATTTCCATACGAGCGAGATCAGGAACGACAACGGAATAGATATCGTACCCTCCTTCTATCTTCAACGTGGAATAGTTACCCTTGCCGAAATCTGGATGCTCCAGAAAATTTAGTCTATCAAGGTTTGCGAGGATTTTTCCAAGTTCTTCAACTGCATTAATTCCGTACTGCGGCCGAAATGCATGAGCTGCCTTGCCTTTAACTATTATTTCATAAAGAATTTTTCCTGTGATGCCGAGAGGTATGGGTTTCAACTCATCGCCAGAGTATGGTTCACCTAGTACTATCGCATCTACTTTTCCATAATCCGAGGTAAGTAGGGCTTTGGCTCCCTTACCAAAAGCTTCTTCATCAATTACTCCCGAAAAGGAAAGTTCACCACTGAAGGAATAATCTGATTCAATAAATGCTCGTAACATATTTATTGTACAAGCAATTCCTGTTTTCATATCACAAACGCCTAAACCAAATAATTTCCCATTTTTTATGACAGGGTCGAATGGATCGGTTTCCCATCCGTGAACCACAGGAATTGTATCAGTATGCCCATTAAAATGGAGCTTTTTCCCAATTTTTTCGCCAATTAACTTTGAATAAATATTTGGTCTACTTGGTTCAACTTCATCAATAATACACTTCATACCAAGAGCTTCTAATTCATTCCTAAGGAATTCCGCAAGTTCACCCTCATTCCCGACAATAGAGTTAATTCGAATCATATCCTTAAGAAGACTTAAGGTATAGTCCATGTCCAATTTTTTCAATAATTCTGCTTGCATTGTAGTTTCACCAGAAAGCTCATCTTCACCTTAATAAACTTAATATTTAACACTTCTAAACCCAGAACGCAATCTCATGGATAGTTCCATGATTTCTGAAAATCCTTTTGCCATTCAATTGAACGTCTTCTTTTTTTCATATCTGATTCTAAATATTGTGTTCCATAATCTATACTTTTAAATTACTACGGAATTATTCAACACTATCAGAATCCACCCTAGAAATGCTTTAGAAAGTGAGGATTAAGAATGACATATAATCATGAAATTTCTATATCTAATACTAAACGATCCAGAGGACGAATTTCTGCAATTGATTTTGTACGAGGATTAGCTATTATTCTAATGGCTCTTGATCATGCGTCAACCTACTGGAATTCAGGAAGATTCTTTGGAGAATTCTATTTAAGCCTACGACCTGAATTTTTACCTGATTTATTACAATTCTTGATCCGTTTCGTTTCTCACTGGTGTGCTCCAACATTTGTATGTTTAGCTGGGGCCTCTCTTGCACTCAGTGAGGCAAAAAGAATAGAAAAAGGAATTTCACAGAGAGAAATAACACAACACTTCGTAATCCGAGGAATAATTCTTCTATTAATCGAATGGATTCTTATCGGACCATTATTTGAAGCCGAAGCCTTTTATTTCGGAGTGCTAGCAGCAATTGGAGTGGGGTTCATTCTTTTCGCATTTTTACGAACTTTCAGCCCAAAAGTGATTCTTGGATTCTCCCTAATACTTCTATTATCACCCATTTTTGCTGAATTTATCTGGAATCCCATTTTTAATCCTGGAGCTCATCCTGTTTCGTTTTCAATATTTAAATTAGGGGAAATTTCTCCCTATGAAGGATTTCAAAATTGGTTAAATGCAATGACCTATAATCCGATGTGGCCTTATGGTTTGTATCCTCTTGATCCTTGGCTAGGTATTATGGGTATTGGAATTATTCTAGGTCGATGGATATTAAGACAACAAGAGTTACCAAACTCAAACATAGTTATTTCAAAGAAGTTAACTATAGTTGGAGGAGCTTCACTTATAACTTTCTTTATTCTTCGAACGATTCAAGGGTTCCCCACAAGTTACTTCCCGATTTGGCAAGAAACAGGAGTTCTGATCAAAAATGCTTTCGCTTTCCAAAATTATTTCTTCATGTCAAAATATCCCCCATCAATCGTATTTTTACTCTGGACACTTGGTGGAATGTGTCTCGCCCTAGCATTAGGCTTTTATTTACAGGAAAACAAAATATTTCAAAAATGGACCCGACCAATTACAGTTTTTGGAACTTCAGCTTTGTATATTTATTGTACACATCTCTTATTATATGCAGTGGTTCCTAAGGTATCAGATCGTGTGAGAGGATTTTCAGTACAAATTACGTTGATTGTCTGGATTATAGGGCTTGCTCTTTTATATCCAAGCTGTTTAGAATTTCGGAAATTAAAGAAACGGTTTCCAAATTCGGTTCTTAAGTATATCTAAAGAGAAAATTATCAGAGTGCTTCAATTGGTCACTAATTATCCTTTTTGCGGATATCTTTGTCTTTAGACAATTGCGTAACATAATAAGCTCAAGATCATATTACGCTTCAGATGGTAAAGAAAATGAGGTAAGGTGAATAAATGCAAATAATTGATATTTCACTTGAGTTGGAGAAGAATATGATTATTTATCCTGGGGATCCTCAGTTTAAATTAATTTCAGTCCTAGAAATGTCAAAAGGAGATGATTTCAATTTCTCTGAAGTGAAAATGGGAGTTCATTCAGGGAGCCACATTGACAGCCCTGTACATTTTATAGAAAATGGAAAGAGTATTACTGATATGCCTATAACAAGATTCTATGGGAAGTGTAGAGTTCTAGATTTGACATCCGTTGAATTTGGGGAGGAAATAACAAAGAAACATTTAGAAAAGAACATTATTGATTCAGAGACAGTTCTTCTATTCAAAACTAAGAATTCTACAATTCTGAGGACCAATTTTCGTGAGGATTATGTTTCTCTTTCATTAGAAGCTGCAGAATTCATTATTGACTCTGAAGTCAAAACAATTGGTATTGATTATCTTAGTATAGGAAGTTCAAATACTCACAAATTACTCCTTTCAAAAGAAATTGTCATTTATGAAGGACTCACATTAAATCATGTAAATCCTGGGATTTATACTTTTATTGGTTTTCCTCTCAAGATAGTGGGTAGCGAAGGAGCACCGACGAGAGCTGTTCTCCTTAAAGATTAGAAGAGTCTTAGTTATACTCCTGAAGGTTAATTGAATGAAAAATTATGATGTTATTATGATCGGATCAGGATCAGCAAAGCGAATCATTGATCGATTGATCAATAAAAATCCGGAAATTAGAATTGCAATTATTGATAAAGATGAACCAGGTGGTGTTTGTTTAATTAGAGGGTGTGTTCCATCTAAAAGATTGATTTATCCTGGGTTAGTGATAAGGAATATTGAACACGCAGAAAAACATGGGATAAATGTTAATATAGAAAATATTGATTATAAGTCGATTATGGGAAAAGTGCAGAGAGAAATTCATGCCAATATTCAGAAAACCAAAAGAAAATTTGATAATGCACCCCAAATCGACTTTTACCAGGATATTGGGACATTTATAGAGAAATATGTAGTTAAAATTGGTGATGAAATTATTAGAGGGGAGAAGATTTTATTGTGTCTGGGAAGTAAGACTTTCGTTCCCCCGATTGTAAATTTAGAATCAATCGAATTTCATACTAGTAAAACCATTTTCTTGAAGAATTCTCTCCCCGAGTTACCAGAGAGGATTCTAATTATTGGAGGAGGATATATAGCTGCAGAACTTGGACATTTTTATTCTGCAATGGGTTCAAAGGTCACGATCATCGGGAGAAATTCACAATTTCTCCCACAGGAAGAACCCGAAGTATCAAAGCTAGCTAGAAACATATTATCTAAGTATCTGACAATTATAACCGATTCGGAAGTAATTGAAGCAGAGGGAAATTCTAATGGTAAATCGTTGATTATAAGAGACCGAAGAACAGGGGACACTCGCACTTATACTAGTGATGAAGTAATCATTGCTACAGGAAGAGAATCAAATTCAAAACTATTACAACCTCAAAATTCAGGAGTGAAGATAGATGAGAGAGGGTGGATAATCGTTAATGATTATTTGGAAACTACACAGAAGAATATCTATGCCTTCGGAGATGCAAATGGTAAATTCTTACTGAAGCATAAAGCGAATTATGAGACAGAAATTGTTTATAAGAATGCTTTCTTGAATCAGGAAAATAAGGTGGATTACCATGCAATTCCACATGCAGTATTTACATACCCAGAAATCGCTGGTGTTGGGTTGCGTCAAAAAGAAGCAATAGAAAAATATGGAGAAGAGAACATTTTAACTGGATCTTTTACTTACGAAAATACTGCTTATGGTCGGGCTATGGAATCAAAAGATTTCTTTGTGAAAGTGATTGTCAAAAAATCTAATTCTAAGATTTTGGGTGCTCATATAATAGGGCCTTATGCGAGTATTTTAATCCAAGAAATAATAACTCAAATGTATACTAAAGATGGGACATTTGAACCAATATTGAATGGTATGCATATCCACCCCTCTCTAAGTCAAGTGGTAGAGCGCGCGTTCGCACAGCTACAACCTGTTCGTGAATATAACCCCCTAAATTGACCTAATTATATGTATTAGAGACTAATTCTGAAATCAATACTTATATCACTCCCCCTCAAAAGCTTAGTTTAATGGTATATTCGATTTTCGAAACCTTCGAGATTCATTGGAATTTATCTTTAAAATTTGCTTCTTAATGTTTAGTAACACACAATAGTTAGGTGTTCTTTATGTTACTGAACAAAGTTATCAAATCAACTTCTATATTTTTATTTTTTAGTCTTTTAGTGGCGGGTACCCAAATAGCAAGTACACATGGAATCAACTATTCCATTATGCAAGCTCCCACAATTGATGGAGTCATAACTTCCGGGGAATATGATTCAACAAAATCATTTGGTGGTGGAAATTATGAACTTTCGTGGGAACTCGTTGATAATGCAAGTATATCTATTGGAATTGTAGCACAAACTACAGGATGGGTTGCAATTGGATTTGATCCTACAACTCAAATGTTAGACGCAGATATCATATTTGCATGGGTAGACGCAAATGGCACGGTAAAAATCATTGATGCAATCTCTTTAGTCGCAACAGGGGCTAATCATCCTGCAGATACCGACCAAGGAGGAACAGATGACATCTTATCATCCGATGGTTCAGAAAATTCAACACACACTTTGATTGAATTTACTCGTTTCCTCTCTACTGGTGATGCTAATGATAACGAGATACCATTAAATGGGGTAATAGATATTATTTGGGCATATGGATCATCGGACAGTTTTAGTGAATACCATGGCGGAGCTCGGGGATCATCAGCAATGACGATTGGAACTCCTCAAGAAACCATTACTTCGACAGATCTTCCTAAAACAACAACGGAAAAGGCTTCAGGATTTCAAGGATTCTTACTCTTGACTAGTATATCCAGTTTTGTACTGATATACCGTAAAAAACACTAGGGCTCTCTTTTCCATTTTCCCTTTCATTTTTTAATTAATAATTTGATGAATCAGGATCCGATATGTGGATCAGGCTTATTATCATGAGAAATTTCTTCAACTATAGTAAAATAAAGTATGAGAGAAAATGAGGAAGGATGGAGGTATTCTTGTTATGCCCCTGTAATTAAATTTATAAAGGAACAGTGTATAAGTACACGTGAAGGAAAAATGTCTGCTGAATCTAAAGAACCTGATTCTGAAGTTGAAAT
>JAEOTQ010000230.1 GCA_016839785.1 Candidatus Hodarchaeota archaeon | reverse complement strand
TCTTCAGTAGTACAATTAATGAAACTTTCAGAACTCTCTTTTAGCAAACATCTTCGAAAATTTCCAGAGAAGAAACTTTTTTTCACTGATTTTCTGGACTCCAACGGAGTTACTGATAATCCTGTGAAGATTCAGGTAACGATCAGTAAAATTAAGGATAAAGTTAGTGTATCGTTTGAGGGAACAGATAAACAACAGATAGGTAATGTTAATTGCCCAAAAAGTGTGGTATACTCATGTGTGTATTTTGTATTTCGAGTACTTACGGATCCTCTAATAATGACAAATGCAGGTCTGTTTCGAAACATTGAAATCGAAATTCCCCAAGATAGCCTTCTTGATCCAAAAATTCCAGCAGCGGTCTCAAGTGGAAATGTAGAAACGTCACAACGGATAGTTGATGTACTCTTGGGAGCATTAGCTCCTGCTTTTCCCGAAATTCCAGCAGCTTCCCAAGGTACAAT
Source organism: Candidatus Hodarchaeota archaeon (assembly GCA_016839785.1). GTDB lineage: Archaea > Asgardarchaeota > Heimdallarchaeia > Hodarchaeales > Hodarchaeaceae > Hodarchaeum. The sequence goes on along the minus strand of JAEOTQ010000230.1, from coordinate 36,946 downwards.
GAATAATATCTCACTTGGATCTTCAAAAGGTGATATCCCTTTCACTTATTATGAAACCTTAGGAGGAGGAACGGGAGCTGGAAAATTTCACAATGGGACATCTGCCATCCACAGTCATATGACTAACACTTTAAATACTCCAATTGAGGTTTTTGAGCTTGTTTATCCATTTAGAGTTCAAAAATATGCAATTAGAGAGGATTCAGGTGGGGATGGTAAACTAGTCGGAGGAAATGGAATCGAGAAAGAGATAGTCTGCTTAGTGGATACTACAGTCTCAATACAGTCTGAACGAAGAAATTTTCCTCCATATGGACTGTACGGAGGGGAACCTGGAAAGAAAGGGGTTAACCAGATTAAAAAGAGAAGTGGTGAAGTGTTGATACTTCCAGGAAGGACCATCACTGAGCTTTCTCCCGGGGATATATTGACCATTAAAACTCCTGGTGGCGGAGGATACGGAAAAAGGTAATAGGGAACATTTGTGGAAATTAAGAATTATAAAGATCTTCTTGATCTACCCTTTGGCTCGAGTGAAATTTGTGCAAGAGAATTTCTTCTTAGACTTCTCAAAATTGGATTAGATGCTGTTAATCCTTTTGAGATCGTTACTAGAAGCCTTCAATACAATTCAGTATCCAAACTTCTAATGGTTTCCAACTCGGAGTTTGATCTTACTGATAAACAAGTTCATGTAATAGGGGCAGGGAAAGCTGTAGGACGTATGGCTGAAGCAATCGAAAAAGTATTACAAGGAGTTCCTTTATCAGGAATTATATGTGTTCCAGAAGGAGTAAGAAATTCACTTACTCTTAAAAAAATTCAATGTGTGGAATCCTCCCATCCATTACCCTCAGAAATTAATTTGGAAAACACAGAAAGAACTATAGAATATATAAAGGAAATATCGAAAGATGATCTTGTTATTAGCTTAATTAGTGGTGGAGGTTCTGCATTATGGTCGGCTCCAATACCCCCCATTACAATAACTGATCTTATAAGCCTGAATCAAACACTTCTCCATTCAGGGATGTCAATTCATGAAATTAATGTAGTCAGAAAGCATATGTCACGGATTAAAGGTGGCAAAGCAGCACGAATGATACCATCAACAACTCTTATTCTCCTCCTATCGGATGTAATCGGAGATCAATTGGAGAGTATCGCATCAGGTCCATTTTCTCCTGATACGAGTACATATCATGACGTGATCAATTTATTTAGAAAGTATAATTTATCGAAGGATGTTCTACCTACTAGTATATATGAAGTAGTGACTAGGGGACTTAATGGTGAAATTACCGAGACACCCAAGCCAAAAGATCCCTCATTTTCACGATTTCATCATTCTATTATTGGCTCAAATAACGTTGCTAGACAAGCCATATACAAGGCGGTAAATCAAGTCGGAATGGAAGTAATTGTTGAGGATCATCTAGTAGATGGAGATGCTAGGATCGTGGGGACGAATTTGGCACAATTAGGACTCCAAATTTCCAAAGAAAAATCTACTCCCGTATTGTACATTTCAGGGGGAGAACCTATAGTAAAAGTTACGGGGAATGGAATTGGAGGAAGAAATCAAGAAGTTGTGGCAGCTTTTCTTAGAGAAGTAAGTACTTTTGACCCTTCTCTGGACATTTCATTGATCTCATTTGGTACAGATGGAATTGATGGGAATTCTGAATATTCAGGTGCGATTTGTGACACATTCACACTTAATCTCTTTCGTGAAAAGAAAGTTCCAGTAGACTGTTACCAAGAGAATAATGATTTAACTAATTTCTTTCTCCAATTAGGTAAATCTTTGATCTTATTAGGTCCAACAGGCACAAACGTGATGGATGTTCAACTTTTACTTGTTAATTCTGCAGATATGGAGCAGAATTCTCCTCTACAATAGGAAATTAGGATCGATCTCTACACTAATTCCAGTCTACGTTCTGCATTGTTTTTAAGTGATGATCGTTCTAATGTATTTAGAAGTATCATTTCAGTAACTTCATCCTCTGTCGTGATAAAATGGAGCTAACAAAAACTGGAATTCCAGGATTGGACGAACTTCTTGGAGGTGGAATTCCTACTGGATGGACAACAATTCTCTCTGGAGCTCCTGGATGCGGGAAAACGTGCTTGTCTGTTGGTTATCTCGTTGAAGGTATTAATAAATACAACGAATCTGGAATTTTTTGCAGTTTTAATGAATCTCGCAAAGAATTATTTCTTACTCAGCAGTCATTTGGTTATGATTTGGAAAAATTAGAAAAAACTGGAAGATTAAAGATATTAGATTTTTCTTATGGTAGAGCATTAGGAGAAGGTCAACTAGCTTTGCAACAAACCAAGGTTGATCTTCCTGCACTGACCAAAAGTATCAAGGAATCTATTAATGAAATCAACGCCAAACGTCTTGTCATTGATCCTCTTACTATTATTTCACTTCTTTTCGATAATATTCGTGAGGTTCGTTATAATTTCCTACGCTTTTTTGATGTTATCCGTCGTTTTGGTGTAACTTCTTTAGCCATTACTGAAAGCAGTTACTCTAAAGAGTTTACTGTAGAAGAATTTCTTGCCGCAGGCATCATCAGACTGTACAATGAACGTTTGGGATCAAAAAGACAACGTGGAATCGAAATTGTAAAAATGAGAGGGATAAATCATAAGCGGGGTCTCTTTCCATTATCTATAACGAGTCAAGGAATTATCATTTCTCCTGAAGTAGAAATGTTATCAGGATAAAGAATTCAATATAACTCTTTTCTACCCGAAAAAATTGATTTCATGAAAGAATAAAGTATAATTTAAGATATAAGACGATTTCAATCCCTCCCCGTATTTGTTTGGAAGTAATTCTTTATATTATTCCTCCTTGGGTTTCGTAGGAATTTTTCCTTCCAACTTAGCCTTAGCTTCCTCAATTCCACCCCTAAAACCGTCATCTTTAGTCTTTTTAAGCAATTCTTTCTTTAAATCATCTGGTATTTTTTGTTCATCTTCTGACATTGGAAATCCTCCATACACCTTTTCTTCCTCTTTAACTAAAAAGGTTTTCATATTTATAGTTTCCGTGAGTGGAACAAATCAAGATTGAACCCGACATAAATATATATAATCATTACTAATGGTGAGTTAGACTGTGATTGGATCATAGGTGTAACCTTGCGTGTTTAATCGGATCAGTACACCATTGAAGGATTTCTCACTCATTCCCACTAGTCCTGGAATTTATCGATTTATCGATGAACATCAAGAAATTCTTTACATCGGTGCTTCCAAAAATCTTCAAAATCGTGTTTCACAATACTTTAGACGTTCTAAGTTGAAAGAAAAGAAACATTCACAGATTCAGATCCTTACAAGGTACATTGAATACCAAGAATTCGAAAATCAAGAGTCCGCTTTCGAAGCAGAGAGATTACAGATTTGGACTAACCGTCCTCGGCTAAATATCCGTAGTAATGGGATTCATTCCTTTTCATATCTTATTTTACGAAAAGAACCTCATTATCATCTCTTATGTAGTTCGAATGATATACTTGACAGGTTAAAGGAGCACGACCGAATTTTTAGAATTAATTTACATTCCAAAAAGCTAGAAGAGCTAATTGATCAAATCCGCAAAAAATTGAAGCTATGTACTACAGCTAAAGATAACTCTTGCTGGGAATATCAATTAAATTTATGTTCTCGTAATTGTATCCAAACGAACGGATCAAAGCCGAGTCTGGGCACTAATAAGTTAACTAAATTTATTAATGCATTAACTTCAGCTGATTCTACTCTCCTGAACGAATGGAGTAATCAAATTGATATTCATATCGAAAAGATGCAATTTGAAGCAGCACAGAGACTGAATATTTCACTACAAGCGCTGAAGGTCTTACAACGACGTTATGCAGGTATTGGATACCCTTTTGATCAGAATAAATTCACATTCAAAATGACTCCGAATATTCTGAACCAGATACATACGACGATTACTGCATACCGAGATGGAAAATTAGTCTCTAAAAAAAGCCAGAATCTATTTAAGGCTGATAATTTGTCGTTAGAAGTTTTTATTCTATATTTCCTACAGGACTATTATCAAACACATACAATCGTGCCTAAAAAAGTCTCCATAAATTATCAGCTGGATTCTAAAAATCAATTCCGATTCAGAAAGTGGATGAGAAGATATTTTCACCAACCAGTATTGTTAGAGATTTGTGAACTATGATTACTATTCTAAATTCATATTAACTCACAGAATAGAAGATTCGCTCTCGCAATTTTCCTTTATTCTTCGTACTTATAAGAGAAATTTTCCCAATCTCTGAAGTGTTGTTTACATGTGTTCCAGCACAAGCTGCAAAATCATATTCGCCAATAGAGATAATTCGTATAGATTTAATTGATTTAGGTACCATTTCAAGGTATTTAATTTGGTATTTCTTCTCTCGAAGATAAGAAAAAGCTTCTTTCCTGGGTAATGTTTTAATAGATATCGGCAAATTCTTCGCCAAGATCATATTGATATCATTTGCGATTTTTTCTAATTCTTCTGGTGTTATTTTTCCCAGTGGTTGAAAGTCTATTCTACTCTTCGCAGCTTTCAATTGTGTACTGACTGTTTCCGCTTGATAATTAAATTGAAAATAGCGACTAAGTACATGTTGTGCTGAATGACTTCTCATCAGTATATTGCGGTATTTCCAGTCTATTTTTCCTTCTACTTCCGCTCCCACTGGAAAATCTAGAGTATCGGTTTCATGAATTATCTCCCCTTGCTTAATACGGGTATTTTTTACCTTTACAGCTTGATCGTTAATAAATAAAGTTCCTTTATCCCCTGGTTGTCCTCCTCCCTCAGGATAAAAGTAGGTTTCCTTTAATACTAGCCCCTCTGTTTCTGTTTTTATCAGTGTTGACCTAAAATCTTTTACGTAGTTATCTACTAGGTACATCCGTTTAGTCATATTTGTTTCTCCATATCTCCATGGTCACTATTATCCAAAAACACAAGGTTTGAAAATTCCAGTTCTATGACTACTACTAAGTAGATTGTTTACTCTATCTTCTCAAAAAAGGTGTCGAGCTGAATAGTACGTCGATAATGTTTGATTTTATTTGCTACAGTTTCCGCTGCCATTCTTTCTCGTTGTTTTAATGGTGTTTCAGGAATTTCAAGCCTCAAGTGTACTAGCTCATTTCGATACCATTCTGCTATCTGTTTCTCACCAGGATCAGGTCTACTTTTCTTTTTTAGCATGATTCTGCTTATTTGAGATTGTAAGTATTTTTCCGTAAGTTTTTCTTGATTTTTTCTCGATTCATGGGGGTGAGCGAGTCTAACTTGTTCCTCAGCATCCTGCCACCATTTAGCCATTTTTTTGGGGTCCAGTTTTAATTGTTTATACCCGTCTTTAGGCATTTAAGCACTTCACGGTAGAATCGTTTGTAGAGGAAGATTTTCATACCCTCAATCAAGAATGTTCCTCCATCATTTTATTATTTTCATCTGATAATGATTTATCTTAGTTAATAAGTAAAATCCCGATAATACAAAAAATATACACAAAATTTCTTCTAACCCAGGCTGAATGTTTTCGTATATAATCAAAATTGTCCCTCAATCGATAAGATTGGATTAAATAGAGAAGTATTAAAAAAAATGACGATAAAATTGAAATCTGGTTGACTATATCAGGTAAATAATCTCTTAATGGAGTATTTAGAATTAAATAGAAGGTCAACGTTAATAACATACTACAAATTAGCCCTCGAAGCAATAAAATACTCTTCTGCACTCCCTGGACTACCGAAGTTGTTTGTTGTTCCCCCTGCATATCAATCTCAAGATCAATTAGTTGTGAATTGAATTGAAGCCAGATCCCATCAATTATCGACAACATGAGAAAAACAAGAAAAAGAGGTTGTTGAACAAGGAATGCAAATGGAGTAACGATTAATCCTCCTAATAGAAAAAATAAGCCAGAGGCATACAAACCATGTGTGATTAAGTCGAAAATTGGTCGTTCTTTGAAACGTAGAGGAGGTGCACTATAGAAATGCCCAAGTAACAACGTAAAAGATACAAGAAACAGAGTTTCGATATTTATGATTATGCTGAAAGATAAACTTATTATTACTGGACTTAAGAGCATAATCTTGGCAAGATATGGTTTATCTTGAATATTGGAACTACAAAAATAGTTGCGTTCCCCTTTTTTCACATCTAATTTGTCAAAAGGGGCATCATAGTAATCATTAATCATCCAGATATAGGGAAGTAAAGAGATGGATATTATAATTGCTGCAATAATCCTCATCCAATTATCTGCAAGTAATGTTAAATCCCAATGTTGGATTGCCAATTCAGTGAATAAACCGAATAGCATAAATGGAAAGCCGAAAAGAAGCCCGATTAACAGTCGATTTTTAATTATAAATATTAAAATTGTCTCAAACCTTTTTCCTTTAACATCACTTAGCTCGATAGTTGGTATTTCACAACCCATCCTCATTTAACTTAATTATTATTTCGTGGTTAATCTAAGAAAATTAGAAAAAGAGATAACGACTAGACACGTGATATAACGTTCTAGGCGTCTTTAATGACAATTGTACCAGCTACATAATCGCCGAAGCGTCTTCGACCACTGGTTATTAAGAGTAGGGGTTCACAACATGAGAAACAGTTTCTAAGACAAGAATCTGTTATGGTAGCAGGCCGACCTGTGGAAAACTTTACCACTCGGAGACCCATCATACCTTTGCCAAAGCTCTGACCATCTCGAATACCATCCTTCCAGAGAGGATAACATGGTATACAAGATAAGAAGCCGTCAATTATCGAAGCTATACATCGATCCATACATGGAGCTGTTTTTCTTAATAATGCTTGTTGACTTGACATTCCATAATTCTCCATAGATAATTGAGATAAAATATATCTCAAGACCTATTCTAGAGGAAACCTCGATGTTAAAAAAGCTATTGGAAATATCGGAATTGGTTTTTAAGTAGTTAATCATCTAGGGAGTCGGGTGACAAAGCAAAAGGATCCTGGATTCCACCCTGAGATGCTTGGGAAAGAAATATACTTTCACGATCCTGATATGTTTGATAACCCGGACAATACGGTCTATGTTCATACTCTTGACATTCAATGCAGATATCTTCGTTTTTTGTCTCTCGACGTTTCTGTAAGTAATAATACCCTGGAATAAAATTCAATAGAATGTATCCCTTTACAATCCAATCAGGGGATGTAAACACAAGGAAAATGGCAAAAGTGAAGGCTAATCCTAGCATGAATCGTGAAATGTCCTTTAGTACACGATTTTTAATAATAAATGTTGTTAAAAATGTGGGGAGAATCAAAAAATAAAGAACTATCCCAAATTGAAATTCGGTCAATGTAGAAAATAAGACTTGAAAAAAGAAGTCAAAATATATTAGAAAAACAGCTAAACTCATACCTGAATATTGCATAACACACCCCCTACACACCCTACTACCTTGAATCTTATAGATGTGATCGCTAAAATTGTCACATAGAGGGTGATGGGAAATTCGATATGGACCTAGTATTCGTCGCTTAAGATCGCGGGCCGTCAACCAGTTTTTCCTCAATTCAACAATATAAACCTTTTAATATAAGTTTTAAGTATCGAAAATAGAAATAGTTGATTTTAGATATAAGAACTCTTATCTACTCTGAAATCAGTTTGAGGAAGTCTCTGAGCTCTCCATCTAATCGTTCCCTTTCTGATTCGGGGATATCAGTGAGAGAAACGAAAAAAGGTTTGTATTGAGATAATGAATCTTGAGGACAAAATTTCTTCCAGTAGCGAACTCCCTCATCCGATTTTCCAGTAAGATGAGTAATGAAAGCGATATCGGAATGGAGTTGCGTTTGCCAATCATTATTCTTTGCTTTTTTGGCAATAGGAAGTGCGAACTTCTCAATAAAAGATACACATTTGAAATATTTCTTTTTAATGAAAAATTCACCCAAAAAATTATTTAGTAGGATAGCAGCATCTTCCCAAATCTTTTTCTTGCGAAAATGCTTTAATGCAGTATCCAGATTCTTGAATGCTTTTTCCTCATCTTCAAGCTTTAGATGCATGTACCCAAGATTTCCTTGAGTTGATGCTCTACTATCCACATCATCAACGGGTAGCGATTTCAGGATCTCCATTAACTCCGTATAGTACTTGATGGAGAGGTTAAAATTACGTTTTCCACCTGATATGGTTGCTAGATAATTCAATGCCTGTCCTCTTGACTGAGGGGAATAACTCGGCGTATTACGTAAGGTCTGATATATACCTTCAGCACTAAATGCATCATTTAACTCAAGATAACATTCTCCCAGTTCTAATAAAATCTCTTCATTTAATGAGGAATCTTGTAGTTTAAGTAATTCCTCAAATGATTTTATAGCATTCTCATAATTTCTTGCACCCCTTTCAGCTCTTGCAAAAGATTTGAGAGCTAAATTTTGACCCAAAGTATTTTGCTGTCGTTTGTACAATTCAATTGAAGTAGCACTGTATTTAGCAGATTCAATAAAATTCTTCCGAAGAAAAAATGTTTCTGCAATGTTTAGGTGAACTGCAGCTAGTGCTGGGATATCATTAATGTCTTCAAAGATTTTTAATGCTTCTTTATAATAATTAAATGCATCTTCAACTTCACCGTTCTGATAATGCAAGCTTCCAAGATTCAAATAACAATTTGCGATTAATTCAGAATTTTCATCTGACATTGCCAGGTCTAATGCTTTTTTATGGAATTTTTTAGCAAATTTAAACTTTTCTAGAAAAATGTAGACATTACCAATGTTAATATTAATTTTAGTAAGACCTGGGTTATCTCGAGCTGCTTTATAGGCATTTTCTGCAATTTGATAATGTTTTAGAGCTTCTTCATATCGTTGATGAATTCTAAATATCTTTCCCAATAGGTTATGAGCTCCACCCAGTATTGCAGGATATTTCTCCAACATAGGTTGCCTTATTAGCTTCTCTACACTTTGTTTTGCATGTTGGAAATTCCTTAGGTTATAATTCGCTTCTAACTGAACTAATTCAAGTTGAAAATTTCTTTCTTGGTTTGATTCGTTTTTAAGCTCCTCTTCTACAAGCCCAATTATCTTTCCGAATTCACCTAAGCGCTCAAGTTCCGTGATCTTTTGGAAAATATCCTTCATTCTGTTAAACTCGTTCCGAATCAGTGTTGAATGTTATTAGATTAATAGAATCGTGATCATAATTCTGAGTACTATTTTGAGAAATAAATTGTCCTGAGATATGAAATTGGCGTATCCGAAAAACTGAGTGAAACCTTCCAAATGCTTATTGATCACGAATTACAACGGTTCCCGCTACTTGATCTCCTATACGACGTCCCTCATCAGATATAAAAACAGTTAAATAGCAACACATGGCATCTACCCACCCACATATACAGTTACGTACACAAGATTGACCTAAGGTTGCAGGTGTGCCAGAGATATAATCGACAACTCTAAGATTCAGGATTCCTTTTCCGAATGATTGGCCATCCCGAATTCCATCTTGGAAACAGCCATAAAAAACTCCTATACAAACATAGCTAAGTACACTTGCTATAGCGGAATCAATTAGAGCTGCAATAATTCGTTCTCCAAGTGGTGCTTTCATACTTGGATGAAATAGTCGTGGTTGATAAACTGTTTTATAGTCTGGACTTTGATATGGTACAGGCTTGGAAGGTTGAGTGGGAGCCTCCCATCTAGCTCCAGGTTCCGCAAAAGTTTTTTCAGGTAGTTTTTTTCCACAATTTAGACAATAAATTGAATCTGGTTCTGTTTTATGTCCACATGATGGGCAGTACTTAGCCATTTCTGTATCCACTCACATCTTTGCCCGATATATTAATTGAAGAATTATGGGAATTTAGAATAAAAATGTTAGGTTAATAGTTAACAGGGTGTTTGGTCTAAGAAATTTGATAATTATTCATTCTTATGGACTGATTGTGGGATTTCTTGAATATTAAAATAAATTCAATTCGGATAATGAGATCCAGAAAATTTTTCAATCATAAGGTTATAGTAAGAACTACTTGATTAAATTCAACTAATAACTGGGATATCGGGCAATATGATGTTTGAAGATGAGGATCGGAAGAGAAATCAAGCTAAATTTGTCGATATCACACCAGAAACAGAGCGATTAAAAGAACTTGATCATTTTTGGATAGAGATTGAAAAAAAGGTTAGTGAATGGAGATTATGGCGTTTTGCCTATCTTGATACCGATTTAACAGAAAAATACCTTCCAGATATAACTCATGCAAGATTCAACGAACCAATTATGCTTATTCACGGTTTTAATTCCAAACACACAATTTTCAACTGGTTCGCCAAAGAATTGTGGAAGTATGGTTTTCGTTACATATTTGCCATTGATATTTCAAGTTTAGTCGATTTAAATAGTGCTAGCGTAAATCTTGGGAAGAATGTGAAGATTATCAAAGAAATCACTAATGCCCACAAAATTTCGGTACTCGCACATGGTTCGGGGGGGATTTTAACACGTTTTTATACCAAGTTTCAGGATGGAGCGGCGCATATCAGGGTTTTAGCGATGATTGGTAGTCCTCATGATAAGACCCAGTACCTAAATCTACTCCAAAGAAAAAATAAGCCAACTAAAGAAGAGATAGAGCAAGCTATAGATTATTTTGAGGATATAAATTCGACAATCAGTGAAAAAGAGCTCTATTTTCTTACACAAATTAACATAGGGGGGTCTGTATGGTCGACAAGCAAGAATGGAAATATAATAAGATTTATCCCATTACCAGATGCTGTGAATATTTCTATTGGATCGACCCATCTACGTGTTCATAAACACAAGATTGTTTTTCGTCTGGTTCAACCATTTTTAATCCCTCAAATCGCTATTTTTAAGATTCGTCTTCTCACATTGGTCAATCTACAATCTCCAGTTTCCCTTTGGATTCATTCACAAGGACATTTAACTCAGCAATACCCTCGTCAAGGATTTATAGCACCTAATCAAAAAATTGCTATTCCCGAAAATCCGATGATTATTTACACCAATCAAATCAAACTGGATCATGAAGGACCTCTAAAGGTTGTTATCCATGCTTTTGAAAATGTCCGTTTACAACAGAAAAATATCGGAAGAATTGAAGTACCAATAAATTTAGACAGTCTTCCACGAGTCGAATATCTTTCATTAGTTGGAGATGAAGGACAGCGGATCGATTTTGCATTATATGCGTACATACCCTGAGGATTGAGTTTGCAGAATCTATATGATAAAGCTGCGGAACTTATTAAGAGTAAATCTTATATTGTCGCATTTACAGGTGCGGGAATAAGTGTAGAGTCTGGTATTCCTGATTTTAGAAGTGCAGGAGGGTTATGGGAAAGGTATAATCCAAATGAGTATGCAGAATATTCCGCTTTTTTAAAAACTCCAGAAAAATTTTGGACAATGCATTCAGAGTTATCTGATTTAGTATTATCGGCTAAACCGAACCCAGCTCATTTAGCACTAGCCGAACTGGAAGAAATAGGGAAGCTACAGACAGTAATAACTCAAAATATTGATAATTTACATCAACGAGCAGGAAATTCACGTGTACTTGAATTACATGGTTCAGGGGAAACTGCATCGTGTTTAAGTTGTCAAAAACAATTTGATCGCACCCTCGTGGAAGAATTCATTGAAATAACCACAGTACCTCGGTGTCCGACATGTGATGGTTTGATAAAACCAAACGTCGTATTATTTAGTGAACCTCTTCCAGCTAACGTTTTTGAAGAAGCTAGAAGAGAGTTACTAAGAGCTGATTTAGTAATAGTAGTAGGAAGTAGCATAAGTGTATTCCCAGCTGCAGCATTACCTTATGTAGTTAACCAAACAGGAGCTCCTTTGATAATAGTAAATGATGAACCAACTCCTCTAGATACATCTGCAGAGGTGGTAATTCATGGAAAAGCTGGAGAAGTATTCCCCCAAATATTAAATGCATTAAATGAGTAGGATGCGACTAACTGATCGTTTTTTGCATAAGAATTGCATGCTCTTTCCTTGAGTAATAATTTTTCAATTTTTTGACCTCAGAAAATCCATGTTTTCTGTAAAAAGCAATAGCTTTTTCATTTTCAAAGTGAACCTGGAGTTCAAGTTTTTCAATGGAATAATGAGTGATAAAATTCTTTTCGATTACTTGTAGCAATTGCCGTCCAATTTGGTGGTGTTGAAAGGCGGGATCAACTTCGATAGTAATAATTCTCCCAAGATTTTCTATCTTTTCATCAATCTCTCCAGCTATAAAACCTACTATTTTATTTTGATGTTTTAACTCCGCGGTTAATGCTAAATGAGATAAGGATGTATTAATAATAGCTACAATTAAAGAAGGGCCATATCTCATCTTTGAAGAGAAAACTAACCTCTCTAATTCATTAATTTCCCTAACATCAGAAGTTTTACTTTGTCTAATTTCAATCTTCAGTTTTGAGGGAGTTGTCTCTGTGTTTTTCATCTTTACTCTCTGGGGGATCGATTTCTAATATGGAGTCGGTTGACTAATCTCAATGATTTAAAGTTAAATGATAGAGTAAAATTGGAGATTTCTCCTAAAAACTACACTAATTATAACTGAATAATCCTACCATTAGTAGGTTGACGGGTAATATTTGGCGAAATATTTTGAATGTTCAAAATTTGAGGTTACATGGAAGAAAAATAGAATGCCTATGCATAAATTAGCGACATTAGCCTATCTTCTTTATGAAAATGAAGTACTACTGCTTTATCGCAATAAGAAGATGAATGATTTTCATGAAGGGAAGTATGTAGGAATAGGTGGCAGACTTGAACCTGGGGAAACACCTCTCGAATGCATCATTCGTGAAATCAAGGAGGAAGCAGGATACGAATTTGAAACCTCGGAAGTGGATTTTAGAGGATATATTTATTTTGATGAAATCAATAGAAAGAAAGATTCAGAGGATTTACCAGCATTTAACTGGTTAGTGTTCATATACACTGCAAAGGTTACAGAAAAAAGATCTTTTACTAACTCTGAAGGGGAATTACAGTGGTTTCTAAAGGATAAAGTTCCGTATGAGAACATGTGGGGAGGAGATCGAATATTTACTCCAAAACTATTGGAAACTAATGAGATAATCGAAGGCAAATTCCTCTATCGAAATACTGGCATTAGTTGGTGGACTTTTGGCCGTGATTAATCTAAATATTGCTTAATCTGATAGGCACGATCCACATCATCTGTTATTACACCATAAACGTTTCGTTTAAAGCAATTCAGTAAGTATGGATCAGAATTTACTGTATATGGGTTGATCAATATACCCTTGTTTTTTGCCTCGTCAAAACACTTATGTGCATAATATTTATGGAACCAAGAAGCAATCCAATATGGCAGGTTGGTCCATCCTTCGGGAATTTTGTCGTAGTACGGATGAAGTGCATCACAACCCAACTTTTGGGCTATAGGCAATTGATTCCTTGCAAAATTAACTAAAAGACCAGTAGGAATGTCTGGGTCAATTTTTTTTATCTCTGCTAATGCCTCTCCATGAAAAGATGAAATTATAACTTTATTAGGAGTATTATCGAGGCTATATTGATGGATTACGTGAATCAATTCTTTTGTTCCATTTTTTTGAGGTTTCAATTCAATATTCAGCAGTATTTTATTACCAAATTTTTCTAGGACATCCTCGAGTGATGGAATGGTTACTCCTTCTGACAGTTCGATTTCAGTAAGCTCTTCAAGTTTTAGTTCATTTAGTTGTTCTGAACGCCCTAATTTCGTTAGCGTCGGATCATGAAAACAGACGAAATGGCCATCAGAAGAAAGGTTGATGTCGAATTCAATTCCATCTGCATTGGCTTCAAGTGCCGCTTGAAAAGCTGGAAGACTATTATCAGGCTCATTTACTTTACAAAACCCACGATGAGCAATGATATACGTCAAAACAATAACCTCTCCAGAAAGAAAGTAATAGAATAGAAAAAATGAAAAAAGGTTAAGAAGTCATTCAATTTACCTAGGTTGTTCTTCCATAACCCTTGGGATTTCAACATCTAATGAATCTAGTTCCTTTTTGTATCTTCTTGAAAGGGGACGTATCTCGTTTTTGCGATAACGATACGTAATATCCCCTCTATCCCCTGAAAGGTCATCCCATGGTTCAACTAATACAACGTCGTTGACAGTAATCCTGTATCCTCTTCTGAAACGACCAGGAATTCGTGCAACTCTTTTAACTTGGTCTGCACATAATACGTCCATTCTACGTGCTCCAAGATTCCGAATGACTACTCCAATTACTTCTGCTTCACTAGGATATCGTGTTCTCCTTGAAAAACCTGGATCTGGAGCAAATCCTCTACCTTTGCCTCTTTTCGGCTTCTTTTTTGTTTTCTTACCGGGACTCAAATTTTTTTCCTCAATAATTTCCTTGAGAATAATTCGGTTATCTTGCTCCTAAATGCCAACTTGGTTATCGAAGGGGTAAATATTTATTTTAACAGCCAATTCCTTTTCAATACAATTAATTGGTCAATCCTTCATTATGAAGGACTTGTTAGGTGCCGTAAAGACTTCTCTAGGATTGATCTTCAAATATCTTTTGAAGGAAATAGTGGATTGAGATTGATTGATTCTTTAGCTAGACACATCGGAGATATGAGGAAAAATTATGTCTAAAAAAAAGGGAACTAGCAAATCGACTATCTTCTTTGGCTTATCATCTTTTCAAGTCCTCGCAATGTTTAGGAGAGGACTGTTCTATACTTATCTATCAATCTATTTGCGAGAATTTCTTGGATTAAGTGTAACAGAAACCACACTCTTTGCATCACTACCAATGATTGTCAATTCTGCATGTCAATTATTTCTCTGGGGGATTATTTCAGATAAATACCAGTTACGAAGGACGTTAGTTATAATTGGAGAACTTTCAGCTGGTTTTAGCACTCTACTTGTCTTCTTTGCTCATCGGATGGTAGTAAATCCGCTTGTTGCAGGCTGGGTTATTATCATAGGCTTAAGTGGTGTTGAGTTTTTCTGGAGTATGTCTAATACTGGATGGAGTGCATTAATCTCTGATCTATACGAATATGAGACTCGGCAAGAAATACAAGGACAACTCTCTAGTATTGGTGGAGTTGGCAGGATTATTGGCATATTGATAGGAGGAGCCTTGTACGATGGGTTGAGCCGTTTATATCCAGGATGGGGTTTTTATGATGGACCTTTGTTCTTTATTGCTGCATCAGTAATGTTTATCTCCACGGTTCCAATGTTTTTTATGCCAGAAGGTGGGATAAAAAAAGAAACGAAGACAAATTTTGATAATTTATCTGTACAAGAACCCATGAAGCTATCACAACAAGGAAAAACAGGTGGTATTTTCATCATATTCTTAATTGCCATGGTTTTTATTAATTTCGGAAAAAATTCATTAGCTGTGATTTTTTCTCAATATATGGTGTTAGATTCTGGTTTTAACATGGGGTCTGGAGAATTAGGTATTCTCTTAAATTTCCAATCAGTCGGAATTATAGTTGTGGGTTTACTTGTTGGAAAATTGGGTGCAAAAATTGGTGATGGGAATTCAACATTATTAGGCTCTGGAATTGCAATCGTGGCGTTATTACTTATCACTTTCAGCACTTTTCTCCCTCTAATTTATGTAGCAAGTGCTTTGAGAGGCGTAGGAGATGTAATCGTGACCTCAGCATCATATGCATATGTATCTGAATTGATACCTGCAAAACAACGGGCCAAAGGATTCAGTATCTTTAATACGACATTTTTTTTGAGTTGGGGTCTAGCTGGCACATTGTTAACAGGACCAATCATTGATACACAAATTTTCGCGGGTGTAGCAGAAGTATTGGCATATAGATATGCATTCCTTGCTGCGAGTATTGTCCTTTTAATCGGAATCATTTTATTTAGTGGACTTCTCTGGAAAGTTAAACGGAGAGAGGTTACCAAAGATACTCTGTGAATATTATCTCGATATTGTCTTTCTTTATCGGGGGAAGTATTATATATCTAGCAAATGAAGGAATTCTCTCTTAAATCCGCGAATGATACAGATCAAGCACTTTATACATATTTGCCAGGTCAAAAGTTTTCATTTAAAGCAAAATTCTCACATATTCCTGATAAATACTGGTTACAAATCCTAGATCGTAAAGAAAATACTAGACTTAATAGATACGGGAAAGGTTCAGAAAAAGGAATCGAACTCCAATGGCCAATTCCTAAATTGTTGAAAGATCGACATTTTGGGCTGTGGCAGATTTATATCGAGTCAGAAAGCGAAAAATTCCAATTATTCTTCGAGGTTAAGAATCAAGTGAAGTTCTTTACTGGTGAATAGTTCTAAATACCTCGATTATCTGACAATATCTATAAGTGCATAGTCCTAGAAATGTGTATGAAATGCCCTCAATTTGTATCTGCTTAGCCAATGATCCGATTCTAAGTGTTTTTGCGTTTAAACCAGGTGAAAGAATTAATATTCACGTTGCATTTGAAAGTGAGTTGATACCAGGGCGCTATCGTCTACAAATTCTTGATCATAAGCAGAACTCACGTTTGAACAGATATGGAAAAGGTCTAAGTGATATATTAGTAAACAACTGGCCAATCCCAACATCTATACGGGATGACCATCTCGGGATATGGCAAGTAAAGGTAAATAGTATTAAGAACGTGAGAGGTACACAAAAATTAGTTGAAGAAGATGGAAAACTTTTAGCATTCAGCCAAATTTTTTTTGTAGAGAAATCAGAAAGAGTGGAATTTCCTTTACTTGGTGGAGATATAATTTATCAACTCCCAGAACTCGTACCAATAATTGAAGAAGAAATTCTAAGAGAAGATGAACCTATTGATGCCATTCTTATGGTTCAGGAAGAAATAGCAGAATCATCTCCTCCTACAGCTGGTTTAGAGAAGGAAATACCTATCACAGAAGTCCGGGGAATTGGACAGACATATGCAAGTCGCTTGGCTAAAGTCAATGTTATGACAGTTTCAGATCTGTGGTATCACAAAGATCGTATCTACCTGGCTGAAATTATGCGAATTAGCGATAAGAGACTGGAGAAAATGCTCCAAGATGCGGAGCTTTTACTAAGTGAGAAAGCTGAAGAAATTGGTAGATTAGACATAGAACCTGATGAGGAAATTGTTCCTGACGATTTAAGGATGGTCAAAGGACTTACTACTAATTACATCAAGCACTTAGCAAATTTAGGAGTAAGATCAAAAACGGAATTGCTTGATTTTTCCGATATAGAACTCTTGAAGAAGAGTCTTGATATTTCTACGAATGAGTTAGGGGAAATATTAGCATCCATAGGTCGAATAATTGAACCTGAAAGTGTTCGAAAACCCGAACTTGTAAAACCACTTGATCAACCAGTGATTGTAATCAAAGGTATAGGAAAGGTAACTACAGAAAAATTGAAATCGGTGGGAATCATAACCGTAGATAATCTCCTAAATTCATCTTTTGAAATGTTGAGTAACATCACTACAGAAAAAACCTATCAGAAATGGATGCGAAATGCCTCACATTATGTGGGAGTACCATTAACTGAAGATTCTGAAGTTCCAATTGTTGTTGAATCTCCAAGTGAACTATTAACACTCCCAGG
Organism: Candidatus Hodarchaeota archaeon; assembly: GCA_016839785.1. Lineage (GTDB taxonomy): Archaea > Asgardarchaeota > Heimdallarchaeia > Hodarchaeales > Hodarchaeaceae > Hodarchaeum. The sequence goes on along the minus strand of JAEOTQ010000230.1, from coordinate 19,217 downwards.
AATAGGGTTAAAGACAGTAGAAAAACTTAATGTCCTCAATATTTTCACTCTAAATGATCTCATTAGTTTTGAAGAACCAGAAAGTCTAAGAAAGGTGTTACGAATGTCAGAATCGCGTTTCACTGCATTCATAAAAAAATTCACTGGTAATAGTTAATTAATGCTGTTTATACCATTAAGCAGAAGGGTTGCAATTTTTTGTCGGTATGAAATTTCAAAAAGAAACCTCTTCATGCAGTAATTCCAGATTAACCGAAAAACAAAACGTAATTAATTACGACATTCGAATGTGGGCGAGAAGAAACAACAAATTTTTTTACTAATAATTAATTGAAAGAACGTTTGAATAAAGATTAATCAATCTTTGTTTGTTCACATCTGGGAATCATAGTGAACAAGCTGTACAAATGAAACTAACATAAAAATGAAAAGGTGACTGTAAAATTGTCATATGACGAGTATAGAAATATCAGCAAAGAGCAAAAAATGAGTGCAATAAAAACTCTTGAAAAACAACGAAATAAGAGTTCATTGCACATATTATGTGATTTTGCCCTGAAAGATCAGGACAAAGACGTACGTAAATCCGCTATCGATTCAATTGTAGTTTTAAACGATCCTGAAGCAGTCTCTGTACTACAGAGAATTCAACGAGATGATAAAGATCGTGGAGCTCGTAATAAGGCTAAAGACGGTGCCAATAGGATTCAGCAATTTGGAAGACCTTTAGGTGAAAGTGAATTCTCAGAAGAAGATGAAGAAAGAGCTGCTGATGACTATCGAGCGTTGGAAGAATCTGAAAAAGGACAAGCTGGCTTATACGTTAAAATTCAAGAATCTCTTCAATATCGGATTGACAGAGATAATAATCTAGTCGATGAAGAAGGCGAAGAAATTAGCGGCCTTGTTGGGACTGGAAAGCTTGAGATTGTTAACACTGGTAGTAAAGATAGAATTTGGGCTATTGATGCGGTATTAGAAGGCGTAGATGAAGTTATATTCAATGCAGATGAAGCACAGGGTACAGCCGTATTCGGTAATTCATTTGCCTTAAAAGAATTAGACCCGAAATCATCCAAATACGTCCCGTTTGAGTATCAAGTTGAAGCACCCAAATTATCAGTGCAAGAAGATTTTTGGGATTTAGAAAAAGAAGATTCACCTCCATTATTCGCTAGAGGTGAAGAATCTGGCATGAAATTCACCATAAAGCTGACTAACGAATTTGATGATGCTTTGAATGATGTAGTAGTTAAAAAATACATTTTAGATGATTCAACTACTGTTGAAGGCTTTGAGGCTAGCATTGGGAGCTTAAAGCAGAGCTCAGATGATGAAGGAAGTCATGTCCTTTGGGAAATTGAAGAAATTGAAGCGGGTGACACAGTAGAAGCAAGCTGTGTAATGAAAGTCACTTTACCAGAAGAAGGTAACGATCCCTATATTATTGGTGATACGAAAATCACATACAAAGTCAAAGAGAAGAGTCTTTCTGGCTTAGGCTTAGATACGATAACTGGTAGTTCATCAGTCTTTCAGTTTATCTCACGTGAAGAACAAGAAGAAAATCCTGGTGATTTTGATTGTTTGTTTGAGCTTGAGAATACCAGCGAATTTGAAATGGATTTAAAAGAAGTAAAAATCTTTGAAGGACCCCTCGACGAAGGAAATGTTCGTATTGAGTGGTTAGGCACTGATTTTCCCGAAGAAGAGCGATCTATTGATCCTGGTGAAACATTCTCGCTAGACCCCTGGACTATTACCGTTGAGGATGATAATATGATTCCTCAGTTCGGTAGAGAACTTGATTTAAGTGTTAAATACCTTTTTGATGCTGAAGTTGTTGCAGAATGTGTATTATCTGGGTATGCATTACCCTTCATGGGTATAGAAGTGACTAAGACCTATGAACCCCTCGTTATCCCTTCATTTAGAAGGACAGAAGTTGTCTCCGAACAAGTCGTTAAATCGATTGGTAGTACAGAGATCATGTATATACAGTTATCTGAAGCAATTCCTGAAGGATTTGAAGGTCCTGAGCGAGAGCAGATAGAGATTCTTAAAGCAAGTGAACAACTTGAGGACTTCGACTTTGATCTCTCTGGCAGCAATGTAGTAATTACTATGGAACACTTAGAAGATTCAGAGTTCGGGCCACTTGCACAAGATGAAGAAATTCTTGTAAAATATCCTCTATATGCCACTGCAAAACCTGAAGAAGAATTTACTGGAACTGTTACAGTCTTAGGTAATATCTATCCTGAAGTAAAACCAATTTCTGCTGAAGCCGAAGCTGGTCCAATAACTGTTGTACATGAGCGACGCAAATTGAAAATTGGTAAAATGGTATCTTCAACCTCTTCAGAAGAAACTAATGAGTATGAAGTGGTTCTTCGTGGTGTTAACGATGGAACAGCTGTCATACAAAATGTCGAAATAACAGACTTTTTGCCCAATGGGTTTGAATTGGTAGGTGAAACTCATGAGGATCCTGAAGTTGGTTTTGAAGAACACTCTTCAGTGAACAATGGTCAGGCCATGAAGTGGATTTTCGAGGAAGTTCAACCAGAGCAGAAAGTCGAAATCCGATTTAAAATCAGGGCACCTGGAGAACACGATCCCGCTGAAGTTTATAGAATGCTTGTTGGATAAAACCAACACCTTTCTCCCTTTTTTTCTGGTGTTATCCTTTTTTCTTGTTTTTCCGAAATTAACTAATTTTTGAATGTCAACATTTTTGAGCGACATTTAACATGTCTGAAAATAAGAAATATTGAGGAATTGCATTTGGCTCAACCAATCGTTTTTTCAGAGATCAAACAACTTCTAAAAGAACAAGAAGAATTGCGACCCTTCATAACAGAATCAAAACATTCGGAAAAAGCTCTATTCATATACTGGGCCTTGGATTCTTTAGAGGACAGTATTGAAAGTTCAACCTTAGAAAAAAATAGACAATTTCTGAAAAATATCCAGGAAGAAGTAATATCTGCCCCGACTCTTGGTTCTAGCTTAGAATCATATTCTCCTGGGTTTATCCTGGGTTTACTAGAGTATAGTATTCGATCGATTGAAGCTAACATAGAAACTCATGAAGAATATCAGTCATTAGTTGCCAAACTTGAATCTTGGGAGAAAATTGGATTTGCGAACCTTGCTATGGAGAAACACTACCAAGAGACTATTCGGGGAATTCATGAAATTCGTGATTGGCAGAAAATGAAATCTGAGGAATATTATCCTATCATATTTCAGTTAATCAATTCGTCTCGGTATCTGCGATCAGAGAAGCAGATACTGAAATTTCTGCAAAAACGGACAAATGATGACAAAATCACATTCTATCTGCTATCTCAACTCTTGAGAACAAATCCAGTACTTTATAACATGGTAGTTGCTTTATGTGAAGAAAAAAATCTATCGTTTGAGAATTTTAGTAGTAAAATGTCCCATGTTATGCGCCTCTTTGGTGATGAAGTCACAGATCCAAAGGTGAAACAGTATATTAACTTATTTCTGAAAAGATAATCTAGATGAAGTTAGATAACGAGTTGAAAGATAAATGAAAGTTTATTTGTCTGGTGCAATACGTGGGGGACGACAGCTTCAGAAAACCTATGAGATCATCCTTGATTTTCTGCAAAAGGGCAATCATGAGGTGCTTACATACCACGTGGCGTCACAGGATGTGCTGGAGATGGAAAATTCACTGACTGAAGGCGAAATATTCAGAAATGACGAAAATTGGTTGAATGAATGTGACTGTGTAATAGCAGAGGTATCAGTTCCAAGTTTAGGAGTCGGATATGAAATCGCGTATGCGTTATGTACCAATAAACCTGTTATGGCAGCATACGATGTAAATTTCGAACCAATATCAGCTATGATTGCAGGAAATACATCTTCTTTACTTTCAGTTATAAAATATCACACCCATTCACAATTGATTGCTCAAATTGATGCTTTTATCAAGAAGATCGAAAAATAGGTATGCTTTTAGATTTCTACCTAGTTTTTCGTTCTTATATATCTCTCAGATAGAGGACGAATACTGAGGCCAATGACCACCATCAGAATATCTAATCCAACAATTGTCACTAAGAAAAAAGAAAACAATGGTTGAATCGTGGGAAGCTGTGCTAGAGTTGGAGGAGTAAGCGAGAAAAAGCCGAAAAAATCCATAAAATCGTTGAAGAAAGTTAAAATAATTGATAAAATCGTTGCTTTTGTTACTTGTAGATTTGCTAAGAAAGGGAGAATTAAGAAAGCTTGAAGTAGCAAAAATGTATGTCCAAGAACAACGATTTCAATATCTAGCGATGAAAAGTTAGCAACAATTAAATATGTAAATATTGCACCCCTAACTCCTTGAATAAAGACGAAAAAGTTGTAGTTCAGATATCGCTGATCATGTCCTTGAAGGTAAAATCCGATCAAAAGAAAAACTGCCATAGGGCAATCAGGAATCAAAATCCATAAGTATGGAGGAAAATCTGTAATTCCGATAATATCAAAATAGTACTGAAATCCAATTAAGGCTCCAAGTAAATTTCCAGCTATTAAAAGAAATAGAAACCACTTATTGCTTAATACACGTCTTTCATGCATTCCTAAGGAATTTATTGCCCTAGATATCATTGCAGCCATTCATGTGCACCTAGGTAACTATTTATTAAAACCCTGTGCTATACGAGAAATTACATCAAGTTCATATATCATAAATTCCAAACAAGTAATGAATTTTTATAATACAATGAGTTGAACCAAAGTGAATAGAGATGTTCTCTTTTGTGTTTTTACCACCCAAAAGCAAGCTTTGCCTATTTTTTATACAAAACATAACCTGTCAGATTCTGAAGCCTCACAAGTCGCATTAAAATCTACAATGCCACTCTCAATGATGACTAGTTCAGAATTGGATAATACTGAGGCTATATTACCTTTTCCTGGTCTTGCAAAAAAGCGAATTGGATTTATCTATTTATTCCAAATCAACCAACAGGATCCTGCTAATCCTCATTGCGTAGCGGCTCTTATTTATCTTGTTTCTCATGAGCAGCAGGCATTTTTATATTCCAAGGTACCTTTCCTGAAACACACTGCAGATGACATTTCTTTGAAGATTAAACAACAGTATACATTCGAAAAAGGTTCAACATTCCCTAAGGAGTTACAACAGACACTAGACGCTTGGGAAGTGACTGATACAGATACAACAACACAGGTACAGATTATTGAAAAGCGGGTAACTTATTCAGAAAGAACAGAGGGAGGCAATCTCGATTTCTTGTTTTCTCAAATAAAAAAGAATGAGGACAAGATACTAGGTGCGATTTACCGAGGTAATCCAGTTCTCGTAACGGGAGAATCACAGGTAATGATAGATCTTATAGTCCACAGTGTAGATCTTCTCCTTCCTCAGGTTATTCTTCGGAAAATAAGCTATACAGAGGATGTTCTTGACCCAAAACAAGCAGATATTATAGGTTTAGCAAAAAATCTTGTGAAACGTTATCCCCAAGAGCTTCTAATTGATAGTAATAAAAAGCAGGTAAAAAATGGACAGACGTGTAATTATTCAAAAGAAATTCTTAAACAGGTTAAAAAAGAACCAAATCGGGCTGAAAATATACTTACTCTAGCATATACTCAAATTTTAGAGGTGGCAAACCTTTTGATCGATGTATTTACTTATCCTGAAGAAGAACGGGAGAAAATGATTGTGGATGTTCGTGATAAGCACGACGAAGCCCTTATTGAAGTAGCAGTGGATCTTTCAGCAAAGAGAAATCCTTTGATTCGTGAATTACTCTTTCAACAAGTTTCGTCTCGATTTATGGATTGGATTGATGGATTTTAAAAAGAAAAAAGGGGGGTTTTAGCTTTTTGAAGCACCTAACCAACCTTTTGCCCAATTAGGCGTATAGACAGCAATCCACATTAGGATTGCATATATCATAATCATGAACCTAGCAGAGATCGACCAGAGAGAGTCATTCAATAAAAGTTCAACAGTCATTCCTATACTATCAAAAAATGTGGTAAAGGAACTTGGGCTGAGTACTTCAATCGTAAATCCAATAGACAGGATTACTTGACTGAAAAAAAACCATCCAACCCTACGCCACGCTGGTGTACCTTTCCTTTTTAATGAAATACTCAAGTACAAGAACAGAAATGAAACAGTCCAAAGAGGGATTAGGAAAAGAATCCACAAGATAAATGTCGTAGAAGCATCATGACTTGGACTCCAATCAGACCCATTGTATTCATAATAAAAGGGAGAGGAAATTATGAGGATTAAATAGGCAAAAATAAGTATTATTGGAATTAGTACTAATTTTTTATTACTTTCAGGGAAAAATGATTGAGTAAAGAAGTTTGCGGAAACAATGGCCAAACCACTGGTTATCCAAGCGAGAGAGGCAAACAAAAACCCGACCCAGAATACATCAATGGTTGAATAATTAAAGATACTAATAGCATCAGAAATCGTTTGCGAATCAAGAGGATCTGCATTTACAAGTAATACCAACTGTTCAAGTGTAAGTAAGAGTAATGCCAATCCACCAAATAAGAGAAGTAATGACAAGTACAAAGTTTGTTTCTTTTCCGAAACTTTATACGAACGGTAGAGGCGGGTACCGAGTGCTAAATAAAAGATAATTCCCAAAACAACGAATACAACCCCGATTATGTCTGTAGTTTCCATTAAATATCACCAATTAACCTTTAAAATAACGTCAGATTTATAGAAAAGTCACTGTTAAAAAGTAATTACCTATACTCAAAAACTTTACGACAAGATCTGAATCTTATTTTGAAGTCAAAAAACACTTTAATCGATTCGAAAAAATCCACTTTGCATATTTTTGGGAGTTACTCATTTCATTATGGGTGTAGATATTGGACTCTTCTTCTGATAATAAAATTGATGAGATCGGTGTGGAATTCGAAAAGTATCATATTCAACTCTCTGAGCAGCGCTATAACCAAACAAGTGGGTTGGAATACGATAAAGCTGTAATGGAAGGTGCAAGCGAATCACTAGTGGAGCTAAGTACGTCTTTTCTTACTGAATACAAAGAACCTCGCTCATTCTATCTACATTGTATTGCGACGATATCTCAAGCCCGTAAACTCCCAGTTACATTGGAGCTTTATGAAAAACGGACAAAGATCTTGTCTAGTACAAAGTTCAAGATTCATGGAAAACCAGTTAATTGGGGTTCATGGAGACAATTTAATGCAACTGATCCAGAAGATAATAATCGAAAACAGGTTTACGATGAATTCATTCAGAAAGCTCCAGAACTTGCCCCTTTAATCACAAAACGTTTCAATATTTCCCGTCAAGTTTACAAGCTCTATGAATCAAATCCTTTGAACGCTTATCTAGAGAGAGAGTCTTTAACTTACGATAAACTGAAAGATTTTGTCAATATCCTAGGAGATGGAGCAAGAAAATCATTTTTAGAAGCCGCAGATCATTTTGCTCCAGAAATTCTCGGAAAAGAATCATTTGATTATTATGATGACTTTTATCTTGCACGTGGGCGAATATATTCACCACTTAACCAACACTTCACAAAGAAGAATCCTCAGAAATCGATTGAAAGAGTATTGACGAATTTGGGTTTTGGGGAGGAGCTGCATAAAATCAAGGTCGATAACGAGGATCGTGAAAAAAAGTCACCCTCGGCCTTTTGTTTTGGTATTCAAATCCCCAACGATGTACGTGTTGTGTATAAGCGCGTGTCACCTTTTAGTGATTTTACAAGCCTTTTTCATGAATATGGACATGGAATTCATGGTGCTTCAGGGATAGACACCGATCCATTCTGGAAACGTTACATTATTCCAATGAGCGTCGCTGAAACATTTTCAATATTTCTTGAGATGTTATTACAACAACCACTATATCTCAAAAACGAACTAGGACTGAATGAAGACGTTATTCAAGAGATATTGGATCGTAGACATTTTGTGAATTTATATTTCTTGGTATTTTATGCCGCAAATGCACTAATGAAAATCGAATACTGGAAACAAGATTATTCCTACGAAGAAGCCTCTAGAAGATTCCAAGAGTTGACAAAACGATATTTTTGGGAGGTTCCAGGCGATTACTGGTTAACACATCATATTACACCGAATTATGACGTTTATGCCCCCTCGTATATGCTCGCAAGTGTTCGAGTTAAGGAATGGATGAATCAAATGATTGATGAATTTGGTGAGGAATTCTGGCGCGGGGATGCAGCTACGCAAGTTGGAGCTGTGATTCGAGATTTAGCAGTGGCACGGGGGGAGTTTGATCTATCTGTTTGGGACATGGATCCACAACCATATCTAAAAGAACAATCTGAATTGTCCTTTCTTTAAAGGAAATCACTGCTTCAAGAAAAGATGTTCCAGCCCATCGTATCTGCGGGAATTAATATCATCTCGAAATTCAATAAGTCGGTTGGATTAGCAGACCCAACAAATTCAATTGCATCAATTAAGCTCAAACAATTGGCAGAATTGACATATATTGAATTGGAAGTATTATCTTGGATATCACCTTTTACTAAGTTTTGCCAATTAGTAATAGCACTCTGATTCAAAAGGTGGGTGGGTACATTGGCCAAGATATCAAAGGTCTGATTAGCATAAATTTGGCTTTGAGTAAAGTTACCTTTAGCAGCAGTATAGTCTGTTGTAGGTGGGGAGACAAGATCTTGCATTATGGTTTCATTTAGCACTTTTATACCGAGAGAAAATGCGGAACTGGCATCGTATGTCCCTGCGAGTGCATCAAAATACTCCTCCACGACATCGAATTCAGCTGTTGTTTCATCGATGAAGGTTTGTAGTTCTCCTAAGAATGAATTTAACACTTCAAAGTCCAATTCACTTTGAGAGGAGACAATATTCCCCATCTCGGTTAAGCTATCCTGCGTTGCTTTCAAGTAATTTTCAGTGTTAGTCAATCCAAGATTGATTTCTTGCCAAATAGGATCATCAATATTCGAAGCATTGGAAAAAGTTACATTTTGAAAGAGTTTTAAAGTATTGTTAAGCTGCTGAAACATCTGTGTTCCATTTTGGATAGTATAGAGAAAATACTTTGTAACGGAATGAAGATTTAGACTGAAATCTGCTAGGTCCCGAATAGGTATAATTGATGTGTTTGGCAAAGTATCAACATCAATATCAAGAATTGAAGCTGATTGATCAAAATCATCTACAGCACTTGCTAAATACTCGCTATTGAATTCAAAATCAAATAAATCATCTATCACAAGTGTTAATTTGTATGTACTATTTACCCAAGGAGTCAATCCATTTAAAATCGTAATTAATATTGGAAGTACGAACTCTAATTCTGTTAAAACTGAAGAGATTTCTGCAAACACTGAATATCCTAATTTATCCCTTGCTTGGGAGAATAAACTTAGAAGAGGAGATTCAATTTCTGATAGATTGTTTGTACCCTGTAATAGGAGATTAAGAGCGGCACGCATTGAAGGATCATAAGTCGCAGTAAGTGATGAGCCATAACCACCTATGAGTGATTGTCCAATGGTATCTTGGAGAATTGAGAATGTTAGATTTATACCTGATTCTAAATGTGTTAATGACCAAAGGATATTAGGAACATATGCCAACGATTCAGAAACAACTTCTGTTAGATCTAAAATCTTTGGTAAATCCTTCAGTGGGATTCCAGCAACTTCAGGTATGATAAACGGTAATAGATATGCAATAAGAGGATTTTCAGCAAACTGCTGAAATGAATTTCCCGCTTTATCAAAATTGAATTGAGCAGAGTAGATTAATACCCATAAATCATTGATATTGTCTTCTAGATTAGTGAAAAATTTCTCAGAAAATATTTCTGCAGTGTCTGTAACTCCAATACTTGCATATAATGTCCCTTCCATGCCTTTTCCAATTGCATGATAAGTGGTTGGTATGGCTATAATCGAAATTAAAAATAATGCAGCAAATAATGATTTAACTGTAATCGTGCGTATTGATAGCTTTTTTTCAACCTTTTCCAGCAATCCCGATAAACCAGCGCCAATGGTAAATGGAATAATACCTAACAGGATAATATCTAGGAATGGGACAATTGCACCAAGTAGATCAAATCCCATGAAGAGTTGAGGACCAATTGAGCTCACAATTGGTTGATTTCGCAAAATTCCTACTAAATTATGTCGTGAAATATTATTGAATATCCCCCAAGGATTTAATCCCGCTATTAAGATGTCAAAATGTATCAGTGTTTCTACAATTAAATAAGAAGCAATTAAAGATAGTAACGCTAGGGGAGAATGACGAAAAGATCGCTTAGCTATGGGATATATACAAACTGAGATCGAGAGTAAGCCTAGAGCAAAAAGATATGTTTCCACTTCTTCTAGCCAACTTATGGGGAGAACAATCACCGCTATTGTCGGTAAAATAATACTTAATGCGAATAGGGTAATTTTTCCTTCGGTTGTATCAAGGATTGGAACGTATGAAGCCTTTCGTTTTAATTCCTGAGTATTAGAGGCATGATAAATGGCTTTTATCTTCCCTAGTCCTTGAATAGGTACCGTATCTGGTTTAATTACCTGAATGAGAAGATTAACGAGTGTTTTGTATCCAATGTAGTTATACTGGGCATCGATTCCTTCTAATACCAAATATTCAAACTTATTGTGAAAAAGTAGAGAGATTGGACCAATTTTTTCAAATACTAACATTAAGATATGAATTTCTTCTTCATCACTAAGAGCATCGCATTTCTTAAATTTTAAGTTCTTAAGGTGGCCATGTGCGAATCCATATTGTTTGCTATGACTATGTTCCCTTAAAGCCCGTAACATCTTTTCTTTTGGAAAACTCGGAAATTCAACTGAAGGATCAGTAAGTGAATTGACATTGAAACGGAAGGACTCAACTTTAGCTTTCCCTTCTGCTTGTAAATTGAAGCTGATTTGACATTTCTCAGGCATAGGACTTCACGAATCTTAAATTATTGCTGAGTCCATATAATTATGTATTAATATAATATTAACCTAATTCGTTATAAATCGTTGAAATTGGCGAATCCTTTTAAGAAAATACTTTTCAGAAAAGATCATTAAAAAGAACACAAGTCTGTAACCCAACCATTACGAGGAGTCAGTATCATGCCGAAGAAGAAAGGAAAAACGGGTAAATTCGCTTTTAAGTTACTACTAGTAGGAGAACCAGAAGTAGGAAAGACTAGCCTGATTAAACGCTATGTGGATAACTTCTTTGAGGAAGGTTACCAAATTACCCTCGGAGTGGACTTCTTGTCCAAAACTGTAATATTAGAAATGGATGAAGGGAAACAAGAGCTAATCTATCAGATCTGGGATGTAGCAGGACAGAGTGGTTTCACCAACTTTCGCCATTTATATCTAAAAAAGGCTCATGGCGTTTTTCTCGTTTTTGACCTGACTAGACCTGAAGAAACATTTACTAAACTTGAACGATGGCGAAATGATGTGCGAGAGCAGAGTCCAAACGCCAAAATCATAGTTATTGGTAATAAGGAGGATCTTGCTGAAGGAAAAGTTCCTGGTTCTAAGGAAGAAATAATGGAGAAACTCGAAGCAGAGGAATTTATTACTACGTCTGCTAAAACAGGATCCAAAGTAGAAGATGCTTTCATTCAAATGGGTACGCTGATCTTAGGAGAGTAAAGGTTATGGTTTCGTTTGATGAACTTGAGATTTTCCTAGGTTTTTTTGTTTTTACTGACAAAGGACGTCCACTAATTACTAAGGATTTTCGTCCAACCAAAGTTGCTGACGAATTTTCACCTAAACAGATTTTTTCTCTCCTTCAATCAGCATTTGACCTTTCTCAAGGACTTAAAGAAGAGCAGATTGATCCAGGACAGATTTTTTACGTGGATTTTGCATCTATGCGTATTGCAGGCATAATGCGGGGTGAAGGTCTGTTTTCATTAATTTCTTCAGCTTCTGCTTCATTACTGGACATAGAATTCAAATTAAGAACCTTGATGACTTTGTTCCTAGGAAGTTTCTCTTATAAATTTGGGAGAAAATCCATCAGAATTACCTCGAAAGAGAAGAAAGAATTTGATGAAGCGATATTGACAGTTATGACTGGAGAAAGTAGATATATGGGTGAATCCATGAAACAATCTGTTGATCAAATTCTCGTGAATTGGATAAAAAATGAAGAAGCCATTCAAGGTGCGTGTATTTCCTCTTTCACAGGAGCGGTAATTGTAAATCAGATGGATTCAAAAATCCTTCCTGCTGCAGTACGAGTAATTCGTGGGGCATTTGCTGCTCATTTAGAACAACCAGTATTTTTTCTTGCAGTGAGTGGAGTCTCAAATATCTTTGTTTATATTTTAGGTGAAGGTTTACTCCTACTTATTGATTCTAATCCAAAAATAGCCCCCTCTGAAGCAATAACTGAAGTAGAATCAAAAATTACTGAAATCAAACAATTTATAATCTAAACAATCTAATTCCTCTTGTGAAGAGCTTGACAACTCTGCAAAACCAAGGTACAGTATATTTTCCGATTGTCTTTCATATGCATCAACCTGTAGGAAATTTTCCCTGGGTTTTTGAGGATGCTTATCAAAAATCCTATCTGCCCCTTCTCAAAACCATTCAAAAATATCCAAGGATTAGAATAAATCTTCATATTACGGGTCCTTTGTTGAATTGGCTGAAAGAGCATCATTCTGACTACCTCGATCACATTTCCTCTCTTTCCTCTAAGAATCAACTGGAGATCGTTGGCGGAGGGTTTTATGAACCAGTTCTTGCAGTAATCCCTGAAGCAGATCGTCTCAGACAAATTGAAAAAACGATTGAATGGTGGAAGGAGCATTACGAAATAACTCCGAGAGGATTATGGCTTGCAGAAAGAGTGTGGGTTCCTGACCTACCAAGAACACTCGATAAGTTAAATATAGAATTTGTCTTTATCGATGATTATTTACTTCATATGGCGGGGTTTTCGGAAAAAGAGACTTTTTATGCATATAAAACTGAGTACCAAGGAAGATCTACAACAATTTTTCCCATTAATGAATCTATTCGCTATTTAGTACCTTGGAAGCCCCCTTCAGAAATGATCCACTATCTCAGTAAGGCCCGTGACCCTTACCATGAAAAGATTGTTGTCATGATTTCAGATGCTGAAAAAATGGGTGTTTGGCCAGCTGGAGATCGGACGACTCATGATATTTGCTATATCAGTGGTTATGATGGAAAAAAAGGATGGATGGACAGTTTTTTTGAGTCGCTACTCCATCAAGATTGGATTAAACCTGTATTGATAAGTACATATTTGAAAAAGCATGATCCACGAGGGCTCATTTACTTACCCACAAGTTCTTACGATAAGATGGCGATTTGGGCCCTACCTACAACTTTACGTAAACGGTTGGAACATTTACGTAAGAAAGCAGAAGAGGGTGAGGTATCATATGCTGAAGATGTGTTAACTTTTTCTAAAGGATCCTTGTGGCAGAATTTTATGGTAAAATACTCGCAAGCTAATGTCATGCATAAGAGAATGTTATATTGTAGAAATAAATTAAGAAGAATTGAATCAACTATTCCCTTAGCTGACAGAGAGGAAATACTGGATCATATTCTTGCTAGTCAATCAAATGATGCGTATTGGTCAGGAATGTTTGGAGGGGTCTACTACAGATTTCTTCGTCACACCTGTCTAAAACATATAATTAAAGCGGAGTTTTTGATTGATCGGGTATGTAAGAATGCTAAAATCGACCTACCTAACGTTTTAATTCAAGATGTTCTGTTAGACGGGCAAATGGATGGCGTTTTAGAGAATAACAAAATTTCTTGTTTTATTTCGTCACTTAAAGGAGGGTCAATATTCTCTCTTAATTTTAAGAAACGTGGATATGATTATCTTAATGTTTTAAGACGAATTATTGAGGCCTATCACACAGGAGATGTACCAGCTGTTGAAGACAGTATTGAAAAATGGACATTTCAAGATCACTTCTTCCACACGATAAAGGATGTTGAAACATATCAAACAAATCAATACGTAGATATAGGAGATTTTGCAAATCAAAAGTACAATATTGAACAAGACCTTGAAGGAGGAATTGTTCTAAGTAGGTCTGCGGTTGTCAAAGATTCAACTAGAAGAATTACACCTGTTTCAATAGAGAAAAATTTCAAGATTCAGGATTCATCCATAATTGTGAATTATGAGATTATATTTCCAGATCGTAATTTCGATACTAATTTGTATTTTTCTCCAGAATTGAATTTCCTTGGAGCCTCCTACCCCTATAAAACACATGGGTACATAAATCATAAGAAGTTTAATCTTAAGGAGCTAGTTTCAGAGGAAAAGAGTGAATTAATTACTATCCAGGATCTAAATGAACTTGAACAAGTAGAATTGAAGGTAATATTTTCAGATCCTATCCATTGCATTGTTTTTCCCATATTTTCGTACGCAAAAAGTGAAAATGGATACGAAGAGCAATATCAAGGTACATCAATCTTCCCATTCTTTGAAATCACTGAAGAAAGGGCAACTCTTCAGATAAAACTGACAATGACTCATCATGCATAATAAAGATATAAAAGAGACCATAAGGGTACGAAAAATTTATTTTCTTTGCCTTCTCTAGACTTACGAGAGAAGGTAAAGCAGAAAAATGATTCCAAAGATGAAGATGAACCCTACTCCATAAGTGAAGATGATATCTATGAGATTCATCATCAATTTTACTTTTCTTACTAGAATTCCCATTTCTCTGGGTAATATTGGGATTTCCCTCTTAATAAAGTCTTCTATAATAGATCGCTCAAAAGGCGCATTTACGCTGATATGAAGATAATTAATTCCAAATTTACATAAAAATGGAAAAATCGTGTATATTTTATTGATTTTCAAAAATAGTAATTGTTAATCAATAAGGGATTTGTATGTAAATTTGGTGAATAATATGTCAAAAAATCCAAGGAACTATCTCGGAACAAAACAATCCCTTCGAAAATTCATTGATGATGGTGCACGAGTAAGACAATATTTCTTACGAGGCCATGGTAACTGGTTTGCGTTAATGTTTTCATTGATAAATTTTACATTAATTTTCTATAATCTACTATTTGTAAACTTGTTCTTTATACCTGAGTATCTAAAATCTTTCTCAGTATTCTTCATAATCTTTGGAATAATTTATTTTCCAATAGCAGTAGTAGTAGGTTGGCTAGATTTCAAGAAAGGAACGTATAAGGCAGAACAACAGCTAACTAGGAATATTTCTCCTATCTGGAAGGAAGTTTTCTCCAAATTGGACCATTTAGAGAAGCAGAATCAAAATGTTTTGAATTCACTTAAAACACTTGAAACTTCCGAAGATAGATAGCTATTTACCTATTAAAAGGGAAAAAAGAGGAAGAAAAACGATTGAATGTCATTCCTTCCTTTGTTTGCGTAATGAATACATCATACTTGAGGCCATTTTTCGAGAACCTTTTGTGTATAAACTTTTAGCCAGTGTCTTCGAGAGTAATTCCTTATTTTCTTCAAATACTGATTCTAATTTAGGAGATGCTCCAACTAAATCCGCACGATACCTCAATTTCGACTGTTGTTCTGAAACTAGCTTCTGAGCTTCTGAAAATTGTCCCCGATCAGCTAAATGGATAGCTTCTTCTCTAATCAGAGCAGTTTCAAGTATCACGACGTTATCCAAAACTTTTTGATTTTCTGTTGCGAGCAATTCTTCATCATTAGTAAATGTTACAGCACATGGATATTGTTGAACAATCTTTTCCACCCCAAATTGCACGGGGATCCATTCGACTTTAAAATTAACAATCTCCCTTTGAGAATTTGGTTTCCCTGATGATAGCATAAGATCCAGGATGATCAATCGATTGTTTCCTGACCTCAAATCTCCAAGTTTCAAAGGTTGTATATTTTGATCTTCGAGTGAAACACCTAGTATTCGTTGTATACGAACGCCTTCTGCAGGTTCTACTTTAACTTTAATATTTGAAGCAACTGTTGCTAACAAGCCCTTAAACTCCTTTTCTATAAATTTCGGGATGTCATCAGCCGATTCAATGTAGTAAAACTCTCCAGAAGCGGAATCAGCAATACTAACAAGCATATCTTCATCAAAATCATCACCAATTCCAAATGTGCTAATAGTTATCCCATCGGTGTCATGAGTATTTTTTGCAGATAGGGCTATTTGACGTTTAGATGTAATACCAACATTAGCTAATCCATCTGATAATAGTAAAACAACATTCCTATACTCTAAATTCGTATTTAATTCAACCTGCTTCACTCCTTCCATCATTCCATCATGAAGATTCGTCATGTTTCTTGCGGTTACACTTTTAACTTTTGCAAGAATAGATGCCTTTTCTGTGAGTTTACCTGCTGGTACGATTGTTTCGATGATATCATCATATATCACAAGGGAGAATATATCTGATTTCGACAGATTCTCTACAATGAATTCAACTGCTTTCTTTGCTTTGTCAATCTTTGATCCCCCCATTGAACCAGATCGATCTAGAACCACACTCAAATTTAGTTGGACTCTCTCCTCTGTTTCAATAATTTCCTCTAACGCTTCCAGTTCAAGCTGAGCATAGAGATGAGTTTCTCCACTCTCTAGGGCATATTCACTTGAGGGAGATACTCCAATTTTGACATGTTTCATTAATTCAATTTCTTTTTTCATTTCTATTACTCCTTTTATTTTTTTAACTCTTCTTCTAATTCTTCTTGCTTTTTTAATGCTTTCAGCCCTTTTTTGGTTAGTTGGTGACGTTTCTTTGGACGTCCAACTCTTTTAGATCCGAGGCTCATTGCTTTCTCCACGTACTGCTTTATCAAGTCTAGTTGTTCAAGATCATCTATTGATTGCTTAATTGTAGTGGGTGAAAAACCACGTTGTTGAAGTTCATTTACGCTAATACCCTCTTCTTCTTGAATAACATTGAGAATCTCACGTCGAGACCTCTTCAGACGAATTTCTTTTCCTTGAATATCAATTAGTTTTTCTCTGCCAAATTTCGATAACGAAACTTCATTGGCTTTGTTCTTTTCAATAAAACCTGCCAGTTGAAGCTCTTTTACTCTTCTGTAAACGGTAGCTGATGTTAACCTTAATTCTCTCTTCTCTGACTGAAAATATTTATTTATCTCCATGATCGGGATAGATTCATTATGAGTATTCAAAAAGATGAGGATTTCTACAGATCCTCTAGCTGCAAGAAGATCAATCAATAGAAAGATCCTCCTTTATATCTGCATTTTAAATGAAGATTAAACTGTGAATTACAATTTAAATAGCAAGTCGGTGGTGTTATTATAATTACATTTATTATTTGGTTCTTCTTCCTATCTTTAATCGGTGTTCTTGCAAGCGAATCCAATAGTAATCTTCCTTTCCTTGAAAGTGCTAATTTTTTAAACCTAGACCCAGTTTTCGTCAAATAACCATCAGAAACTAGCTCACGCACATATCTGTAAATAGATGACGTTGTTTTCTTCGATTTATATTTCGTCATTAGAAAAAAATTGAGCTGATTAGATGATGTATGTGGATTATTAAAAATGTGTACTAAAATATCAATTTTATCGGTTATTAACAAATAGGTGCTTCCTTTAATTTTTTCACAAATTCACAGGTTTTAGTAATATCTTTCCAAATATTAACTCTTCGCAAATTGGAATTCTAATTTATTATTGATTTTGAGAATGATATTATTTATATCTTTTGATAATAGTATGTTTTTTTTCGAGGAAAAGAAAGCGAATTAGAAAGTGAAGAAAAAAGAGGAAAAAGTAGGGCTGATTACTAAAAAAGATAAAAATCAAGCGATTTCTATTAATCAGTTTGGTATTCCAATATTCCCCGATATAGGATCTTGGAACATTGGCCAATCAAATGGGAAAAAAGTTAATACCCCGATTAAGACAAGGATAAATATTATACCGATTACGGCAATAGTTTCGGCGTTATAGGAATGACCAATTAATACGAAATATTTAACAATCAACCCGATAATAATAGCTATTGCAAAAATTGTTAAATTTGAAACAAGATCAAAACCTTCAGTTAAATTCAACCAGAGATAAAAACAAGTAACCATTACTATTGGATAGACATATAGGTAGCTAACTGTTGCCATTAAGAGGTTTTTCGACTTTTTTTGAGTTTTAAAAAAGAAAAATTGCAGACCAAGGAACAGAATGGCCGTAATTATACCTAACTTAGAGTGTTCCCAAACACTTTCGTTTACGGGAGAAATAATTGTTATTGGCAGGAATTTTGTCCATTCATATAAGAAATGCACGACAGCTCCAACCAAGTAGATAAAAGGGAACGCAAACACCTCTCCATAAAATATTGATATCTTCGAGGCGTCAATGTCTTTAGGTTGAGAGGAAAGAAAATCATCAATCATTCCGAAGAGTCCTGCATGGATCATGAACATAGATAATAGATTGAAGATTCCAAATAGATTAAATCCGACATCTGGAACCCTACTGACCGCACCACCGATACTCAAGAGAATTAATCCTAAAGAAAATCCTAAAGCTTTTCCCGATTTTGTTTTCCAGAATGACCATAAAAAAAGCAAGATAACTGGGATTGTAAAAATAAATGTACCACCGAAACGGACAACTTTGAATAATGGATCCGACTCTGCAATAATGAAGATCAGAAACATGTTTACTACAGCAATAGCAACTGGAATTGGCCATAATTTGAGATATCCTACCACTTCAAGTGCAACAATCATTAAGAACATGAATGCAAGGACTTGAGTTATTTGTACAACAATTTCTAACTCTGGGGCCGCTATGAGAATAATAGCAGAACCAACTCCTCCTACTGCCATACTTACGAAGAAAGCAGCCATTACGAGAGTGCTAATCCTTCGAGTTTGTCTGTAAGTGTTCATTAAGTTCACAAAACCGACAAAATATAAACCTTGAATTATAAATGCAAGTACGTAGACCATGTTTACATCTGTAACTGCGTTTTGAGTAATCATTAATTTAACATCCTTGTTTAAAGAAATCTAGAGACAATTCTTTCCATTGTCCGACCTCTTTCCTAATCTCATCTCTAATTGGTGGATTAACTGAAGCAGCAATTTCAACTATGATATCCAGAGCTTCTGGCGTGT
>JAEOTQ010000243.1 GCA_016839785.1 Candidatus Hodarchaeota archaeon | reverse complement strand
CATCGGAATTTTCAAAGCATGTAAATGGGGAATGGATAAGCGTCGACATGCTAGCGATAATGGCAAGTGATTATTGTAGATCGGTGACTGTCGAAGAACCACGCTCAAGAGCCACCATGTGGCACGCCGAAGATATTTGTCTTCATTGCGGGTCGTGCGTTCTATATGGGAAACCATCAGAGTTCTGTCCCAGAAAATTGCCTGTATCCAAAATTGTCCTTTCTCCTCAGGGTTTTGGGCCTGCTCGGAATATTGTTGCTTTTACTGGAGGAGACCTTACGTGTAATCCTCAGTATTATGCATTAGCTGCTGAAAGGATCAAAGAAGTAACCGATGAGAAACTTTGGATATTAATTGAGACCAACGGTTATGCATTAACAAAGAAGAATCTACAAATCTTGCGTGATGGTGGTGTCGACGCCTTTTGGCTGGATATCAAAGCATATGATGAAGCGAGCTATCGGAAATTATGTGGAACTCCCAACTCAACAGTTTTAGAATGTCTTTCCCTCATGGTTGATCTTGATTTCACAGTAGAGGTCCTCACACTATATATTCCTGGGATTGTAGAGACAGATCAACATCGTCAAATAGCTCGCCTTATTGCAGAAGTAGATCCCTCCATTCCTACAACATTACTGGCATTTTTCCCATCATATAAATTAAAAGAAAACCATTCACCCTCATTCGAAGAGATGATGACCAGTTATCGAGTGTTAAAAAACGCAGGATTGGAAAATATCCGTCTTGGTAATACTGGTGTTTTTATCAAAACTGATGAGCAAGCGAGAGTAGTAAAAACGTTAAGAATAGGATGAAAAAACTTTTGTGGATTTTTACAAAGTACTTGCCTGAAGACACAAACTTAAAGGGAATGATGCGATGAAAGAATACAGAGTTTATCCTATTGGATTTGTACGAAAGAAAAATAAGAAAGAATATCTAGAAATCTTACCTGAATTTCATGTTGGACTCTATCGTCTTGATACAATCTCTCATGCATTTGTATTATGGTGGATTCATGAAAGTGATACTCTAGAAGCAAGAAAAACCAGAAAATCAATTCCACGAGTTAAAAACACTCTAGTCACTCCACAAGAGATGGGCACCTTCGCAACTCGTTCCCCAAGACGTCCAAATCCCATTGGACTGACATTGGTCAAGATTGCTAAAGTGACTGAAGATCAGGTGTATGTAGATCACATTGATGCATTTGATGGTACCCCTATACTAGATATCAAACCCTATCTTCCCAATGGTGATCGAGTAGAAGAAGAGATAGTTCTCCCACCGTGTTTTCAGCACTTATTGGTATCTCGTCCTTCTGACATGAAAGATAGCAGAGAGGATATGTGAAAGAAAGATTAAGTGGTAGCATTGATGGAAAATGTCTTTCAAAAACAAGCATTACTTTACACTTCCCTAGGAAGTAACAAAGTACAATGTAACACTTGTTGGCACCAATGTATCATTCCAGAAGGTAAGTATGGTCGCTGTCATACCCGAATCAATGTTGATGGTACCCTTTATTGCATTAATTATGGATTGGTCTCCTCATTCTCTGTTAATCCGATTGAAAAAAAACCTCTATTTCACTACTATCCAGGAACGTATGCTTCAACCGTTGGGGGTTATTCATGTAATTTTTCATGTCCATGGTGCCAAAATTGGAGTATAAGTAAGTGTTATCCATCCGAGGTTCATTTTCCACGCTTTCTTAGTCCTGAAGAACTTGTTAAAAAAACAGAAACCGATCCAAAAATTAATGGCATTTCAATTTCATTTAATGAACCAACCTTGTCATTAGAGTACGCCCTAGATATATTTCGTCTCTGTAAACCTACGATATACCGCATGTTTGTAACAAATGGCTATATGACAAATCAAGCTCTCAATTTGCTCATTGATACAGGAATGACTGGAATGAGTGTTACAGTCAAGGGGGATAAAAGGACTGTTAAACACTATTGTAAAACAAATGTAGAAAAAGTCTGGGAGAACATCGAGATGGCGTTCGAAAAAGAAGTGCACATCGAAGTGATCTGTCTAATAATACCAACTGTTAATGACTCAATCGCATTTTATAAAGAAGTTGCAACACGGTTAAAGAAAATAGATCCAAATATCCCACTTCATTTTACGCGATTCCATCCTGATCATCAGTTCAAAAAAGTTAATGCAACTTCCATTAAAACACTGGAGGAGGCTTATCACATTGCCCAATCAGAGGGAATTAATTTTGTTTATTTAGGAAACGTTCCAGGTCATCCTTTAGAAAACACTTATTGCCCAAATTGTAGATTTTTACTAATCAAACGGTCTGGATATCAAATAGATAAAAAATTTGATGTTTGGACACGTCATTGCCCTTCGTGCAATACTGGGATTCCCCTTTTAGTCAATAACGGAGAAATTATCTAGTTAAGATTATAATTATGTACAACATCTTCCACATAATCAGATTCTCAAGGAGAAGAACTAATTGCCTTTCACGGATTGGATAACAGATGGGCTTTATTGGTGGGGCGAGCAACTATGGATTTTTATGCGAAATTTACCTCCCTATGATTGGATTGAACCTCCATTATACCCCATTAAAGCCTTTTTATATTTGTTGCCTATTTTAATAATTATATTGGTTCCTTATATTCTATGGTTTAGATCGTTACGAAAAATTCGAAAACTAAAGGATCAAGTAGCATCACACAGTAAAGGATCTCTTCCGCATTCAAAAATCAGTAGAAACACTAAATTCTCATTTTAAAGAAGATCTGACAAAACAAACTATGTAAGGTCTTGAAAATGTCGTTTAATTTCTTCAGGAACCAATAATAGCGCAGCGGAAATAGCTCCAATTTGAGCATTGATGACATGATTTGCCGTTCCGACAATAATCACTATTTTTGACCAAGAAATCCCTGAAATAATTGTAGTCAACTTTCGTCTAGCTTTTCTATCCGAAAGAGTTGTTTTAGGTAAAGGAGGATATATTACATCTAGAAGAAAAAACAATCCCGATGGTTCTTTAAGAAATACTGTGCATCCTAACGCCCCATTCAGAAGAGATTCATCTCGTAGAACTACAGTATTAAGTTGTTCAATCCCTGTTCCTTCAATACAAACAATTGCATCTTTTTTTCCCACAGTATAGTTACTTCCTAAATGGATTCGCCGTGAAGGGATATGAACGAATTGTTGAATCTTTTCCCAAACCTCCTCACCCCTAGAAGATAATTTGTGGCCAAGTCTTTGACTAGATTTTTTTATTATCCCTTTTTCAAATAGCTTTTCTAGGATAGCTCGTGTTTGTGCACTGGATATCTTCAGGTGTTGAGCCAACTTATATCGCCCTAAATGTTTATGATAATCCAAGAGATGAAGAGTGTACAAATAATCAGCTTGTGAATGAGTTGGCCGAAGAATTTCCACCATGATTTATCTGCTACCATCAATTATCAAAAGCATTCCTGTTTTATCGCTCAAGAAAGAACAAGAATTCTTCAACCCATATTCAACTCCGATAAAGGAATCGTACCATTCCCACTTTATAAGGGAATAATAAAATCATCAACAATAAGAATTAGAGATAATAGCAGAAAGTTAATCAATAATCCAAGAAACGTTATATTTGATCGAAAATGGATGAACTAGATAGATTTTCCTTGTTGAATGATACATTTAAACAACAAAAAACAGAAAGAGTACCATATGCTCTTTGGAAACACTTTCCTGAAGCAGACAAAACGTCAGACGGATTAGCTAGCGCACAACTCGATTTCCAGTATAAATTTAACTCGGATATAATGAAAATTTCCCCACATGGAAGTTATTGTGTGGTGGACTTTGGAGGGATTCTGGGAGGGTACCGTCCGATTTCAGGCTCAAGAATCTGCGATAGACCCCCCATTTCGTCTTTGAGTGATTGGGAAACACTAGAACCCGTTGATCCCAATGATGGAGAATTTGGTGTACAAATCAAAGCTGTAAAACTTATCCATCAACAAGTTGAAAATGTTGTCCCAACAATGATGACAATTTTTTCTCCTTTTATGGTAGCTTCGAAATTAGATCCTTCTCTCATAGAACATATCTCTCAAGACCGACAACTCCTCAGTAGTCAAATTAGAATGCTTTCTAAACTCATTAATGATTTTGCAGGAGCAGTCCTAGATGCGGGAGCAAATGGGTTGTTTCTAGCTTCGCAACATTTCAATGTGACCCTTCAACATGACGATTTACAGGACTTTGAATTTCAACCCATGAAATTGCTTTTACTCCATGTTGTCAAGAAATCTGACTTCAATGTGCTTCATCTCCACGGAGACGCTCCTTACTTTAAGCTAGCAACAGAACTACCTCATATCCATGCAATTAATTGGCATGATCAACGAACAATTCCAGGTCTTACTGAAGCTCGACAAATCTTTACTGGGGGACTGCTGGGAGGAATTGATGAAATGGATGTCCTCAGAGAAGGTGATGAAAAGGAAATTCAAGAATCCATTAAAAATGTTTATGGAGAGTTTACGGAAAGAGGTTTAATTTTTTCGCCAGGATGTGTATTATCCCAAGATATTTCGGACAAAACATTGAAAGTAGTAGTTGATACAATCACTTCATTGACCCCATATTAACATCATCACAATTTAAGGGATTAAAACTCAACAATCAAAAGAAAAACTTTAGCAAAATAATTAAAGAGTTTTAAGATTAATGGGACTAGTCTTGGGAGAATAGAATATGACTGATCTATCTATTCAGGAAAATTCAAAAGGAACAATACAAAGACAAACATCCTCAATATATTTTATCATCAAAAAACATAAGATTTTTCTAATCGCCTTTCTAATTCACTTGTTTCTACTATTTTGGGATGTAAATGAACCATGGATCGGATTACATGACTTTAATGGAGCGTTTTTTGGAACACTAGTTAAAATTGCGATAAGTAACACCGATTTCAACCATCTATTCAGTTACTGGCATCATCCACCGTTATTTCAAATATTATTGTTCAGTTTTTGCCAATTATTTGGGACTTCCGAAATAAGTTTTCGAATTATTCCGATTCTGTTTTCACTAGGTAATATCACTCTTGTTTATGTTATTCTCCTAAAAGAGCTTGATCAACAAACTGCAAATATTGCCATAATTATTTTTGCTTTTATGCCTATGACAGTGTATTATGGTAGAATGGTAGCACATGAATCAGGTACCATGTTTTTCATTCTACTTACATTTTTCTTTTATTTAAAACACATTAAGCAACCTTCAAAAAAATCATTGATATGTATTTACTCCAGTTTTTTTTTAGGAACGTTAATAGACTGGCCTGGATATTTCGTGTTTGGTATAATTTCTCTGCATGTATTATTCTATCAAAGAAATAGAAAAATGGTGCTAAAAATGGGTTTACTCTTTTTAATAGGAATTATCTCATTCTATTTTACAATAGCAATGTATAGTACCATTTCACAGACAGGTTGGGAACTTGTTCTCCAACAAATAGTTGGAAAAGGCGGAGAAAGAAGTCTCCTAGATATACCACTTTACGAATTTATTGATCTCGAATATAATAGAGCGCTTAGGTTTTTTGGGATATTAATCGTTGTACTTTCGTTTGTGTATTTTTGTTCAGAGGCTTATCGCGTTGTAATGACAATTAAACAAGACATGAACAAGTATAAAATTCGGAATATTGGTCAGAAAATAATTGAAAATAAGCCTTTTATCCTTTCATTACTCTTTTTTATGCTGGGTATGACTCATATATTGTTGTTTTTACAGGG
This sequence comes from Candidatus Hodarchaeota archaeon, assembly GCA_016839785.1. Taxonomy (GTDB): domain Archaea; phylum Asgardarchaeota; class Heimdallarchaeia; order Hodarchaeales; family Hodarchaeaceae; genus Hodarchaeum. The sequence goes on along the minus strand of JAEOTQ010000243.1, from coordinate 1,051 downwards.
AGCCCGTAAACATGAGTATTGGATGTTTTACCTATCAATAGGTCTAATAATACCATCAGCGATCTTAATCAACAAGCAAGAAAAGGGAATAAAATATGCATTTATTGTCTTCTATATCGTTACCTCATTGTTTTCTCTAAGAACAATTCACGTTACAATGGATTGGCCTGATTTATATGAACTAGGTTTATACATCGATGAACGTACTGATCCAGACAATTATGTATTTGTACCATTACCACAGGTAGGGTATTATTGTGGATGTAACTATTATTTAATTGAGGAAGGAACTAATGAATCAGCTAAGGTATTAAGTGCCGCATTGGAATGGCATCAACAAGAGGGAAATCCAATTCGATATATCGTTATCGCTGAATGGATACATTTCAAAGGAGAAATAAACACGACTTTAATGAATGCTAATTTTACCCTTGGAATGTGGGGAGCCGATTTCCGAATATATAGCTACTCTTCAAATACATCTAGTTTTATTTGAAGTGCCAAGGACCAATTGAAACTTAGTCAAAACCATTTCAAGTTTCAATTGAGCAATTTTAAGACGCAATAGTCTTTTCAAAGAATTCGCGAAGTTTTTGAACCGCTTTGATTATAATTACAATTGAATTCGAAAGTATAACTAATATCATTAACCAAAGATCTATTCTGGGCCGAATAATAATTCCCCCGACATTTATATTTTTTAGAGTAGGAAAAATAGTCATAATCCACATTCCCAAAATGGATCCCAATCCACTTGCTAATGCTCCTAATACACCAAGATGAACTACAACACCAACTATAACCTGACTTTGTGTTGCTCCTACCTGACGGAAAGTTTTAAGTGATTTTTCATTGGACACTATTGGCTGTGAAATCACAGACGCAATGCTTAAAAGTGATAACACGGAAATAATTATCACTAAAGCAGTAAAAGTTGTCAAAATAATTGATAATGTTGTTTCTAGGAAACCCGATACATATTCTGACGACAAAATGATCGAAAAACTACTTCGTGATTCCCAATCATATTCTTCTAAATTTAGAATTGGAT
>JAEOTQ010000229.1 GCA_016839785.1 Candidatus Hodarchaeota archaeon | reverse complement strand
GAGTAGAGATGACGAGCGCAGAAGTTTTAACTATTGTTGTCGTACAGAACTTAAATGAGAAGGTTATGATCGTTAGGGGTATTACATCGAATTTCCTAAATTTTACAAAAACCATAGACTTGACGGGAAAATGGTTTGATCGGCTATCAAACTTATCAACTAACACTCAAATGACTTCTGGAGCTGTAATAGGACATTCTTTAGCAGAAGATCATAATCTAAATATTGGATCTAAACTCACTTTAGTAAGTACATTAACATCAATGACTCTAAGTATAACTATCGAGGGAATCATTACAACTGAGACACCAATAGATAGTGAATTACTCCTTCCACTAACTACTGTACAAGCATTGAGAGGCATTAATAATGATTTTGTGTCCTTTATTAGAGTAAAAGTGGATTCAAATATTATTACAAAAACCCAGCTGAATAAGATAGTGAGTAGTGAATATGAGGTATCAATCCTAGTTCGTTCTCATGAGCAACCTCTCAATGAGAATTTAGACGAGGTTTCAATCTCAGTCTATAGTTCTACTGGGGACATTCTAGAGTCAAAAAATCTAAATTCTGACGGGAGAATAACATTTTCCCTCGCGTTTGGCACATATCGATTCATAGCTGAATCAGAGAGTATACAGCAGAGTACTACAAATGAGTTTTTCATTGACCGTTCCTTTGATGAACCTTTACAGTTTTGGATAGGAGAACCAAAACAGGATTTAGTAATCAATGTTACATATAACAATTACCCAGCAAATAATGCATCTGTGACTGTACAAAAAAAATATCATCCAAAAATTACATATCAAGGTTTAACTTCTGCTAATGGTATTAGTACTTTCCATGATTTGTCTATTGGTTACTATCATGTAACTGTACTATTTCGAGGATTTTCAAAATCATTTGAAGTGAAGCTCAATGAAACTACAAGCAATCCAAATTCTATGATTTCTTTTCAAGTCAATGATGCTAATGGCATAAGTGTTGATTTTGTGAACTCTTTTCAAGTAGAGATTGTTAATGCGACTAATGAAGAGGAGATTAACGGTGGTTTGATTCAGCTACTTAACTCGAGTAATCCGGTACAAGTTCTTTATCCCGAAAATAGCACGGACAATCAGACATGGGTATCTTATAATAGTAACGAGAGACTATTTATCGAAGAACCTGGTACCTACCTTGTAAATTATTCGATAGGGGAAAGAACCCGATTATGGTCTCAATCGATCTCAGCTAACACCAGTAATAAAATTTTTGTTGGAAATGGAAACCTAGATTGCACTGTATATGGGATCACAGGAGAATTTGCAGAAGGAGTTAATGTTTCCATTTACCTTAATGAGGAGATAGTAGATTTCAATTATACAAGCACTCAAGGAACAGTATTGTTTAAATTAGAAACTGGATTCTCTTATAAAATAGTTGCAAATTACCCAGGGAACGCAACTAATGTATCCTCAACGATTTATTTTGATCGTTCTAAGAATATTATTCTTAGTTTTGTACCACCTATTCCAATCGAATCATACTGGTTGAAAATCAAAGTATTTAATGGCACAGCTGAAATAGCTGAATTTTTTAACTTAATAGGATGTAAAATAGACTTATACAATCAGAGTGGTCTCATAAGCACAAAGATTACTGATGATAATGGGTCGGTTGACTTTATATTAAATCAATCTGGAAATTATTTCCTTAATGCATCATACAATGATTATACGTGGAGTGAGAATATTAGCCTTTCTCAAGCCTTTACTTTTATTAACATCCCATTAGGCGATGTTAAATTATATTTTTTTACTACCACTTCTTCTAATACTCCAGTTGCGGATTCTCATCTAAAAATTTATTCTAATGACATCCTCTTTGTAGAGGTTACTTCAAATAATTCAGGAATAGCTGAAGTTATCGTCCCAGTAGGTACCTACACTCTCATTATTTCAAAATTGGAGTATGAAAATGGAGTGATTCTTTCTCTTAATAGAAGTCAAATATTCATCCATTCTGAAATAATTGATCTATCAGGAGTATTGAGTTTTAAAGTAACAACGTCAATAGGCAACGCAATTCGAGGAGCAAGAATCACTATGCAAAATCTTGCGCTTGATATTGAATACACAGGGGTGACAATACAAAATGCGACGATAGACTTCAAAGATGTACCATGGGGAATTTATATAGTTACAGTTCAAATTAAAGATGCTGTTTATGAAACTATTTACATAAATTTTGCAGAAGAACAGAGATTCATTCTAATTAAGTTAGGAATGCCTATTATAATTGACGATGAATTAATTTCTGTTGGATTAAGAACTTTAAGCAATGTAGAAGTTGTCGAATCTGCAGAGTATATGGATAGCTTCTTAGGAGGCGCGTTGGAAGTTATTAAGACAACATTCATAGCGTTTGTAGTAATTATAACAGCTTTATCACTACTGAATATCTCTTCTGTCATTTCTTATCCAATTATGACGAATTATAGGAATATAAGATTAGTAAAAACGTTAGGAGGAACTTTTACTCAAATTTACATAATGTTATCCCTACAAATGATTCTCTTGGGATTATTATCAAGTATTTTTGGCTCTATTCTTGGAATTATTGCTATGACAAACATTGATTTTTTTCGATCAGTCAATATCGGAGGTTTACTAATATACCCTACGTTTAATCCAATAATCGTTGTTGGGGTAGCAATTCCAAATATCTTTATCATCCTACTGAAAGTTAACAGAACCCTTAATAATCTTATCTAATTACTTCATGATTAAATCATTAAATAAAAATTCTATTAATGCTAGGATTCTACAATTAACATTAGAATACTTTACTGGAAGCTTTCTAGAATACAGATAGCTATTAGGTTATGAATTTGGATATGTTTTAGAACCTGCAAATAATATTTCATCTGGATTTCATCAAACTAGAATGAAATTATAGAAGAATGATCGAGATGTCCGTCGGCTCTAAGGTAAAAGTCATTATTTCAGGATTGTCTATGAGCGGTGTATCCAGTATAACTTCGCTACTTGTCACTGGTTGTTATCGAGGATCTGACACTTGGTATCGCCCAAATAAAGAATGGACAAAAACACAGCGAAGGATCAAAAATCTGAACCTCATCATATTTGATCTATCTGGGGAAGCATCTTTCTTAGACAAAGCTACTACTAAGCTTAGTCCATTTATTTTTAAAGATACAAAAATCTTAATCTATGTTATTGATTTATATGATGTTAAAAAATTACCTCAAGCCAAACATTATTTGGAAAAGGAATTAAAATGTTTAGCAGAAATTTGTCCAAATTACAATCTCTATATATTCCTAAATAAAATCGATAGCATTCCCACAGATTTACAGGAAGAAGTAATACAGACTTTTAAAGATCACTTGAATGATAATACATCCATTAATAATTGTGCTCGATATTTTATTACCTCTCTCTATACAGGAAGTATTTTTCTAGCATTTGATGAAGTATTTTGGGATATTTTATATTCTTCTTCTCTAAATATATTATTAAATCAATTTAAAAGAGAATTTTGGTCTTTAACTCACTCAGAAGTCCAAGACTTTATGAAAAAAATTATGTGTATAGACTCCCCATCTACTCTATCGATTTTTAAAATCGGAAATGAGATTATTGACTTTCAGGACAATATAAAAGAATTTGTAGAGTTAAACGAACCAATATTCTTGGAATTTGGGGAAGGATCTGCAGTGGATAAGACCAGTATAAATCGGATAAAATATTCACTATATCAATCTCATTCATTTCAGAAATTATTTGCTTTTCTTCTCCTTTTTGAGATGAATGAGCAAGCTTGGAATGTTATACCAATATTTGATATGTTATTAGAGAATCTCATTCTGAAAAGATTTCAGGGAGAGGAAATATCGGTAAAGAGAGATTTTGTTAATCCAATTCTTCCTTTTCTAATCCAACCCACGAAATTCAAAATTAAATCTCAACAAGATGAAGAAATAGAAAAATTCAGTAAGTTTCTCGATTCTCACACAGGGACAGATTTTGTCAAAGTAACTCTAAAGGAACTTCTCATTAAATTTGCACAGGAATATTCCTACAAAAAAACCAGAGAAGAAGAACCTGTATCGTTTATGTCGAATGATATTTTGGATGAAAAACCCCCAATTCGTCCATCCGTTCCGAGCGAAAGTATTGTTACTCCACAACCAATTATTCAACAATCCAAAGAAATCGAGGAAAAAAAATCCGAACCAGAGATTAAGAAGCCGTTAAAAGAGGATATACGAGTTCCTCTACCTCCTGGCTACAGCAAATCATATACTCCAGAGGAGGATGAGGAAGTGGATTTATTATCCCTCCCCTTGCGAGACGTATTACGGATTCTTCGAGAAAAAGAATAACAGACCAAGATTAGTTAGATTAATATCAATTATTTAATTCTGTGTCTTGATAACCTGTAAAAGCCAAGTAATGCCTTCAATAATCCCTTCACCTGTTTTCGCGCTCGTTTTAAATTCTTTTAATTCTCGACCATCAAGTTCAGAAATTCCCAGAAGAGGGAGGAGGTTCTGTTCGGGAAGATTTACAAGCAAATCAATTTTGTTAAAAAACAAGGCTAGAGGTAGATTTTTGAGATGAGGCATTTTAATTACTCTTTTTATACTGGTTTGAACCTCTGAAAAGCGTTGCTGGTCAAGTAGATCAATAACATATACTAAGCCAGTGGAATTTTTTGTATACATCTCCCATAAAGCTCTTCTAAAGAGTACTT
>JAEOTQ010000245.1 GCA_016839785.1 Candidatus Hodarchaeota archaeon | reverse complement strand
GAATGAGAAGTAAAGCCGAAGAGATGTTGAAACAAGTAATCACCGAAGAAATTATTGATCATGAAATTACCGAATATGCTATGCTTAACCTGTGTGAACTCTTTATTGAAAATTTACGATTAACTAATGATAAAGCCGTGTTAAAAGATGTAGAACAACTCATCATTCGCTTACTTGAAGTTGCTAAACAACAAAACTCACACTGGTTAATTGCTGAATCATATTTTCTCAGGGCTAAGCTATTTTTGCTAGAATTGAATCTCGACAAAGCTCGGGAGTTTTTAGGACAAGCACAAATCATGGCTGAAGAGAAAGGTATGAAAAACCTTGCTATGAAAATCTCCCATGAGCATGATTTCCTCCTGCAAGAAATCCCTAAATTTCATGAATTAAGTGAGAAAGATGCTCCTTTAGCCGAACGTTTGGAATTCGCGAAATTAGACCATCTTGTAAATCGATTAACTCGAATGAGATTACTAGATCTTCCTGAGTTAAAAGAGGAGGAACCTGTCCTTGTTATTATTATGGCAGAGAATGGCCTAAGTCTATATTCCAAACCGTTTCTTCCCGAGGGGGAAATTAACCCTCAACTCTTTGGAGGATTCCTTTCAGCGATTCACTCCTTTTCCGAAGCAGTTTTCTCTCGCAGTCTCGATCGTGCTCTCCTTGGTGAATACACTCTGGTGATGAAATCGGAAGAACCCCTTCTTATGTGTTACATCTGTAAGGGGCAAGCGTTTTCTGCTCTCCAGAAATTGAATCATTTTATCCAACAGACTACCCGATCAGAAAAGGATTGGAGTGCGTTGACTAAGGGAAGTCGAACGGGAAAAACTCTTGACTCCCCTCAACAGAATTCTCTTAATGAATTAGTCCTTTCGATTTTTTCCCCTGACCAACCAGGCCCATAGGTGTTTTTGGAAGGTTGGAAGTGATATTACTCAATTTTTTTGCATGTTTATTTACCACTTTTATAGACGATTAATGTGAGGTTTGACTGCTAAAGGTGAAAGAATCTGTCTTTATTGCGGGAACATCAAAGGAGAATCCCCAAAATGTAACTACTTGCCGATGATCTACAGAGGATTCTGTATTCGCAAAAATACTTTGGATATTGTCAGTAAATCGCATATTTTTGACTGCACCGACCAGTTCACCGTTTTTTATCTGAAATACCCCATCTTTAGTCATACCAGTCACTGTTCCTCGTGAGGGGTCAATGAAATTTGAATAATGTAAGTTGGTAATCAATAACCCTTCATCTATTTCTTCTATCAGCTTTTCCCGTGATTTTTGTCCTGGATTGACCTTAATAGCTGTAGGTAGTGGAATAGAATCTCCCCATAACATAAATCCGCATCCATTGGATCTTGTTCCCATCTTATTGGCAGTCAAGCGATTGTGGGCAAAGTCTTTCACTATCCCTTGGTCAATAAATGTTGTCTTTTGAGAGGCCACCCCATCGTTATCAGCAATATATGAACCCACGAAACTGGCATCATGGGGATCATTGACCAGGGTTAAGTTTTTTGAAAATAATTGTTCTCCTAATTTATCTGTTAAAAATGAAACATATTCCAGCACTAATCTTGCTGATAGTGACATTCCAATCCATAGTACCTGATCTGCTGCTGCTTGATAATCTAGGATAACTGGATATTTTTTTGGTTCTATGGCAACTGCATCCAGCCCTAACACCGATCGTTCAGTTACATCAATTGTTTCTCTTTCAAACTCCAAATCATTGAGTATTCGTCCTCCAAATGACGAATTACTTCGTGATTCATTTGCCCCATTATCTGACATTACATTGACTGTTGATAAGATTGTAGTAGCTGGGGATAGGTATTCCATTCCTTCTGAGGATACGAAATAATCGTAACCATTTTTCAGATTGATATTTCCTGAAACCGTTTTTACATTAGTTGATATTTCATGACTTGAGTTGATTCCTCCAATAATGAGATCTGCTACCTCTGAAGGAGTGATATCTTTTATCTTTGGATCATTCAAGGTCATTTTCGGATAATTTTGTGTATCAGTTAACATTCCAGGAAAATCGGGATCATTAGGGAGGAATTTTAATACTTTAGTCGCTTTTTTTACTGCCCAAATAATCTCATTCTCTTCAAAGCTATTGATCGTCACTAAAGCATTCTTCTGGCTATCTATTGCCGTAAACTCTAATTTTACTTCATCATCAACAAAGTTTTGATGAATAGATGAATTAGCAAATCGTGTAGAATAATTTTTATTCATAGAGATGTTTAAATTGCTTCCATCTAGTCCGAGTATTTTCGCTTGCTTAAGTGCGAACTTTCCCGCACTGATTATTCTATCTGTATTTGTTTCCATCTTTTTTTCCTCCTATCCAGCAAAAACTTGCACATCTTGGAATCGAGCCCAGCCGCCTCCGTGTTCTATCCACATGCCTTGCACAGGAATACCTTTCCCACACACAGGTCCCATCCCATAACTCCGGAACTCTCTCGTAATCATATCACATCCACCCCAAAATTCTGGAGTGATCGCGTTATAGCAGACATTTTTCAGCGGTTTCGTTATTTCACCCTTTTCAATTAGATAACCTGTTTGAGTGCTAAATTGAAAATTTATTCGTTTATCATCGATCGAATGACTCTTCCAAAATTGCCCATATACTCCATATTGAGTTTCTTCAATCAATTCGTCTATATCTTTTGGTCCCTGTGGATCAGGGGCGAGATGTATGTTACTCATTCGAATCAGAGGTATTCGGTTATAATTGGCGATCCGTGCATTGCCAAACGAGTGTTTATATCCCATCTCATGAGCTGTTTCTCTATCAGTCATATAATTTTTGAATATCCCTTCTTCTACTATATTGAATTTCTTAGTTTTCACGCCTTCATCATCATATTTTAGAGATCCAATTGCATGGGGAATATTGGGATCGCAAATAAGATTTACAAGCTTTGATCCATACTTATAGTTTCCAGAGCGAAATTTATCTGGAGATAAGAAGGATGTTCCGGCAAAATCTGCTTCAAAACCTAATACTCGATCTAGTTCGGTAGGGTGCCCCGTAGATTCATGAATCGTCAATCCAAGCTGATATGGTTCAAGAATGAACGTTGTTTTTTCTTTCGGACAATTAACTGCTTCATTCACTAAGGTTAATACCTCTTCTGCAGCAACAGTCGCGTTTTCTTCAAAATTAAACTCTTCACAGAATTCGAATCCTTTCATTTTATAATCATGAATGTCCCGAACGTGTGTTTCCATCCCCTTGGCTGTGG
>JAEOTQ010000242.1 GCA_016839785.1 Candidatus Hodarchaeota archaeon | reverse complement strand
CCAGTTCATCCAGAGAAACGGAACTGCATTCAATATTTTTTATACAACGATGGATGGATCAGCTGATCCAAACAATATTAATGATGGAGACATTATTATCACTACCTATGTTCAAGATAGCATATGGTCTGGATTACATGATAGTTCTGTACTGTTAAATATCACAAATACGGCCACATCTGAAAGCAGTGAACGTTATATGACGTTAATCGACGATGTTGGGGATGAACGATTACCATTAGAGTTTAGGTGGATAGGTAACCTACCTGTTGGTGAAGTATATCGCTTTGCAATAAAAGTTACTGATAATGCGGGAAATACCAATGTAGCTGAGAGGGAACTAGAGATAAAAGATGTAGTTGCACCTCGAATTAGGGGTATTAAATTAACACCTACTCAAGATCGAAAGGTAAAAATCGCAGTTAACCTCACTGAAGGAGGATTGGGGGTGGATTATGTCATTGTTGGCTTAGTTACTCAAGATAATACCACTCAGTGGTTTAATCTAACAGCTGCAGGAGGATTTGGCGCCCAACAAGCGGCTACTCCTCGGTTAGAAACGTATTCAGCAACTTTAACACTTGGTTTCGATCTAATAGATATGATTAATCCCAAGAGATATTCAATCAAAGTAAATGTATCTGATAAAATGGGAAATCAAAAAAGCTACGGTGTTAATGAATTAGAAAACATTCCAGGTGACATAATTGAAATACACATCCATCTTGATCCTCTGATCTTCCATCCTATTGTTTTGATTTTTGGTTTAGTTCTTCTTATCACAGGCATTGTAATCGGGATCAGAATTTCTTCTAAGACTGTTGGGTATGATATGCAGAAGATTTTTACTGAGAGTGAACGTATCTCTCGCGAAGAAATTCTTACACAGATGGATGAATTTGCATTAGGAGTTACTGTCAATTTCTTTGATCAGGTTCAGGGGCCTGTTCCTGTTATCTGGGAACCTCCGCTTCTTGAAGACCAAGAGCAAGTGATGTTGGATCTATCTGATAAATCTTTTTCAACATTAGAATTTGTTGGAGTAGAGGAAACTGAAAGAAGTGGGACGTTCGACTTTTCAACTGGAAGTTATGAGTGTACAGCTTTAGGTTATTCATTTGCTGTCGTAAATCCTGAGGCTCGTGGGGGAAAAGAAAATTTGACAGTAGTACTCTTATTGAGAAAAGAATGGGGAGATAATTTGCTAGTTTTTCAAGATGAATTACTTGAAAAACTCCGTGAAATTCGTGGTTTGGTTGAAGGTGAACAACCTTCTGCTCAAATTGAAGAAAAAGCTCGTAATTTGCGAGAGTTTGTTTCAAGACTGATGATAGCCTTTGACAAGATTTACCTTGGTGTTGAAAAAAAGTCAGATTCTATGGTGGAATGAAAAATGGGTAAGAAGAAGTATTCGATTTTATTGGCAATTTTATTATTGAATGTGGGTAGTCTATTCTTTTCAATGATTGTGATTAATACTCCTGTCACTCAAGATAGAAGTTTACAAACGTTGAAAACAGGTTCATTAACATCCTCTGACAGATCTTTCCCCATGGAAGAAACAAAACCAAAGTTTTCCATACAACAAGATACAATTATACTAAATCAAAGCATTGATGTGGACAACGAGTCATTTGAGTTTGTACCTGATATTTGGGGTGATCTTTTAGGTTCTGATACTTACGATCAGTCATTGTATACAAATGGATTAATTGATCCCTCTAATAATGCAGGTGATGTGGGAGGTGCCTCAATATTCACTAGAATTGGAAATCATGGAAATAATGAATCAATGGCTGATGAATCCCTGCTTGATGACATTGCAAACATCTCTGCAGGTTGGAAAATTGAATTTCCTGTTCAAGATAATTTCAGCGTGATCCATATTAGCTTTAAATGGCGTTTTGACTCACCAGATGGTGGTTTTGATGATTATGATGTGCTACCTGGTGCAGGACCCGATGGTACGGATCTTATACTCGAGGATACACCTGATTATCAAGAGATACGATGTAGGATCAACAATACCGAGGATCCTGCGAAGTCATTCTGGATAGGGAATGAAACCACGCCCAATGGAACTGTGTTTTATCGTGTAGGATCAAATATTACTGGAGATGAAGTGTGGCACACTTTTGAGCACAATTTTCAAGTTGAGAGTCAAGACTCTAACTTCTCATTAGAATTGGGTGCTTATTTAAACACCAGGGAATATTGGAATGAATATTTTGACGTTTGGTTTGATGATATCCTTATCATAGGTATTGATGACATCCCTGATAATAATCCACCTCAACCTATTCTCACTGGTCTTGATCGAACTATCGATATCTCTCTATTTAAGTTCTGGGTGAATTTTTCAGAGGGGACATGGGAAAGCCCGATTAGAAATGTCACAGTTTTTTATGAACTAAATAGTCTTCCTTTGAATGCAAGTTTAATCGAGAGATCACAATTTAATGTGAATGAAGCAGGATATAATCAGACCCACTGGTACCATTTCACCACATTCGAATTCAATGATAGTATTGACTATTATTTTACAATATATGATAGAGCTAATAACAGTTATACAACGGGGACGCAGTATTGGAGAATTGGAGACTATACTCCTCCAGAAATTACTAGTATAGTTGTTGACCAAACAGGAACAGGGTTCATTCATATTGGTATAAATACAAGTGATTGGGGCGAGGGGATCGTATTTGTTGAGTTCAATTACACCATTGATGGCGTTGCAAAAGACCCATTTAATATGACTGGAGATGGAATATATTATCAAACCACAATACCAATTAATTACTCAAGTTCATTAAAGTTTGGAGTTTTATTGACTGACATTGCCTCCAATTCAGATTTTTATCATGGTCATGAACTTGTATCTGACTATCCGATTATAGCTGAAAATGATGTTATATATCCAGAGATTCAGAATTTCGCTATTACTCCTAGTCCAACAATTGAAGGTCGAACCAATGTCACTATTTCCGCGTTAGATGCTTTTGGTGATATTTCTGAGGTGTATTTAGAAGTTCGTTATGAGGATGGGGCTCCCCATGCAAAATATTCCCATGTAACTTTAGAAAATACCAGTATACCTGGAATATATGGGTTGAGAACAATGGAAGGGGAAGCTGCGTTAAAGCTTCCATATTCCAATGAAACTTATACAATTACTCTTGTTGTCGTTGATAAAGCTTCGAATATGAATAAAACCCAGCCCATTATCCATGTGGTACCAGACATACTGGCACCTAAAGTGAATATTGACGATACAGAGTACTTATATCCGGGTCTATTACGGGTTTGGGTTCAAGCAGGAGATTTAGGGAGTGGTATAGATTCAATCATGCTTCAGAAAAGTACCAAAGACGGATGGACTGACGGTATTCCTATGATTCCGAAAGATAACAAGTTTTATGCAGACATTCAAACAGGTTGGGTTGGAAATGAGCAAATTAATTTCAGGATAAACGCAATTGATAATGAAGGTAATGAGATTGATGTGGGAAACAGACCTACTGTGAAATATAATACTAAAATCTTCTTTTCTACTAGTATTGGACTATTGATAACCGAAATTGTATTAGTTACTGTGATTGTTGCCATCTTTTCCACAATGAAAATTACTCAACTCCACCAACTAAGAACACTCCGACGCAGACGATTCGATGTTGCTTTACTTAGGAGTGAGCGATTGGCTTATCTTGGAGAAGAGGCGATGTTTGGTTTTGTTGCTTCATATGGTCAGAGTGAAGCTGTTTCCAGTATACTATTGTGGGAACCAGAGTTAATTGGACAATTTTACCAATATTTGAAAGAGCTTGTTGAAAAAGCAAACAATAACGTTTCTTTTATTATGAATACAAAAGCTCAGGATCTTGTGACTTATACAGACTTCAAGATTGAAGAAATAGGATGTTCTGCTATCACATTCGCATATCCTGTTTCCACGCTTCCTCAAAGTTGGTTATCAATTCTCACTCTGGATCAGGTACCCACTGATGCGGGACAAGGTGTATTACTCTTAATGTTGTTGATGCGAGAGAAATGGAGTGAGATTTCTCATAATTTCCAAGAGGAGATAGCAGATGGTATGTTGGAACTGAAAGACCTTATCTTATCTGGTGAGGATAAAGATACTATCCTGCGTAAGACTCAAGAGTTTCGGTTATTCATTTCTGGAACCTTGGAAGTCCTCGATGAGATTGAAACAGAGACCGATGAGATGTCAGATGATATCATGGCTGATTTCGAGACTGATTTTGTGGAAGAACCTGATGACGAAAAGTTAGAAGATGAAACCGATGAGAAGTCAGATGATTTTCAGACTGAACTCCCAGATAAGCCTGATGATAAGAGGTTAGAGGGCGAACCTGCCACAGACGGTGCTGAAACAGAGACCTATGAGAAGTCAGATGATATTATGGCTGATTTCGAGACTGAATTCTTGGATGTACCTGACGACGAAAAGTTAGATGACGAAGTTGACACAGAGAAAGCCGAAACAGAGGAAGTTGTTGAAAAGGAAACTAAAGAAGACGAATCTTCCGAGAACAATTCTGATAGTTCATAGATGTCAAGAAGAAATAACTGAAGCTAACTTGAAAAACATTAAATCGAAGGTATAAATGATGGTTAGTATTATCAGACTTCGAACTGAACCCTGTTCGATCTGCAATAAAACCTTAGCATTAGGAATACAAGCAGATAATTTAGCTCCTGACGTAACTGGTTTAGATTTATTCCTTGATTTACATGGGATTGATGATGAGCAACGACATGCTCGATTGCTCTACGTGGATGCAGAGGGGAGTGTAAGAACAATTTCAACAATTACAAAGTTTACCAGTTTAATTCATCAAAATGCTGATTCAGACTAGCGAACTCTGAGAGCATACTTTTTGAGTTTCAAGAACTTAAAGAAAAATTACTTGATATCCATATGAATACGTTGAGCGGTACCACGAGTTCCTTTGCGTGAACATGTTACACTGAACAAGGGTACCTTATAATCGATGGCTAGGAGGGTGGCTTCATCAAGGCTTTCTCCAACCAAAATATCCAGAAGTGCACCATCTTCATGCCGAAAAATTCGGATATACGCGTCTTCCCTTTTTACTGTACCACTCTCATCCCATCCTTTTTCAACAAGGATGATGGTCGGCCATAATTCCCCCTTCTTGAACCAGGCTTTTCGATCCTCGAGTGCGACTTGAACCTTTTTATCAGAGAGTTCTCGAAATGTGAATTTATGAGTATCTTTAATTTCATCCTTCAGAAAACGAATGTGTGGACTTTGTCGTGCTATCCACCCAAAGGTTCTAAATTGCAATTTGTTCAATACCAGTGTTCAGTTTGAATTGGTAGCGTCATCTCAAATAGGAGTCAGGTTAATAATTAGCTCCTTTTAATCCAATACGCTACAGCTTTCTTTTAAAAAAATGTTTGGGTTCTGAAGTACTGAATTAATAATTCTATCTTTTATCATATTGCCAGAATTCGGTCTTTCCTTTATAATTCAGAATCTTCTTTCAGGTTATTCGAATTTTTTGATGTTATTGAAATTTTTAAGGTTAATCTGCTAATGTTTCGGCCAATGACAATAAAACACGCAATCTCAAAGATGAATAAAAGGATCTGAAGAATTATACTTTCAGAAAGTATTTCTAGTATATAAGTTAAAATTGCTAACAATCCAAAATATAAGAGGTCTTGTGTAAAGAGCTGAGCTTGTTCTAGGGAGTTGTTACTGTCTGATTTTTGCCTTGTCTCCCAAGAAGCTAGAATTCCCCCAACAGTTCCTCCTATTATCCCTCCTGTATATATTGCTGGAGGCCAAATGACTGGAAGAGTAGGCCATTGCTCGCGTGAAATAAAATCTACAGCACTAGTAAAGAATAACACAATGAAATAACAAGTTATTGGTGCTAATCCGACTGCCAAGATATAATTCCATAGAGAAATACTCTTTG
>JAEOTQ010000228.1 GCA_016839785.1 Candidatus Hodarchaeota archaeon | reverse complement strand
CCACAAATACTGTGGAGTCCCCATTCCACAGAAAAATTTTATCGATTCCTTCTCCAGAAGTAACATCTGGTAAGTAAGGAACATCGGCTGGGTTATTTAGTAAGAGAACAACAGGAATATCTTGTACATTTTTCACTTGCGTACCAAAAGAAAAGGCATCAATATCGCCTAAACGTCTCATAGTAATAACCAAATCAAATGAATGTTCATCGAGTAGAGATAATGCTTCACTCGCTGTGGCTACTCTAGTGATCACAGGGAGAGTTCGGAGATTAAGATTATGAAATTCTTCAAATATCTGATCAGAGAGTCTACCATCTTCTTCTAGGATAAAACTATCATAATAACTTGAAACAAGAAGGACTTTATTTATTCGGTTGATCATAAGCTCATGGAAAATCTGATATTTCGGTCTATAATCAAATTTGATTTCATCTATATTGGATTGGCTAGGGGGAGGGAGGGGCATCTGAATCTAGTCAAGTTCTTGTTTTTTCTCTTTCTTTAAATTTTCCCTACCTTTAGCAAAGTCTGTCTCTTGAGCATTTTTTTTCTGAAAATGAATATTGGATCGTCGCATTTAAACAAAGGAAGAAGGAAAAATTCACATTAGAGTGGATAGAATTGCTTTTCGAGAGTTTTTAGAGAAAACTCAAAAAGTAAAAAATGGTTTAAACCAACTTTTTCCTCCGGAAATCAGAACAGGTTTCCATGACTGAAACTTGAAAAATGCCCATTAGTTCCAAATCGGCAGTAAAAATGATATATTAAAGCGAAATCAATAGGTTGGTCATAAAATAATGTCAGGCATTGATGCTATATATGATAAAGTTGTTGTGAAAAACCCTGGTGAAAAAGAATTTCACCAAGCGGTAAAAGAAGTGTTAGAATCACTTACTCCTGCTGTTGAAAAACATCCAGAATTTCGCAAGTTTAAAATTCTTGAACGAATAGTTGAACCCGAAAGACAACTCATGTTTCGTGTTCCTTGGATGGATGACAATGGAGAAATCCATGTAAATCGTGGATTCCGTGTTCAATTTAATAGTGCAATAGGACCCTATAAAGGGGGCTTACGTTTCCATCCTAGTGTTTATTTAGGAATCATTAAATTCCTCGGTTTTGAACAAGTGTTCAAAAACTCCCTCACTGGTCTTCCAATGGGTGGAGGAAAGGGTGGCTCAGATTTTGATCCTAAAGGTAAATCTGATACTGAAGTGATGCGTTTCTGCCAATCCTTTATGCAGGAATTATATCGCCATATTGGACCTGATACAGATGTTCCAGCAGGGGATATTGGTGTTGGTGGTCGTGAGATCGGTTTTCTTTACGGTCAGTACCGAAAGATCCGCAACGAGTTTACTGGGGTTTTAACTGGCAAGGGTCTCGAATGGGGTGGTTCTCTCATCAGACCTGAAGCTACAGGCTACGGATGTACCTACTTTACCCAAGAAATGCTTAAAGCGCGCGGTACTGATTTTAAAGACAAAATAGTCGCGGTCTCTGGATCTGGAAATGTTGCTCAGTATACTGTTGAAAAAGTCAATCAACTAGGAGGCAAAATTGTCACCCTTTCTGATTCTAGTGGTACTATTTATGATCCTGACGGTATTATGGGCGAGAAATTTGATTTCTTCCTTGAATTAAAGCAGATTCGTCGTGGACGAATAAAAGAATATGCCGAGAAGTTCAATGTTGACTATTACCCAGATAAACGTCCTTGGGAAGTAAAGTGTGATATTGCAATGCCCTCTGCAACTCAAAATGAAATCAATGCCACTGATGCACAAAAATTAGTTGATAATGGTTGTATTGTAGTTGGTGAAGGAGCGAACATGCCAACAACGTTGGAAGGAATCGATATTTTTCTAGAAGCGGGGGTTTCCTTCGGTCCTGCAAAAGCTGCCAACGCTGGTGGAGTTGCTACATCTGGACTGGAAATGTCTCAAAATAGTCTTCGATTAGCATGGACAAGAGAAGAAGTAGATCAACGTCTTCACGCAATCATGGTGAATATCTTCCAAGCTTCTCGTGATGCAGCTGAGAAATATGGTTCCCCAGGGAACTTAGTTATCGGCGCAAACGTAGCAGGGTTCTTAAAAGTAGCCCGTGCCATGATGGCTCAAGGCGTTCTCTAATTAATCCTAATTTTTCACTTAGAATACGGTTTTCCCGTATTCCTTCTTTTTTTTTATTATTCTCTTGAGGAAACTAGGATTGAGGGGAAGAGCAGTTGAAATTCGTTGCCTTTTTTAACAAGGGGTAGGATCTTCAATGTCCCTCCATAGTGGCGCATGATAACGGAACTCAATGATAACCCAATATAATGGCCTTGATATTCCCAATCATCAGTAATCTTACTCGAAAGTCGAAAACTCACTTCCTCTGAAATCGGGGGAGAACAATAATCACGAATTACGATACGATAATAGGCAGCGAGTAATCCTCCTTCCATCTTAATTGGGGTCTTTTGCAAATTTCCTTTGTCACAAGACAATTGAATGAACTGAAGGATTTCCTTTAATGCAGTTTTCAGATATTTATCGCATAGAAGTAGTCTATCTAGGCTTATTTTATCAAGTGTGACTTCTGTACTGATTTCTGGTACTTCTTGGAACAACTCTTTGATGACATCTAAGATACTATAAACTGATTTAAATTCTTTTACAGGTGATTGAAGCACATCAAAGATTTTATTTACAGTGTCAATTGTTCTCGATGATTGATCTGCAATATTGATAATATTCTGAATATTCTCTGGATCGGTAATTCCTTTATGTTTCATCTCTAGACGCATAAAGTCTAAATTGTTTACGATCTTCTGCAAATCATTATTTACAAAATGAGAAAGCATAGCATGATAACGTTCTTCTTCTAATTTAACTTGTGCGAGTAATCTTTCTGCTCTTTTCCGATCAGACACATCACGTACGAAAACTAGCTCTGCGGGAGAGCCCTGATAATTTGTAAGCCCAATGTTAAACTCAACCTCAATTTTCGATCCATCTTTTTTGCGGATTAATGAGTCATAGATATTAGGTACTTCTTCCCCAGCCATACGCCGACGGTAATAATCTTCTACTTCCTGTATAACGTCAGCATGAAGAAAATTAACGAAATATTTTCCCAATAATTCCGGAATCGAATAACCACTAATTTGTGCTAGACTTGGGTTGACATAAGCTATTTTATTGTCTTGAATTATAGCAATACCATCATTTGCCCTTTCTACAAGATTTCGGTACTGTTCTTCTGATTCCTGTAAGGACTGTTCAATAGATTTCTGAATAGTAATGTCTCTAAACACTCCGAATGATCCGATGATTTTTTCAGTTTCATCTAATAACACAGTTCCCGATATACGTGTAATACATGGTGATCCATCTTTCTTAATCCAAGTTAAATCGTATGTCGAGGAGAGAGATTTTTTCTCATGGCGTAATTTCACAACCTCTTCAAAATTCTTCCATGAATCGGGGGAAAGAAAATCAGTCACTAGTCGACCCATAAGTTCCTTTTCAGAATATCCCAACATTTCTTCTAATGCACTGTTAACAAAAATCGTTCTATCTCTGCTATCCGTTACCCAGACCCCTTCACTCATAGTAGTGATTAAAGTACGGAATCTTTCTTCACTTTCTTCCAATTCTTTACCAATTCGTTTTCTTTCTGAGATATCACGCACAAAGACAAGATCTGCAGGTCGATTTTGAAAAGCAATAATTCCAGCATTCAATTCAACCTGAATTTTTTCCCCATTTGCACGCACAAGTGAAGTCTCGTAAATTGAAGGTACCGCAATTCCACTCATTCGATCTTTATACCGTTGAACTACCTCTTTCAAAGCATCTGGATGAATATTATGTTCAAATCGTGTCCCTATAATGTCTTGGACTGGCTGACCTGACATTTCGGCTAAAGAAGTATTTAGAAACTTGACAACACCGTCCTGAATTATAGCAATACCATCAGTAGCTCTTTCTACCAAAGTACGATATTTTTCTTCAGATTCTATGAGAGCTTGATTTGCTTCAATCATATTTGAGATATCGCTCGCGTAAACAGCAACGCGAACCACTTCATTCTGTTGATTAATTATTGGATAAATCCAATTTTCATAAACAACTCCTGCCCGGCTATCACTAAATCGAATGGGAACTTTCTTAATTATTGCTTCGGTAATGAATTTTTCACGATTTTCACGTACATCAGGAGGAAAATGGTCAAGAATATTTGTACCGATCACTTCATTCACTGTTCCCCCAAGTCGTTTGGCTGCAACTTCATTCAAGGTAATGATGGTACCGTTTTTTTTCAAAAGTAAGGATGATTCAGGAGAGACATTAAGCAAAGAATCAACATCAGATAATGCTTGTTCACCAAGAGAAAGAGATTTTTTTTCACCAATTAGGGATAATTCATCTCGAATAGCCTGTTTGACATCCTCAGGGACATCATCTCGTGATAATATAGATTCCCACGTCATTTTGTTCACTTAGTTGAGGGTCTAAAATTGATTTACTCTTCAATTAGCGATGTTGTTTTTTATATCAATCTATATCTATTCCTTGAACCTCAGTCTCCTCATAAAAATCGCTTAATCTGGTAGAGTTCCCTTGGACAAGATAAAATTAATCATTTTTGATTTAGATGACACATTAATTCGTTCAGGTATTAATTACACAGCAATTCGTGAGGAAATCTATGAATTGTTTCCTCCTGATGCTCAGGTTTCAAATTTACACAAAACTCCAATACTTATCCTTGCATCTCAACTTAAGTTGATTGATGAACAACTCTATCTAACGGCAAAAAGATTAATAGAGAGAAGTGAGGAAGAATCGGTTGAAAAAGCAAAAATCATGGAGGGAGCAGAAAATATTCCAGAAATCCTTGAAAAGAATGATATTCAAAGCGTGATCTATACTAACAATACGCAGAAAACTGTCAACCTCTATTTTGAGAAACCACAGTTTCACTTCCTCAAACACTTTGAATTTGTTACTAGAGATGATGTGAAACATCCAAAACCAAATCCTGAAGGAATTTTAACAATACTGAACAAGAAAAGTACCACAAAGGACAATACTGCTTACATAGGGGATTCTTATATTGATGCAGGTGCAGCTAGGAAAGCTGGAATTAGATTCATTCTATTTGACTCACGTAATTTAGATCTAAATACACATAGGATATCTCCTTTCGCCACAATTAAAAAATGGTCAGAATTTGAACGAATAATACAGTAAATTCGAACCAAAACTAAGGAATATTAGCAATAATGCCAGCAATAAATACTCTAGCAAATCTTGCTGCTAGATTTCAATTATCAGAAGAGGATCCATTATTTAAATCAGCTACTCATCCAAAATCATGTGGTGGAGGCGATGATTTCAAATTTTTAGCACTCTATGGTGATGCACTTCTCAATCTACTGTTACTTACACATCTTTCAAGAAATGACCTGAAAGACTCAGGCCAGATTACTGAGGCTCTTCACTCATTTCACAATGAGGAGACCTTGTATAGAATAGCTAAGGAATTGCAGGTGCACAAAGCCATGGAAATACAACATAATACTTCTTTTACGACTAAAAATGATCTGAAAGAAAGTATTGAGGCACTGTTAGGAGCAAGTTATAATGTTAAAGGCTTGGAATCATGTAAAGAAATAGTAACTATTCTCCTTCAACTGGCGATAGAAAAAAAATACCTTAATCCAAATCCAAAGGGAATTTTACAAATTCTATTCCAAAAAAAGAGTTTACCTCTTCCCAAGTATGAATCCACTAGAGTTGGGGGGCCTGATCATCAGCAATTATTTCAAACTACCATCACAGGAGTATATGAAGGGGATAACTACACAATCCAAAGTGGAATCTTTACAAGTAAAAGAGAAGCAGAAAAAGATGCAGCAAAAATATTCTTGACTGAATTAGGTGAATCTAACCTGTTAGAAAACTCTTTTTTTAGGGTTTAATTATTATTTTAAGGAATCCTTTGAAATTGTTATTTGATAAATGCTGATATTTTGTTTTTGAAAAGGTAATACCAAGTATTAATATAGAAGGAATTTTAAGATCAATTTAGGGAATTCAAAGTATCAAGTATGGTTGTTGATCATGAGGAAATTTGCCTTCCAAGAATTAATGTATGCTATTGTAGTCGCCAGTAGCTACGGACTCCTCTTAGGCTTACTTTATAATACATCATCAGATTATTGGATCTTTTTTGTTTGGATATTAGTACTTACTTTGCACATTGCTGGAATCTGGCTGATTGAATATCTCGAAATAAATAAACGTGAGAAATCGAATTCAAAGGGTAAAGAATAGAATTTCTATTAACACTCCTTTTTTATAGGAAAAATACCCGTACCCCAAAATTTTCTTAGGTTAATTACTTCCAAAAAGAATATTCCACTTATTTTAGCAGTCTGAGAGAATTTATTATCGTTAAAAGCGTAACTCCGACATCACCAAAGACAGCTACCCACATAGAAGCTAATCCAATCGTACCAAGCACAATAAAAATGGCTTTAATACCTAAAGCCATCATTATATTCTGTTTAGCAATTCTGTTTGTGTTACCTGCAATAGTTATTGCATCATTCAAACGATCAGGATTATCATCCATAATTACAAGGTCAGCTGCTTCAATAGACGCATCTGAACCAATAGCTCCCATGGCAACACCAACATCTGCACGAGCAATAACTGGTGCGTCATTCATTCCGTCACCGATAAATATTACTGTACCACCTCTATCTTCTGCTTTGTGAATATAATCCTCGAGAATTTCTAGTTTGTTAAGAGGCATCAAACTGGCATAGATATCTTCCTGTTTTATTCCTAATTCCCCTCCAACACGTTCTGCAATATTCTTGGTGTCTCCAGTAAGTAAACCAATGTGAGGGATGTTCTTTTTCTTTAAGTTATTAATTGCCTCAAGAGCAGTGGATTTAACTTTATCATCAATAATGATATGCCCAATATAAACATCATTGAGAACTACATACACGGCGGTTTCATCAGTGATGCAGGCAGAATGTGGACAATCGATCTCATGAACCATTTTATCGTTTCCCACAACAATAGAATCGCCAGTTTTTGTTTTCATCTTGATCCCTAGTGCAGGTAGTTCCTCATATTCATCAACCTGAGTAAGATCCACTTCTTTGTTGTAAGCATCCAGAATGGATTTGGCAATAGGATGATTTGAATGAGCCTCTGCTAATGCCGCAAATGCAATGACTTCTTGAGGGGAGTAATTTTCATTAGGAACGACCATAACTACTTTAAATTTTCCCACAGTCAAAGTACCAGTTTTATCAAAGAGAACAGTTGACACTTCGTTTAATGAATCAATAACATTTGCACCCTTCAGCAATACCCCATATCTGGAACTTTTTCCGATACCTGCAAAATAAACAAGGGGTATAGACACCACAAGAGCACAGGGACATGAAATAACCAGTACTACAAGAGCACGGTAAGTCCATATTTCCAT
>JAEOTQ010000227.1 GCA_016839785.1 Candidatus Hodarchaeota archaeon | reverse complement strand
CCAATTTTGCTAAGGGAGATATCATAAATGTCGTAATTCGACCTTACGATGGCTTTGATTGGGCATTAGGTAATTTCACAAGCCCTTCAATAAGTATAGCAAATGCAATTCCGATTGTTACCTTTTTTGACTTAGCGCCAACCTTGATATCTAACAACGATGTTCTTGAATTAATTTGGACGTTTTACGATGTAGATGGAGATACAGAGGACTTTTCAAAGGTGTATATTAGGTGGTACAGAAATGGATTACCAGAAAACAGTTATACCAATCAGAGCAGTATTCCTTTAAGTGTTACAAATAATGGAGATCTCTGGAGAGCTGAATTTTGGACTTCAGACGGGTTGAATTATAGCATTGCTTATACAGATAATATTTTTACAAAAAAGCTTTCTGTTGAATATATATTCGACCCTACAGGCCGTGTAGATCCTTATAATGTTCGAACTGACCAATTTTTTGTTGAGGATGAAAATATATCAATAAAATTCTTTTTTGATAGTGAAGGAGACGTTCTGAACGCACAAATTATATGGTTTAATGATTTAGGAAATGATTCTTGGATCGAGATATCCCAATATGAAAATTATACAGAAATTCCATCTGATTCAACATTTTTAGGTCAAAAGTGGAGATGTATGATTACACCCTTTGATGGAAATTATACTTGGGAAAGAATCAATTCCTCTGAAATTATCATTGAAAGCCGTCCTAGATTCATTACAACCCCGAATGATGTAGTAATAATAGGTTACGAAACCGAGGGTCATTATATATTCAATGTTACTGTTAATGATATTAAAAACCACATATCTAGTGTGGAATATATATTGAATGATACAATAGGGGGTATTCGATATGCAGTTAATGTCGCGGGTACCAATATTTGGATTCTTGAATATCACCTTTCACCAGCACAATTTAATGCACTATCTAATAGTCTCATTATGGTAAATGTAACTGTTATATCTACAGTGAATTACAATGGGCAGGAATTTGAGATTTATCAATTATTAGAATTTACTTTTCTAATAACAGATTCTGTTGCACCCCGAGTAACTAATGCATTTTTCACATATAATTCTACAACTATTACCTTTTTTGCAGAATTAGAGGAATTTGGAAGTGATATCAGCGATGTTAACTTATATTATTACTTTGAACCAGTTACTCCAGATGAATTTGCTGGGATTGGTTCATTTTTACAGCAATCTGAATATTCTGCGAGCATGGTTCTCTTAAATTCCTCTTCTACTTCTTCATTCTTCTCTACAGTTGTCCCATTTGATAGTAATGGGACCGATTGGAAAGTAATTTACAGAATTGAAACGATTGATAACGTCGGGAACACAAATCCTCGTGCATATGACGTATTGAGAGACGATCCAGATAGTGTTGATAGAGATATTTTACGTTACGTCTCTCCAGGTCTCCCTGAATGGCTATTGCTAGTAGCTGGATTAGCAATGTTTTTAACATTTATCGGAGCATTTGTATACGTTAAATTTATCCGTAAACCTGAATTAGTAGGCTTAGATAAAGAGCTCGTACTGAGTTCGATGGTAGATATACAGGAATCAGAAGTAGCTGATTCAGTAGACCTTCATACGATTGGTGTTGTCATTAGTTTCTTTGACCAACGACATGGGCCAATCCCAATCATTGTAGAACCAGAAATCTTACGTGATAACTTTACTAAATTAGTAGAATTGAGTGACAGATCTTTCAGTGGAACTGGATTTTCTGACGACTTTGATGTCGAAATTACTTCTAGTTATGACTTTGTTTTAACCCAAGGAATACGTACGAAGGTTATGTCATTCGGTTATTCCTTAGATGTACCTGAGGCTAGGGGGGGGCAAGAGAATATAACAGCGAACATTTTGATTCATTCAGAGTTATTCCCCTTAGTTAACCAGTTTTTGAATGAAATTCAGATCGAAGTTCATGAGATACATCTTCTTATGAATGATCAAACTCAAGGAAATGACTTAGTTAAAGAAAAGGTTGTTAAAATCCGGAAATTTATTTCTCATGTTATCTTAACCTATGAGCGTATATATGGAACGACGGAGCTAATTAGTGAGGAGACTTAATAGAAAAGTGAAAGGAAGATGAGTGGTCTAATCTACAATTATTTCAGCAGGAGGGAGATTCTATGGTTTTAATTTCTCAAGTATGGATTCAACATCTTTATTGTGGCCAAATCATTGGTCATTGTAATTTCAGAGTGGGGACAGAAATAGAACCTGAACTTGGCGGAGCTCTTTTCTCTGCGCTGACCTTGACCTTGGAAAGTATTGAAAGTACCCAACAATGTTGCATAGCAGGAGCATATGGTTTCCAATTGCCTAACATTGAAGGGATTGGACTTTTCACCATACAAAATGACGATTTTCGAATATATTTCCTTTGCGAAGGGCTTTACAATGGAAGTATTCCCTCTTTAGAAAATAAAGAATTTAATCAAAAAACTAATGATTTGTATGATGAGTTGAAGAAGTTCAATTTTAAGAATACCTGTAGAGATGGCCATAAGATTGTAGGAGAACATTTTTGGTTTGACCTCTTATCTTCATTCGGATTGGGAGGTCATTTATACCTTGATGAAGTAAAAAAGGCATATATGTTACGTCTTATTCGCATAAATTTAGCTCAGATTGATGGGAAAGGAAGTCGAAAAATAAAGAATTTGGAGAATGTTAAACTTGGATCTCTTGGCCTTGGTTGGAAAGATATAGATGAATTAATTTCCCAAAAAATTGAAGGGATCTTTATTAACCCAGAGTATAGTTATGATGTGTTTAGTGACTTTTTCCGACAGTTTAGGGATTTAAGGAGTGGCTTTGAACCAAATGCTGTTATATTGGTATATAATAACGAATTTCTAAATCAAATTGCATTATTAGCAGTCCTTACAAACTATAATAGAGAATTGAGCGTTCGATTCGGTCTTCCCATAAGTTCTGGATTGGTTCTAGATGATGAAAGTCTAATTTCATCCTCCTTACAGTCGTTTTTTTTAAGTTCAAGATGACTGGACAATTATTTTATTCCTTTAGGTAAATATCATGGGGAAAATGATTCGAGTAATCTTCAGAGTATATAATCGTCCAGGAATGAATGTCAAACCATAGAAAATCCATATATATGTAGATCCAACAGAATGCATAAATTTCAACTAAGAAGGCTATTCTTATGATCTTGTTGAGGGAATTGAGTATAGAGGTTAATCAAATATTTAGTAATATTGGTTTCGGACTTATTTGTGCCAACCAAAGATTTTTTATGTACAACTTCTTCTATAAACTTTGTTTTTGAAGAATAAGAAATATATCGGGATGTTCTAGACATCTTTTGATGATATTTAAAGGTGAGGACCGTGGAGGCATTCAGAGGTGAGTTATTCTCTAAGTACAATCTATTCCTAGTATTTTAACTTCAAAGGAGGAACACTGGATGTTTCGAAATCTCCCCATTATTAAACCGATCGAATATGCTAATAGTCATCTGAAACCTGTTGAAAAGCAAAATATACATCTTTTTTGTGTAAAAACCAACCCTGATAAAATCCACCCTATTCCTTCCACCTCAGAACCGTTGAAAGAGAATATGGTCTATCTTTTCATTAATGATGCCCTACGAAAAATCTTTTTGTGGGTCGGAACGACCGCTTCGACCCGATCCAAATTCGTTGGTGCTCATTCAGCCATCGTAATCCAACGAAAAACAGGGATTACATATCGAGTAGAAAATATTGATCAAGATCATGAATCATCTGATTTCCGTCGGACTCTGTCAGTATTTGAAGCATGACTTGACTACCAAAATTCCTTTCTATACATAAAATAGGGGGGGATGGACGAATCAATAAACCTTAACCTTCTAGAAAGTTAGAAAGTACAATAATCTTACATTAAGAGACTATCTACACAGTTCGGGATTTAATAGAATAATAGAATTAAGTACTCTCTCTTAAAGGCTTTTTAACAATCGGATTTGTTCCTTATAGACTTTAAATAATCTCTGATCCTTAAGATCAATAGCACATTCAAGGAGGAGCTCATAGGTTGATGGTTCCAACGGTTTTTCCTTCTGTAGCTTTTTTAATATTTTAAAAGCATTTTGCGTTTCATTACGTGAAATATGGATCATGGCTACACCCAACCAACTTTCGTATTTTTTCGGTCTATTATTGATATTAGCTCTAAAAAGTTCCAAAGCTGCTTCATGATCACCTTTTTGACCTAAGATTGTTGCAATGGAATGTTTTATTATATAAGAGTGTGAGTACTTGTCTATTAATTCACTAAAAGAGTTGAATTTAAGATCAAAAAATTCGTACGCCTCTTTTCTTATAGCTAAATTCTTATTTGTCATTAAATTTAAAATTTTGAGCTTTAGAGAGTTATATCGCGAGTAGGACAGATTAATCTTATTCTTAAGAATGTTCCAGACTTGATTTCTTACGAGATAACTTGGATCAGTTAATTTCTCAACAATTTTATCAAAAATCCACTCATTAGAGGATTCTTGAATTTTTACTCCTGATAGGAGGGTCGAAAATGCTTTTATCTGAGTATCTTCAAACTTACTATCAATTAGGTCGACAAGTAATGATAAATTGTCTGAAAACTGTGAATCATCATCATCATTCAGTAAACTAACTAGAAACATTTTCCACGATATTTCACGAATTTTTAGTATTGGATCAGATAGCAGATTATTAAAAATTATTTTTCTTAATTGCTTGAAATACGCTTCAGATAGAGCTACGGATTCACTTATTTGATGGAGAAGCTTTTCCCGAAGGAGAGATTGTTGATGATGCATTAAATGAATTATATCTGTTATAATGTTCGTTTCATCTCTAAGATTGAAAATTCTTGTTAGATTAAGATTATGTGGTTTTTTCCTTAATTCTGGTAGGAAAATCTGTTTAAAATCCTCTGTAAATTCATTGTATTTTGGGTGTCCCACTTTTTTTAGAAAATCCAATTTTCTCTCCAATTTTATCCATTCTTGTAATCTAAGATCATCACTCAGGGAATTTGATAGTTTTTCTATGTCTTTAGACTCGAAAAAATTGTTCATTTCTGTAATCAATTCTGTCATATTTTCCCGATCAATTGTTTGAAACTTAGTTAGGGGATCTCGAAGAAGATCATAGATCTCACGGAGGAATTCTTTTCTCAAATTGTCGTTTGTTTCACTACTTGTTATGTATTTGATGATAATCGGTATACAAGCAACTTGTACGTCCCATCTTCCTTGATTTATTATTGTAAAAATCATTTCTGAAGGAATATAGTTAATTGAATAATTAGAAAGGATGTTAAGGATTATACTTTGAATCTCCCTGTCATCACTTAATTCTAACCTAGTTAACATCTCGGAATAAAGGATTTTATCATCTTTAAGCAAGTTTAGTTTATCAGAGGTCAGATAAACCTCTTTTAATATCTCAGGGGGTAATTTATCAAGATCGATACGCACATTTGTTATAAATTGTTTAACTTCTTTTGGAAAAATCTTTCTACATAATTCCCAACTGTAATCGAGAACACGTTTGCTTTCATCTGCTAAAAAAGGTCTTAGAAACGAAAAAGTATCAGTTTTCCTTTCAAATACACCACTCCTACACGATTTTAAGAATGAACAAATATTTAATCGGATATCTTCATCCAAAGGATGTTGAAATTTAATCAAACCAGATATTATAAGTCTGGTCTGAGTATCAGTTAATTCCGTTTTTAATTTATCAAGATATTTCCACGCTTCTATTCGAACTTCGATATTTGGATCAATTAATAGCTTGAGAATGATTTTAAGAATTAAATCATATAATTTAGTTAGATTAGCGACCTTATTGATTTGATTTAGACTTTTTATCGCTTCTTTTCGAACTATATACCTAGAATCATTGAGTAATTCAATGATTCTTGATAAGGGTTCTTTTTTGTTCTCAAATGCATTAATTCGGGATGAAATAATCATACAACTTGTTTTTCGTACTTCAGGGTGAGAATCATCAGTTAAATTTAGTATTGAAAATAAAATTTCCTTATATTGAGTTTCTAAGCTTAAATTTTTATTTAATGATTTTGCTACACTTTCACGAACTTCCCAGTTCTCATCAGATAAAGCAGATATCATCATTTCTAAGAAAATTTTATTATTTTCTTCTGTAACATTTATCCACAGAGGTAATGTTTCACATATGTTTTTTCTTACCAAAGCATCCGTATTCCAGAATAAACCAACTACTTTTATCCAAAAACCTTGGTCTTCTTGGTACAGATTTTGTGTACAACTTAATAAACATTTAATTGCTACTCGCTGAACACGCCATGATTTATCAACGATTCTTTTCTCTAATATTTCAAGAATTTCTGGTGTATGATTAGAATCAGTTACAAATTGCGCAAGTATTTCGCAAGCTAATCTCCTTACTTCACTATCTTCATCTATAGTTAATCTGGAAATAACATCAATTACTTGGAGTGTAACAAATGACGAATTATTCCAGAAAAGCCAAAGAATTGTCTTTTTTGTATCTATATTTGCTTCTAAATCTTTTTTCACGATGTAATCAATAATAGTAGCTATTACGTCTCCATATTCTTTATTTTCACGAATTAAAAAAGTAATCAATCCTTGAACATAGTTTCCATCCGAATCTAAGATTTTTAATATATTTTCTTTAGGTATAAGCTTATTAGGCATTAGTATATACAATTTAGCGCAACGAAACCATGATTCAACATTGAATTCCGCATTTCCTATCACATGAAGTAGTAGGTCACTTAATTGTGCATCAGAATAACTACCAAATTGGATACAAAACTTTAACACTTCTACAGCTTTATCTCTTATAATATATTCTTCGTGAAATAATAATTGGAAAATTTTTTCGATTAAAGGTCCATTATCCCAGTAGGAATTAGACCCAATACTAAGCTTTAGTCCTCTAGAAATTAAATCAGAATCACTGCTTTCTAAATCATTGAAAATCTGATCAATCATTCTTTTATTTCCCTTCTTTCGCTGCGAAATCTGACAATGTGTTAATATCATCTCCCAATTTCAGAACATCATTGTAGATCTCTGAAGATAATTCTGAATTATCAAAAAGCTGAAGCTTGGAAATTGCTAACAGTATCGTCAAACCTCTTTCTAAAAAATAAACAAGATATATATGTTCGTTACTATCTACTGAGACTATTAGATTCTCTTTATTTAATGTTTGATGCTGCTTTGAAGCCATATCAAAGAATTTTTTCACAGTTCCCAATGGAATTTGGTTAATCAAACGATCATTAGAGGCTTGAAGAAGAAAAGCGCCTTCTTGGGTGAGTAAATGAATTTGTACAAGACTACCTAGTCTTTTATTAAGAAATTTCTTAAAAATATCATAAAATTTCACTTTAAGCTGCAATGTTTCAGAAAGAACATTTCCTACAGCCTCAAAAGCTGATTCTGAAAAAACAGAAGTGTTAAAATACTGAATTTGATAAGTAATTTCTGATGTAAGATATTGTTTAAGATCTTGTGAAATAGTATTAAGATTTTGGGGTGGAATAAGATCCGTTTTATGTAAAAAAAGAATGCATTTTGCTTCAGGACTGAATAGCTTTAACTTCTCTATAGAAAGCTCAAGATAATATTTCGCTCGTGAATAATATGCAGATTGCAGTGGTTCGATAACGAAAATGAATGAATCAACGTTACTGAATACAAAATGTGATAAATCTCCCGTAAATTTATCTAAAAATCTTGTTTGTCCTCCT
>JAEOTQ010000226.1 GCA_016839785.1 Candidatus Hodarchaeota archaeon | reverse complement strand
TAATTGTAGTAGAACCAACGATAACTGCAGTCCATGATATGAAGAGAGTGATCGAACTTATCCAGTTTTTCAAACTTCAATCCGCCGTAATTATTAACAAGGCGACAATAAATGAAGAACAAAGAGTTAAGATAATAAATTTCTGCAAAGCCGAAAGTATCCCTATTGTTGGAGAACTTTCATACAATCTAGCTATATATAAGGCAATGGTCAACGGAGAAACTATTCTAGAACATGGAATTTCGGAATTAGATAAGCCGATGAAAGTAATGTGGGAACAAGTTCATGATTTATTGCAATTATAGGAGAATTAATGAACTTTGGATCATGAAAATAGGAAAAAATTACTAGCTGAAGGAGAAAAAGCTACTCTACTTACTTTAAGGAGCAATGTTCTCATTATTATATTTAAATCTAGTACAGGTATAATAATTGGGAGTGTTGCTCTACTTGCTTCTGCGTTAGATGCATTAACTGATATATTCGCGTCTATAGCAGTTCTGTTCGGATTGCGCTTTTCTCAAAAAGATCCTTCTAAACGGTTTCCATATGGATACTATCGAATGGAGACTTTCGCTACCCTAATTGTCGCCATTTTCATCTTACTCTTTGGTTTAGCTGTAATAGTCATGAGTATACAAATAATAATCACACCTTCAATATTGAAAATTCCTGTAATAGGGCTTCTAATCTCATTGATCTCTATTGGTTTAGCATATATGCTTTATAGGTATAATTTGAGGATTGGTACATATATTGCTTCAAATGCTCTAATTAGTACTGCAAAAGAGTTCAGACTCGATATAATTATAAATTCTCTAGTTTTTCTAGGAATTCTCGGACATCTGGTTGCCTTCCCCGAATTAGAAGGGATTGTTGGATTTGTAATAGGCCTTGTAATAATTAAAACTGGATTAGAATTTGGGAAAAATTCGATCATGACATTATTAGATGCTATTGATGATCCTGAAGTAATAGATATCATTCGACAAACGGTGTCAAAATTTGTAGAAGTAGAAGAAGTATCGAATATTCGTATTAGACAAGCTGGTCCGTACTACTTCGCGGATATTAATATACGGATGGATGCAGCAAAAACAATTAGATCTTTAGCTAAGGTAACGCATCAATTAGAATCGTCTTTAAAGAAGGAAATTCCACAATTGGATAGTATTGTAATAAGTGTTGATCCTATTAAGAAAACTAGGCTAAAAATTACCCTTGCAGTTTCATCTCTTGAAACAGAAGGTTCGAACACCCCTGCGGAACATTTTGGCCAAGTTCCTGCATTTCTTATAGCTGAGATTGATATTCCTACACAAACCATCCTCTCCAAGCGTTTGATTGAAAATCCCCATAGATTTGCCGATCGGAAGCGGGGAATCCTTGGAGCAGAATTATTAGTTGAAGAGGGGGTCGACTTTCTCGCAACAAAAGATCCGAAAACATTTGGTGTGGGGCCTAAAGCGATCCTTTCGAAACATAATATCCAAATTCAACAATTTCAAGGTAATTCCATTCAAGAAATTCTCGAAAGGATGACGATATCGCTCGAATTACCATAATATGATAGAACTACACGATAACAAATTAATGTGAATTAAAAAAAAATTGGTATGAAAATGCTATTAGTATGGATACTCATTTTTAGCTCACTAGGAAGTATAGGAGCAGTCTTAACAGCAACTGCGTTTTTATTGGTTCGTGAACCAATTCAAAAATTTCTCATACCTTGCTTAATTTCGTTTGCAAGTGGTACTCTTCTTACGGCAGCTTTGTTGGGCCTGATTCCTCACGCACTTGAACATCTAACTCCACGGATAGCATTATTAACAGTACTGGTAGGTATTTTTCTATTTTTTATTTTGGAAAAAACCATAATTTGGCGACATTGTCACGATATGGAGTGTGAAGCTCATAGAACTGTAGGTCCTATGATAATTATAGGTGATGCATTTCATAACGCTGTAGATGGTCTTGTTATTGCTGGTAGTTTCTTGATTTCGATACCCATTGGAGTTGCTGCAGCAATATCAGTAATAGCCCACGAAATTCCACAAGAAATTGGTGATTTTGCATTACTGCTGCATTCTGGCTATTCAAAAAGAAAAGCATTGATATTAAATCTTTTATCCAGTATTAGTACGATTCCTGTCGCATTTTTAGCCTACTTTGCATTGGATATTATGCAGACAGTTATTCCATATGTCATGGCCATTTCAGCAGCCAGTTTTTTATATATTGCATTAACCGATATTTACCCTGAATTACACTCAAAAGTGGGGTTCAAAGATGAACTTCGTGAGTTAATCATGATGATACTAGGTTCAGGAGTAATTATTGTTCTACTACAGTTCCACTAGCTACACTTTTTCTTCCGTTTCATCATTGGCACAGATGGTCTTTTTCAGGAAGAATTCGCATCAAAAATCACAATTGTTATGGGATTTCTCAGACATTTATTACTGTACACTATAATTGTTGATTTAAATCAGAATTGGCCGTTTTCTAATCAAAAAATCTACTTTCTAATCAAAAATAAGAGATTTTTGTGTACTCATATCTTATAAGAGTGAAAATACAATGATTATGTGACCTGTAAAAGTTAATGAAAAGAGTAAATGATTCAAAGAGAACGTAGAAAATTTTTAGTTAATTTTACTTATCTTTGGAGGATTTTAGAAAATGTTAGTAACGTCTAAATGGATTAAAAACCATCAATCAGCAGTGAATAACGGACGATCAGATGCAGTGATTATGGATCTTCCACCAGAAAAAGGTGGTGATGATTTTGCGGCTACAGCATTAGAATATGCGGTAATGGCTCTAGCAGGGTGTATTACCACTATTTTTTCAGTTGTGGCCAAAAATTCTCACGTGGAGATCTCGGATCTCGAAGCAATTGTTGAAGCAAAGAAACCTGATGAAGCTTTAACAATTACCGAGGTTAAAATGAATATAAATGTCAAATCTAATGCACCAGAAGACAAAATCAAAAGAATTCTAGGAATAACTTTGAAACAGTGTCCCGTCGAAACTCTATTTCGACAAGCCAATGTTAGAATGGATGTTCAGCTAAATGGGAAGTAATTTTAAATATTTTCAAATTTTTCCATTACGTAGAGCAAACGGGGGCGACAATAGGGGACCCATTTCATTTTCTTTTTCAGACGGAAATTTTCAATATCATTATTGCATATACTGGAGGTATGTTTAATGAAAATAGGTGTAGTTTCAAATAAAACAGACTTATCTCATGTGTTTGATTTAGAAGAAATGATCCAAAAACCCTTACAGGACCGTTTCTTATCGAATATGGTAATACCAGATAGGATATTGGATTGCAGATTGTTAACTAGTCCATTACCCATGATTAGATTTAGATGTGAAATGAGAAAGATTGTAGTTGGACAGATATTGGAACTGCTTGTCACAGACCTTGAATCTAGGAAGTACATACCACAATGGTGTAACCATACTGGGAATGATTTTATGGAAATGACATGTAATTGTGGAGTAACCAGGTTTCTTATCCAGCGGAAGCAAAGATTAAACAAACTATAAGCAATTTTCATAACTAGCTAGAATAATCTTATTTCTAATTGAGTAAATACAAAATCACCTATTCCGTTCATGAAATATATTCAAAAAAAACGGATAGTGGGTTCATACTACCTAATGTAGTTGAACTACCCGCAGATTGGCCATCAATACGGGTGAGAACACTAAACCCACTATCATACAACTTAGATCAATTCACGATTGTTTTAGCTTTTTCTTTAACCATCGATAAGTATATAGCAAGAGGTCTATAGAGCATATGTGACCATTTACCGAATGGTACCTCTATTATTAGCATAGGCCCAGCAATCATTATGTGAATTACATAAATAATGTAACTCGGGTAGGCTAGATTCAT
This sequence comes from Candidatus Hodarchaeota archaeon, assembly GCA_016839785.1. Lineage (GTDB taxonomy): Archaea > Asgardarchaeota > Heimdallarchaeia > Hodarchaeales > Hodarchaeaceae > Hodarchaeum. Next base: position 2,136 of record JAEOTQ010000226.1, on the reverse strand, counting down.
AAGACGGGATAAGTGTAGAAAAATTCCACTAGTTGCCGTGAGGAAAAGAAGGATTAAAAATAACCAATCAGATGCATGAGAATGTTTATGCATTTGTTCTTTCTTCTTATAACGGCTCCACATAGCCTCGAGTGTTACGAATAACAAAGCCGCTGTGGCGTAATATCCAAGGAGGGAACTAATATCCCACCTAGTATCATCAACTTGGAAAGTGTCAATAAAAACAACTACTAACGAGAAGATTGTAACATATCCTGTAACAAGAATGAGATGTTTAAGCCATCTGCTTTTACTATCACACGAAAGCCATCGATACTGAGTCACAAGACTCAATCCAGCAAAAATATACGCTTTAATTTCAGTGAAATACAGCTTAATTGGTACTTTAACACTTTTATCGTTGAGGATAATGAAGTAATACATTCTAAAAGCGTTTGTGAGCAAAAGAAACGCTAAGGTTCCTCCCAAGATTATATCACCAAGATGAATCCATTCAATTGGAGCAAACGTATCAATTGATACATTGTCCCCTTGCATTCGACTTATATCCAAGAGATTTGAAACTACAAATATACTGAGAAAAACTAGTGCGAGAGCAACCAGTGCTCCAATTTCCCATTTTTCTGAAAGATAAAATCGCTTTGACAATCCTGTCCAATCATATCTTGATGTAAGATAACGGCGTGTTGCCATCATGAACTCTCCAGGCTCAGCTTCACTTGGACATTGATCTGAACAATCTCCGCAATAATAACAAAGCCAAGGTTCAGGGTGTGAAACTAATTTCTCATCTAACCCTAGAACAGCGTACCTAATCAATTTTCTGGGGAATTCATTACCTGAAATCGATAATGGACATGTAACTGTGCATAAGCCACAATTCATACATGCAGAAACGTCAAATGCACCCATCTTCTTAATATCTTCAAAAACTTCTGTATTAGCAGTAACACCCTGATTAACTGTAACCATTCTTATTCACCTATTTAATCAGTTTATATTTCCAATAATCCTCATCCGTTTTTTCTACTGGCTCGATCAAACGATACCTTAAACTAGTTGCCACATGCCATAAAACTTCATGAGAAGGAATTCCAGTTTCCAATGATATTTCAGGAACAGTCCTAGGTTCACCTTCCATGGCTTTAAAAATGGCTCTTTTAATTTTATTGTTGTGCTTATTCCGTTCCTTTAATTCTTCACTAACTACCGCACCAGTTTGTTTTTTATATAGCTTAGCTGTAAGAGTTTTCTTTTTCTTTCCGGATGGTTCATTACTTTCTTGACTCATTTTAGTTCCACCTTCAGTTAAGATTTTGCCATGGTTTTAATCATTTCACGAATTTGTGATGTTGTTAGAGTCTTTATCTGAATAGCTTCTGTTGGACACACTGCTGTACAAATAGCACAGCCTATACATAACGCTTCATTAACAACAGATTTATTATTTTGAGTCTCAATAGCATTGGTAGGGCATTCAGGGATACATTTCTGATGATTAGAACAGAGATTAGGATCAACAATTGCGACTGCTGGTTCTAACATCAATTCACCCCTTAAAACAAAACTTGCCGCTTTAGCTGCTGCAGCAGAGGCCGAAGCTGTAGTTTCTGATATATCTCTTGGAGATTGAGCAGTTCCTGCTAAAAGAACCCCCATTCTTCCTGTTTCCACGGGTTTTAACTTCGGATGAGATTCTTTGTAAAATCCATCAAGTCCTGGAGTAATTTTAACTAATTCTTCCATTTTTTTATTTTCTCTTGCTTCCATTCCAGTGACAAGAACCAACAGATCTACAGGAACAGTAATTTTTTCACTTTCAGTGAGAATATCAGTTATAGTGACGTCAATACTTCCATTAGAGGAATTAACCTCTATCGGAGTATAAGGATCATATTTCAAAAATATTGCACCATTTTCTCGAGCTGTAACGTAATAAGCTTCATTTTTACCATAAGTTCGGATATCCTGATAAAAATGATATGTGTAAAGTTTTGGAAAACTTTTTTGGAGTTGCGTGGTCAGAAAAACTGTAGCATTGCAACAATATCGTGAACAATACTCATTAACAGGTTTTCCATCTTCCATATCTTTCTGTCTGGAACCCACACAATATATGAATCCAATTTTATTAAT
>JAEOTQ010000225.1 GCA_016839785.1 Candidatus Hodarchaeota archaeon | reverse complement strand
TAAAAATATTAAAATCAAGCGAACTTGGGATACTATTTCTTTGAATCGCTATCTTGTCTTTTCTTTATTCATTAATTATAATCGAATATGTATGTGTTCACAGAATTATTGTCTGCTATTTACATAACAACCTTATGATTTTTGCTGAAATACTGCGACCTCGTGATCGTGGACACGCTAACAAATGAAATTTGGGCTTGAAATTCTCTTCCTACCTTACAGTCCCTTTTATTTCAAACTAGAGGGAAGTGGAGGAGAGAGTGATAAAAATTTGACTCTGATTCCCTTCACTTCCTCAGGTAATACACTCCTTTCAAATTGAATGAGAAGAAATAACTGATCCCACTCAATATATCAATGAATTAACAGGAAAAGTTATCACAATCAGTAACCCGTATGAAAAGAAAAATAAAGGATCATTCAGTCAGTAGCTATTAGTGGAAAAAACCTCTTTCGATCCTTTAGTTCAAGCAATTAAAAGCTTTGAAACTTTAGGAAGGATTTGAAGGAGTAAGCTTTCAATCACTAAAGTAGGTATTAATATGCCAGAAACTGTGGATGACAAAAAAGCCACGTTCGATGAGTTCACTGATTCTTATACTCGTACAATGGAACGTCGGATACGCACACTGGAAACAGAGAAACAACTATTAGAAGTCCAGCGAAATAAGTTAGAAGAGGATCGGGATAACCTGAGACTCGAACTACAAAAGTTAAAACAACCTCCTCTGTTTACAGGCACATTGTTAGAAGTTTTGGATAATGGAAAAGCGATTGTGAAGAGTTCTACCGGACCTTCATTTGTTGTGGTAATAGATTCAACCATCCCGAAGGATATACTTGTTCCTAATAGCCGAGTTGCCCTTCATCAGAGAAACTTCGCTATTCTAGAAATTCTTCCTCAAAGCACAGATCCCCTCGTGCGCAGCATGGAGATTGATACAAAACCATCAGAAACTTATGATGATATCGGTGGATTACAGGATCAATTACTAGACCTTCGAGAAACAGTCGAACTTCCTCTGCTACAACCAGAGCTTTTTGAGAAGGTAGGTATTGAACCTCCTAAAGGTGTTTTGTTACATGGCCCTCCAGGTTCAGGAAAAACACTTATGGTGAAAGCAGTCGCTCATGAAACACAAGCCACTTTCATTCGTGTCATTGGATCTGAGCTTGTTCAGAAATATATCGGAGAAGGTGCACGATTAGTACGTGAAGTATTTGCTTATGCCCGTGATAATTCCCCAAGCATCCTGTTCATTGATGAGCTAGATGCAATCGGAAGTAAACGGCTTGATATTGCCACAAGTGGAGATCGTGAAGTACAACGGACATTAATGCAGTTATTAAGTGAGTTAGATGGATTTTCTCCACGCGGTGATGTAAAGATTATTGGTGCTACAAATCGTGTGGATATACTTGATCCAGCACTCATGCGACCTGGCCGTTTTGATAGACATATTGAGGTCCCATTGCCAAATCTCGAAGAAAGATTAGAGATTCTCAAAATCCATACAAGAAATATGAATATTACCAAAAAAGTTGATTTTGAGGCAATTGCGAATCAAATGGATGAAGCATCTGGTGCAGATATTCGTGCCATAACTCAAGAAGCAGGTATGTTTGCGATACGAGAAAGAGGTACAGTGGTAAAGTCAGAACACTTCTTATCTGCAATTGAAAAAGTAATTACTAAGAAGAATGAAACTCTGATTGGCAAGAATGAATATACCTAAGAAGTGGACAAACTCGATTAGGGAGAGGGAGTTTTACTCATTTTTTGGAGTCTGAATTTATTTCTTCCAATGTAGAATAGCACAAATTTAATATTGATTTAAACGCAACTATCGCTGTTTCTTCCTCCTCTCGTGGATGATGTAGCTTACTTGGGATCAGATTTTCCATCAGGACAGATACAAAATTATCGATCGAGATTAACTTATGAATCCAAAAGAAAAGAACAAGAGCTTCGACCTGATCAGCCAACTGACCTTTTTTACCCTTCAGTTTTAAATAGTCAGTTTTCATCCAAAGAGACGATCTATATGCTTTAGCCAATATTGCATCGGATACCTTTGTCCCTGTAGGAGATTTGGTCACTCCACTTTTAGCTAAGGAATAGATGAAATTTACTAATGAATCTCCTAATTTTGCATTTCCTTTGTTAAAAAGGAAATCACGAAGAATCTTTTGGTTGTCGTCCCCTTCTAAGGAGATTTTCAATCGTTCCTGGATGAAAGACACACTAAAACCCGAATCACAATGGATTTAGGATTAATTCTTCAATCTATGCTGGATGAAACAAGATTCGTGAGTTCATTACATTGATTATTAATTGTGTTAGCTGCAATCGCTAACGCCTCAATGGGGTTAATTCCTTCTGTACGAAGATAAAATATTGGATTTTCAAGAAGAGGATGAGGAAATCTATACGCTGCGAATAAAACTCCGTCTTGATGTTTTAATGCTTCTCTAAGCAGGTTTAAAAATGTATGACTTTCTCCTGCTACCTCGAATTCAAGTAAAGATTCTTCTTTTCGAACGACTTTTGCTTGCAACTGAATATCTCGCTCCAGAATTAAATGATATATCAATGAATGCTTTCTAACATTAGTTCAAATACTTTCTTTATATTTAACTGTTGTTGGCGATTGTCGATTCGTATATCCCTTTACTCAGAAGAGGGGGAACACTTTCTCCGACTTGATTATATTGCTCCACAATTGGACCAACGAACTCAAAATTGTCAGGGTATGACATTAGACGCGCGTGCTCTCGAACCGTGCATAAACGATGTGAAAAAGGATGAAGGAAACGACTTTTCCCCATGACTGTAGGTGCATAGGAATGTGAATCAAGTCGAATGTAATTTCGGAAAGTCCTTCTACCACTCCCTCGAAAATAGATAAGAGCTCCGTTGGGAGGTGTTCTAGGAATTTTCTTTGCATACTTATGCGAGGGGGGGATTTCTTCATGATTTAAAATATTTTGCGAGAATTGAGGATCAGAAAGTCCGTGTAACGCGTTTTGAACAGTTTTAAACTCGTTATCGGTTTGATGATGAGGAATCAATATGTTTGATATGAAAATTCTTTTTCTTGCACTGGGCACTCCATAATTCAATGCCTCCACAATGTTGAAATGAATTGTTGAAAAAGTAGAATTAGTGAATTCATGGCGAATAAGGGATTGCATTTCATAATTTGCCACTTGTTGAACATTCTCAATGAAAAAGTACTTTGGATTGAGATCAATTATTAGACGGATAGCATTAAGCAGATTTCTCCCCGTGTCATCAGAATATAAACGATCATAATCAGTACTTCTTCGATTCATATTTGCAGATGAGAATGCTTCACAGGGAGGACTAGCTATAATAATATCTGGTTCTTTGCCTTTTAATATTTCCAGTATTTCTAGAGAATGAAGATATGAGATATCACGATTAACCGTCCTTACTAATGGATGATTCCTTTTATAGGTGGCGAGTGCCCAGTTATTGATATCAATCGCTAGAGTGATTCGACTTCGGGGAGAAGCTAACCTGAAACCCAGGGAAAATCCCCCACCGCCACAATAAAGATCAAGAATTGTCTGATTGTCCATAATTATTCAGATCTCGTTTGCGACAATCCATAAAGAAAGATAGCTGTCAATGCAATGGGATTAAGTTCGGGAGTCTCATATTCTAAGTATATACAATCTCCCATATCCAATTCTTTCCTAGTTAGACCAGAAGATGAGCCCCCGACAATAATTAAGACTTTTAGTTTTTTGATTTCTTGAGATATTTGAAAAAACGGGACCACGGTTTGTCCAAAACGACGAGGTACTAATAAATATATTTTGTCAGGATTCAAAGAATCAATAATATCATTGATATCCGCAAAAAAGAATAAACTTCCTTGCTTCTCTGAACCAAGGATAATTTTTTGGGCATCAGGGATACCCATTGAGGCTGCTGATGCGGTAATTTTACTGAAAATAATATTTTTACAGAGGAAAGGAAAATTAACAACCGTATTTGCAAATAATTTTACCGTATTAGGACTATTAGTGTTGTGAAGCGCGAAAAGCAAGTTCTGATTTGACATATTCAATTCTTTCCTATTAACTGATCCCTGTGACAAGTAGAGTTGTGAAATAACTGCTAATATGCGATTACAAGTACATTATTGGAAAGAGATATTACTGTCATTAATACTAGTAAAGAATAAATCTCAAGCCACTCTTATACCTCTCACTCACAGATACGAAAGTTAATTAGAAAGCGATAAGATCGTAGTTAACGTCATAAGTCGGGATATCCAAGCCTGGTATTCAGCCATGAGGTCCATACTTGACCAGAATGGAGCCAGCCTGCTAAGTTGGTGTTCTCTGAACTCGGGGGTTCAAATCCCCCTCCCGACGTTCACTATCGAATAAAATTTGCTTATTTGATGTGTAATATAACAGATAACGATTTAAATTAATAAAAATCGAAATATATTCAAGCATTGGCCGATGTAGGATAAATATTCACAGATATTTGTGCATAGACTATTGGTAGTCTCGGTGGTTGTGGCCCACCATGTCGGGGTTCGATTCCCCGCATCGGCCCTTACTTTCTACTTATTTACAATAGAATTAGTTTTCAAATTTGCCTTTTTATGATGATTACTTTCTTCTATACAAACCCTCATCTAATCAGAAACAAAACTTATGAAAGTGCATTTTACAGGAAAGAAACAAATGGTAAATGCTAAAAAAGAAT
>JAEOTQ010000224.1 GCA_016839785.1 Candidatus Hodarchaeota archaeon | reverse complement strand
GGAGGAATAGAAAATTAATTCTCTACCCTTAAAGAGAACGAAAATTCTTACCTGCATATTTAGCCTTATCACCAAGCATTTCTTCTATCCTTATTAGCTGATTGTATTTTGCTAAACGTTCAGATCGGCAGGGGGCTCCAGTTTTTATCTGACCTGTCTTTAAACCGACAACAAGGTCTGCAATAAATGAGTCCTCGGTTTCCCCACTACGGTGACTTACCATGATTCCCCAATCGTTGTCTTGAGAGAGCTGTGCTGCGTTAATACTCTCAGTGATTGAACCAATTTGATTAACTTTCAATAATAGTGCATTGCAAGCTTTCTTCTCGATTGCGATTTGGATGCGATCGACATTAGTGACAAGTAAATCATCCCCAACAATCTGGAGTTTATCCCCATTTCTAGCTGTAAATTTTTTAAATGTGTCCCAATCATCCTGATCGAACGCATCTTCAATCGAAATTATTGGATATTTTTCTAAGAATCCCTCATATACATTGATAAAATCCTCAGCCTCGAGTACCTCACCATCAACCATATACTTTCCATCAGAATAGAATTCTGACGCTGCAGGATCTAAAGCTATCTGAAATTTTCCTGTATGCCCTGCTTCATCAATTGCAGCCATTAAAAGTCTTAATGGTTCTTCTACTTTATCTAAAGGTGGAGCAAAGCCACCTTCGTCTCCTACGTTGATGGCAGTAACTCCATATTTCTTTTTAATTATCGATTTAAGTTTATGGTAAACTTCAACCCCTATAGATAAGCCTTCTTTGAAACTTGAGGCTTTCACTGGCATCAACATATATTCCTGAAATGCTATATCATTCCCACCATGTTCCCCTCCATTAATAACATTTAAACTTGGTACTGGAAGATAAAAATCGGAATTTCCATGTAAATCACCTAAATGTTGATACAGAGGAACACTTTTACTAACAGCTCCAGCTTTGGCAATGGCCATAGATACGCCCAGTATCGCGTTCGCACCAAGCTTAGACTTATTTGGAGTTCCATCAAGTTCCAATAAGAATTCATCTATCTCAGTTTGGTTCTCTGGGTTCCTACCAACTAATTGAGAGGCCAATTGATTAACATTTTGCACGGCTTTGGACACGGATTTACCCATCAGTCGTGTTCCCCCATCCCTTAATTCTAATGCCTCATGAATTCCAGTACTTGCACCAGATGGTACCATACCTCTAGTTACAACACCTGTTTCTAAATGACATTCTACCTCTACTGTAGGATTACCTCGAGAATCAAAAATTTCTCGTGCATGTATTTTTTCAATTTTCATCTAAAATTCACTACTCAAATCCGTTAATATTCAAATAAATATCTGTATTTCTTTAATAATACTGAAATTATAACCATTATTTCTTTTTAGAATTTAGCTGTTCTTTCCAAGTTTCACCATAGGGGGTCCAAGGGTCTGGAACACGCACCGTTAGAAAATTTGGCTTGGTTACAAAAGTTTCAGGTAGATAACCTAGAATTTCTCCATCCACCTGGTATAGACATTTTTTATCAGGAGACTCTACTTTGATTATATTACCTTCAAAAGTTTCAACAGCTGGATGTGATAGATGTTTACCATCGTAGACTAAGGATAAAAGACGAACTAAGGTGAAACGACTAATTTTTCTCAGAGTGGTCCCATGAAAGAGGTTATCATGTGGATCCGCATCGGGGCATATGTGCATACCCCCTCCATATCGTTTTCCATTACCAATTGCAACAAGCATACGTGGCCCTGTTACTATAGAACCAGTATTGGGTTCAATTATAATATTATATGGTTTAAATTTCAAAAGTGTTGTAAAAACAGCTCGTTGGTAATTTATAGAACCGCTTAATCTTTTAGTACCTCTATTCGATCTATCAGCTACTTCAGCATCAAAACCCATTGACGCAACACCCCCAAAATATCGATCTGCATTCACACAATAGCCAACATCGAATTTTTTATCCTGTCCATTGATGAGAATCTCAATGATAGCATCTATATTACCTTCGGGAATTCCAAAAGCAGTTGGAATATCATTTCCCGTTCCTACAGTGAAAGCACTAAAAACACTATTTTTATCCGCTTTTAAAACTCCATTGATAACTTCATTTGCTGTACCATCTCCACCTACTGAACAAACAACTTTGTACCCTTCATTTGATTTTTGCTGGGAGAGTTCAAGTGCATGGCCTATTCCTATAGTAAATTCAAAATCATAATCGAATTTTGAATCAATTTTTGGTTTTATTTTATCATTCCATATCTTTTCTACCCGACCCCCTGCAGCAGTTGGATTTACAATGAGAAAAAAGTCTTTCATTTGAATCACCCGTGACTGATATTAATTTGGAAAATTTAGTACCCCAGTTTTTGAATTTTACCCAAAAATAAAACGTCGAATTTTAGGAAAAAAAAACTGATAAAAAATGGAGGAAGGAGAAGATATTACTCTCCTATATAGAATTTCTAGGAAGAACTTTCATCAGAAGGAGGGGAAGTTCCCATCGCTTCATTAACTAATTCTACTAGATCCATTACTTCAAATTCTTCCTCTAATTGCTGTGTCTTCAGTGCATCAGTCAACATGCTCGTACAAAATGGACAAGCTGTGACTAGAATTTTCTTGAGCGGCTTATGATCATCCTGAATTGGTAAAGTTAACGTATCTTTTGCTTCTAAAACCCGTTTTTCAGAAATCCTAGTTTCAACCCATTCAGGAGTTTCACGAAACATATTACCTCCACCACCACCGCAGCAGTAAGAAAATTGACCATGGTTAGGCATTTCACGGAATGTAACACCTGGAAGCTTTTCTATTATCTTTCGTGGAGATTCATATTCATCATTGTACCTACCGAGGTAACACGGATCATGATAGGTGACTTCATAATTTAGATCTGAATTAAATTTAATTCTACCATCTTCAATCATTTCTAGTAATAGGGTGGTTATGTGAACTACATCAAATTCACCACCATACTGAGGATATTCATTTTTAATAGTGTTAAATGCATGAGGTGATGATGTTACAATTCGTTTGACGTCTCGTTTCTGATACATTTTGATGTTATCTTCAGCAAGCATCTGAAATAACGCTTCTTCACCTAAACGTCGCATTTCATTACCATCATTCTTCTCAGAATCTCCAAATGTCCCATAATCGAGTTCTGATTTAGAAAAAATTTCATAAGTAGCACGGGCGACTTTCTGATTTCGAGGATCGTACGCAAGGGTATCACCAGGCAGCCAGAGAAGTTTTGAATCTGATTTTTTGATTTTTGGTAATTTACCCTCTTTTAGCCAATTTGTTCGATCGCGTTTTGGTTGATTCCAAACATTTCCATATTGGTAGACGCTTTCAAGCATTGTGGTAAAAGTACTTGGAACATTGCCTTCTTCTATCAATGAAGCTCTCATACCCACTATCATATCCACATGCCCAATTAAATGAGGACAGGCATTGGTACACGCATAACAGGTGACACATGCCCATAAAACATCTTCAGTTAACCCTGATTGCTCCCCAAGCATGTTAACATCTTTATTTGACTGTGTCAGACCATATTGTTGCTTTCCCCAATTTTTCACATCTTGAATAACTTTCAATGGGGAAAGAGGCTCACCTGAGTCTTGGGCAGGACAATAGTTATGACAAAAATGGCATTTCATGCAGGCAGAGGCTTCTAACAATTGATAGAAAGTGAAATCTTCTATTTTACTTATTCCATCGGGGTGAAATTTTACCTGGCCTTTAGTTTTATCGATATCAGTCAGAATTATATTTCCTACACCAGCTAAAACATGGAAAAACTTACTAAAGGTCAAAATAATGGCAAGTATCAGAATACACATCAAATGTGAAAGATAGAAAAACGCATGGATAGTAAAAATCATATTATCATTAGTAATGAAAAAACCCAATATGAGAGCTAAAGGAAAACCAATGAACGAGGTCATCTCAAAGTCAATATTTGTGTATAGAATCTCATGGATATCAAGAGGTAGATGATTAAGACCATATAAAATTCGAGTAGCTTCAATGAAAAATCCAGAAAGACTAATCCAGAGAAGTAGTAAAAGTAAAACTAGATCTTCAACCCCTGCTCGTTCATAATATGGTTTTTCACGAAGAAAGCGGCGAGTGAATGCCATCACTACCCCACATAATAGCAGTACTCCCGAAATATCCGCACCGACGTTGAGAAGAAGATACAAAGGCCCAACAAGTAATTTATAATGGAAAACGTATTCATGGATAGTAAGCGTAAGAGTAGCAATCGCAGAACCAAGAAAACCCACCATGATCATTGTATGTACAATGAAACTTGATTTTTGCATTGTCTTTCGTTTTAAGATCCCAGAACCAATTCCATAATACAATCGTTTGGGAAAAGATCGGGAAAAAAAATTTTTAAAACCACGTTTGATTAAACCGAATATAAAGCTAGTAAAATTCTGTTCTTCTTGATCATACTTACCTCGGAACCACACACGCATATTCCGATAGAGACCAATAAGTAAGACAATAACAGCTATCGCTGCACATAGGTACACTAGAAAACCAATTTGTTTACCATACAGTTCAATACTACTAGGCCAATATGCCTCTCTTCGTGCATCCCAAATCCAATCCTGTAATAACGTAAGTGTTATATCAATCATTATTTCACCCATTCGTTTTAAAGAGCATCTCTATCTTCCGTGTATTTTTCTCTTGACAGATGGTGATTCAAGACCATATGAAAAGGATTTTTGCTAATAAATTCCGATTCGAGAAGATCTGGCTCATTTTGGTATATTTCAGAAAGTTAAGTTTGGGATCTCCCTTACTTATTTGAATATTTGCGGCTCATAATTCAGTTGAAAGATAATTACGAATCCATTCAAAGAAGAAAGGAAATATAGGAGTAATCCAAAGAGAAAAGAAAAGAGAGAATTAATGAATCGCTAAACCGATTTCATCAATTCGGGAAGGACTTCGTGAAGATCTCCGATGATAGCATAATGAGCCATTTCGATAATGGGCGCTTCTTCATCTGTGTTGATCACGATGATGGTTTTACTATTTCTCATACCAACAAGATGCTGGATAGCGCCAGAAATTCCGCAGGCAATGTAAAAATCGGGTGTGACAGTTTTTCCTGTTTGACCGATTTCGTGATCATATACAACCCAACCTGCATCAACAGCAGCTCGACTGGCACCGACTTCACCACCAAGGGCTTTTGCAGCTTCAGTAATGACTGCGAACTTCTCTGCACTACCGACACCACGGCCACCACTGACAAGAAGCTTCGCCTTAGTAATATCCACAGACACTTTGGCAATAGTCTCTTCAACAAAAGATTCACGTTTATCCGAATCTTGAATTACTGGGGAAAAATCAACAACTTCAGCAGATAATCCATCATCAGGTTCGGCTTCAGGATTATTACCCCCAAGGATAGTAGCAAATGTTAATTCCCCAGCTGATCCTTCCATGGAGATAAATAACTTTTCTTCAAACAAGGGATGAATTCCTTCATATTCGTCATCATCAAAGGTTAAACTTTTTACTGAGGCAAACATGGCTTTGTCAAATCTTGCTGCTAATCGAGGAACGAGTTCCTGACCATAAAGACTTGCCCCGCCAATAACTAATGTTGGATTGGTCTCTTTAATCAAGGCCTCAATTGTACGTGTATGATAGAGAATGTTGATTCCACTAAACTGGGCATCATCAACTTTATAGACTTTCTTCACACCGTATGTTCCGGCTTCTTGCGCTAAACTACCTATATCTTGTCCAAGAATGACTCCTTCAACTTCTGCTTCTAATTCTCCAGCTAGCTTCTGAACTACTGTAAGACATTCTTTTGTTAGTCCAACGATTTTACCTTTCGCATTTTCTAAAATAATTAATATTTTTGCCATTTTGAATCACCCTATTTGTATGCTCCTATATTCAAACCCTTCTCTTTCAAGGCTCCAAGTAATTCGCCGACTAATTCGCTGGCATCACCATCATCAAAAATGACGCACTTCTCAGTCCTTGCTGGTGGTTCTTCAATATCGTCGAATTCTACAGAGGGCTTCTTTTCTTCAATTCCCAGATCAGCAATTTCCCAAACTGGAACAGCAGTTTTACTCGCTTTCATAATTCGTCTGACACTGGTATATCTAGGTTCTTCGAAATCTCCAGAACTCGCTATACTGAGAACAGCAGGCATTTTTACTTCAACTTTACGAATTCCGCCTTCTATAACCTTATCAACTATGACCTTTCCATCATTAAAGGCTATTTTCTCAACCCAACAGGCTAGAGGAAGATCAAGAAATTCAGAAACCATAGGTGCCATAGTGGCTGTCCCATAGTCATAACTCTGCATTCCAAACAGTAGTAAATCAAATTCACCCACTTTTTTGGCTGCAGCAGCCAGAATTTTTGCAACAGAGTAGAAATGAGTTACTTCTGCCTTTGAGTTCTCAATTCGTATGGCTTCATGACATCCCATGGCAATTGCTTCTTTGACGACCTTATCTGCCATGTCTGATCCAAGACATACTGCTGTTACTTTACCCTCACCTTTCTCTTCTATTATTCGTAATGCCGCTTCAATTGCATTCTTATCATAGTTATTTGTCATAACATCGCTCTTATCATCCCGATCTCCTGGAAAAGTCTCATCAGGATCCAAAGGAGCGTTTCGATCAATTGTTGCTTTTACAAAAACTAAAATATTCAATCTTCAACCATCCATTATTTTAATCTACTTTTGAGCACGAGATAAGGTACCGCGAGAAATAATTGTCTTCTGCATTTCTGAAGTACCTTCGTAAATCGTTAATACCATAGCGTCTCTGAACAATCGTTCAACACGATATTCACGAGAATATCCATAACCCCCATGAATTTGAACAGCATCGTAGGTTACTTTCTGTGCCAGTTCAGTGGCCCAGTATTTTGCCATCGAAGATTCGATCTGTGTGTTTTCTCCCATATGTTTCATGTGAGCTGTATTCAAATATAATAAACGGGCTTGATGTACTTTTGTTGCCATGTCAGCCAACATGAAAGAAATAGCTTGATGTTTTCCAATGGGCCTTCCAAATTGGGTACGTTGCATAGAATAGTTAATACTCTCTTGAAGCGCAGTTTCGGAGATTCCTACCGACTGCGCAGCAATACCAATTCGACTAGAAGCCAAACTTCCGAGAATCAATCTGAAACCATCATTTTCTTTTCCTAAGAGATTTTCTTTAGGAACTTCTGCGCGATCCAATGCCATAGAAGATGTAATGGATCCATGTAAGCCCATTTTTTCCTCAATTCTAACTACTTCCATATTCTCTTTAGCAATTTTAGGATCCACAATGAAGGCACTCAATCCTTTTGGCCCAGCTGATTTATCGGTTACTGCAAAAGTTATGTACGTTCCAGCAGCTCCTCCATGTGAGAGCCAAATTTTATTGCCTGTTAAGTAATATGAATCTCCTTCTTTCTCAGCTTTTGTCCCTACAGCCGAAATGTCAGATCCTGCATTTGGTTCAGAGAATGCCATTGCTCCTATGGCATCACCACTTGCGAGAAGCGGTAAATATTTTTCCTTCGCCTCGGGTGTTCCGAAATTATTAATTATTTCTATATTTAGCCCTTGACTGGGGAAAAACATGGAAAATGCGAGAGAGGCTCTAGCCATTAATTCGATAACTGCGTTCCATAGAGTATAACTAAGACCAAAGCCATCATATTTTTCTGGCACGATGATTGAAAAAAGGTCGTTCTGTTGACATTTTTTGTATAGGTCCATCATTCCTGAAGGAAAAGAGACTTTTTTAGTTGCAGGGTCAAAGTGTGCCCCCTCTTCATCCCAATCTTGCTCTTTCTCAATGATTTCATTCATTGCGAGCTCGTAAACCATGTCAAGAATCATTTCATTTTGTTCTTGAGCTTCTTTATCAAAATTAAGTGTCTTAAATATCTTTGTTAACTGTTTCATGAAGTTTATCTCCATATGGTCAGGAACCATTTACATGGTATCTTACATACAAAATTGGAACATATCTTTGAAGAATGTTATGTAGCTACAAAAAATCTACAAAGTACGCAAACCAATTTTGAGGAATATATCAAATTAATTTGCATTTATGTATAGGTAAAATTTGTTTACCAGTGTAAAAATTACTCATCAGGGAGAGGATCCCACATTTTGTAAGCGTAAGGTGCATAGCTCTCTACATCGACTTCTGTTAATATTTTCCCGCTTCTCATAATCGTGTCGTGGACGACATAAAAACTACCTAGCATTTTCTCAACCTCCACCTCATACCATGGATCAAAAATTGAATGTTGAAATTTAACATCCCCAGATCCATAATCAAATGCTTCTTCATTCTCTGATCCAAGATAAAATTCCACTAGATTTACTGGTTCTTTAATCTTACCAGTTCCTGGACAATATTGGTACATAAAATTATAATAGGGAGTACCAGCGGGATTTGCTCGAAGCGACATCAATATCTCGCCAGCTTTTGCAGCATTCGAATCATCGGTTAGATCAATTTCCAGACTAAAGAAATCAATACCCCGTCGATTAATGCTTCCTCGAATAAAAGATTCTTCTATTGACATATTGATATCGGCTATCTTTTTTGGAAAACCAAAGAATTCACGTCCTCCTGCCATAGCAATATCATGAGTGACAATCATTGAAGGACAATATAATCCAGTAATATTCTGATAATGACATGCAAGGAAAATTGCGCCCTCCTTATAAGGTAATCCAAAGCTTATTTTTGGAAAATCAGCTATATAGGCGAGAACTAAAGGCTCTTTAATTGGCTCTAGTGGTGGAGGAAGCAATTTTTTGACAATATCCATATTCGTTAACCAATAAACAAAACCTAGCTTAGCTCCAAATAATGTAAATTCTGACCGTTGAATTCTTTCAACTTCTTTTTTCGTCTTAATGAAACTCATGATTGTCCTCTCTTAAGAAAAATTTAGATCAAATGTCTTTTTTTCTTGCTTTTAAGGTTTTACCTTTATTTAAAGCTATTCTCTCTATTAGAAGAAGAGACGAAAGGAAAAGATCAATAAGAAAATCTACGTTGTCACCGAGAGCTAATTTGGTCAGAGATCATTTTTTTTTGACTTGTGGATTTATCATTCCTTTTTTTTTCCTGAAAGGAATAACTTGAAATGATCTCGCCAGCCAATACTTTGAAAGCTTTATCAACATTGATTCTTTCTTTTGATGAGGTTTCTAGATAATGAACAGAAAAGCCTAATTTATCTTTAAGTAGTTTCGATAGTTCTGTGGCATATTCCTTTCCATAATGGGCGGAAACCTGATGTGGAAAAGCTGGATTATCCCGTAAATCGCATTTAGAACCCACAATTAGTATGGGGCTTTTTCCAATCCCGTTTAGGTTCCAGTAACTTTGAATCCATTCAACGAGATTCATATATGATTCCTGATTAGTGATATCAAAAAAGCATAAAGCTCCGACAGCACCCCGATAATACAGATCTCGTACGGCTTTAAACCGAGGTTGACCCGCTAAATCCCACACTTGGAATTTTATGTCATATGCAGTTCTAGTGGGAGAGTGATAGTACGTTACCTCTTGGGATGCAAAATCAGCACCAATTGTCATAAGATACTCTGTCTTAAAACCTTCACCTAACCATGCACGTCGGAGAGCAGTTTTTCCAACTCCTCCATCTCCAATCAGAACGATCTTTGCTCGTATTTTCGTCCCTGAGAGAGATTTTTTCTGACGTGACGTTGCTCCTGGGTTCATCTTCCTTTTTTTCCCAAACTGTTATTTTTCCCGGCCTCTTTACTTTTTCTTTTGTGGTTATGATTTTATTTTAGAGTTATGTGTTGGTGATACTTGAAAAATAATACAATAACACCCCCTTATAAAGGAATCGTTTATCATTTCGCTCATGGCAGGAGTCATGAACCCACTCAATTTTTTCTAAGCTGTAACTATGAAACCAACGAAAATGAGAGGGGGATTTACATCATAGTATTACTAGTAACTAACACCAATTCTTTCATTAGTTCCTTAACAACCAATAAAAAAAGCTTTCCTGCATTGACACCCCCTTTTAAAAGAAGTTTCTCAGGAGCGAAGAATTTCTAGGAAATAATAAATTCTAGAGAAAAGGCGAGCCTGTTATACATAAATGAGGTCGATATATTGAATAAACCAGTAATTGTAAGCTTAGCAAGAACTCCTATGGGAAAAATGATGGGAGCTTTCTCTAATTTTTCAGCTGCTAATTTAGGTTCAGTAGTTATAAGAGAAGCAGTTAAACGATCATCTCTCGATGTGAAAGATATTGATCATGTCATTATGGGCCAAGTTATATCGGCAGGATGTGCTCAAAATACCGCCCGACAAGCAAGTATATATGCAGATCTTCCAGTTTCAACAGGAGCTATCACTATTAATAAAGTATGTGGATCTGGTATGGCATCTGTCATATGGGCAACTCAAATGATTAAAACTGGGGATATGGATATAGTAGTGGCAGGTGGGACAGAAAATATGTCTATGGCTCCATATTTATTGTTAAAAGGGAGACAAGGATATCGTTATGGAAACAATCAACTCATTGATGCAATGTATCATGATGGATTGTATGATATTTACAATGATATGGCAATGGGTAATACAGGAGATATTGTATCGAAGAGATACAAGATAAGTAGGGAGGAAATGGATGAATTTGCGTATCAATCTCATCAACGGGCACATAAAGCTACGAAAGATGGAAAATTTAAGGATGAAATTGTTCCTGTTGAGATAAAGACACGCAAAGGTACAATTACGGTTAAAGAAGACGAAGGGATTCGACCAAACACAACATTGGAAGCACTGGCAAAATTGCGGCCAGCGTTTTCAAAAGAAGGTAAAGTAACAGCTGGTAATGCTTCACAGATATCTGATGGAGCAAGTGCAATGGTAATCATGTCAGAAGAATTAGCCAAAGAAAAAGGGATTACAATCCTAGCACATATATCAGCATATGGAACCAACGCCACTAAACCGGAATGGGTCATGGAAGCACCGATTGAAGGTGTTCAACAACTCTTAAAGAAAACAGATCATAATATCGACGATTTTGATTTGATCGAGCACAATGAAGCTTTTGCCTCAGCAAGCTGTGCAGTGAGAAATGAATTAAATATCTCTAATGATAAGTTCAATGTCAATGGTGGAGCCGTTGCCCTTGGTCATCCATTAGGTTGCTCAGGTACGAGAATCTTAGTAACACTCTACCATGAACTTGCAAAACGTAATGGCAAAAAAGGATTGGCAACTATATGCCTTGGTGGTGGAGAGGCGATGAGTATGATTATAGAGCGCTAGTCTAATACATCTAAGGAGAAACATATTATTCGATTCTCCCCTCAATTCTTTTTTTGAGATTATCTAGTATACTAAGATAGTCTCTTTTGTCTTTTGGTAGAAGAAATTTAAGACTCGGAAATGAATTTTAATGTTTTCAATCATTGGTTTCATTGATCGCCAGTCCTCATTCCAGTCTATTAACCATATCTCCATCTGAGAGCTCCAAGGATGCTCGCCTGAGACCAATTCTGTAAGTAATTTTTGATATTCGGAATGAAGACGTCGTAAATAAGACATTGGAAGAAGAGAACTATCTTCTGCTTCTCGACTTCTTCCTTTTATTCTTTGATATGCTACTTCTGGAGTAACGTCTAAGAAAATCAATAGATTAGGCGGGATCAAGGATTGAATAAACATGTTATAGGCAGTTTCATAAATTTCCCAGTTGATAGGATGAATTTTTTTATCTTTCATCAACATTTGTGCAAACACACGATCTCCTGGCAGTGCTCTGTCAATTATTGCACCATTTCGGTGTTGAGTACTAAATGCTGCGTTCGATTGTACTGCAAAGCGTTTATTCAACATATCAATCTGAAAGGAAAAACCCCACCGATTCTGATCTTCATAGTAAATTTTAAGTAAATCTTCGTTCAACGGTTCTTGGAAAATTTCTAATTTCAATGCGTTTCCAATTTCTATGACCGCGGTTGTTTTTCCAGCTCCAATAATGCCATCTACCCAGATTAATGGCTGAACCATTTGAAATTTTCTCCTCTAGAACCAAAAAAATAAGTCAGATATATTCTTTTATTTAGTACTTCTGGATCAAAATATAATTCAGTATCTACTACATAGTTAATGGTGATGGGAGTTAAAAAACCTTCGTACTACTACATTCGTACTCTTAGACTTCGTTTCTGGGTAGTAAGTAATTCCTTCAGTTTGGATGTGTTTTGATTGCCGAAAAAATATGTCTTATAAACAAAAGTGTAAATCACTTACATAATAATTGAGAGTGTTACAAAATTATGCCCACAAGTAAGATGATTGAAGTAAAAGATTTATCAAAGCATTATTCTTCAAAAAAACGTCTAGGTATATTCAAGAGTGAAAAAAATGTCGTAAAGGCGTTAAAGGGAGTAACTTTTGATGTAGATCAGGGAGAAATTTTTGGATTACTCGGACCAAACGGAGCGGGAAAAACCACTTTGATTAAAATTCTGACAACGTTACTCCTTCCTACTTCAGGCATTGCTAAGGTTAATGGTTACACTTTAGATCAGGATAAAGAAATTAAGTCATCTATTGGGGCAATGCTCATGGGGGAACGAGGATTATACTGGAAACTTACTGGGAGAGAGAATTTAGAATATTTTGGGGCCCTTTATCACGTCCCTAAATCCATCAGAAAAGACCGAATAAAATCATTAATAGAACTATTAGAACTAGACAAAATTGCTGATAGAACAGTTGAGACTTACTCTTCTGGTCAAAAAATGAAGATGGTTTTCGCTCGTTCTCTTGTAAATGATGCTCCAATACTCATGCTTGATGAACCTACGAACACTCTGGACGTGAAAGAGGCTCGTCGGCTACGAAAAATTGTGAAAGAGCAAAATGAAGATTATAATAAGACGATTATATACTGTACTCATCTGATGCATGAAGCTGAAGAATTGTGTCAACGAGTTGGAATAATTGACCATGGTGAGATTATTGCTCTCGATGATCCAATGGATCTCAAGCAAGGGTTACAGAAAAACGATATTCTAAGCGTTGAGGGAACAATACCTGAAAAAGCTCAAACTGCACTGAAATTAACGCCAGGAGTCATGTCTACTCAAATTCTTGTCAAACAGATGAATAATGGATCTACTGAGAAAAGACCCTACTTGAATATTACCTGTGAAAATAGTCATCAGAATTTACCAGAGATTATATCCACATTAACGACAAATGGTGCAATCATTCGCAATATTGACAAGAAGGAAACGACCCTTGAGGATGTTTTTGTTAATATTACAGGTCGCTCATTAATGGATGATACAAGTCAGGTAATTAAAACAAAAACTGGAAGCGATTAGTAATGTATGCTCCAATTCAGAAGATGACACTCAAAAGTCATTGGGGAGTGGTGTGGGGAACATTTGTAGTACGATTAAAGACTTTTTCCCGTTATAAAGGCGTGTTATTTATGGATATATTGACCCCTGTACTGTTAGCCGCTATGCCAATTCTTTTAGGACAAGCATTATCTGGTTCAATTTCAGCTGCATCCGCTAATTTCGAACAGAATACAGGTTTAACAGGCGCCAACTATGTGGCCTTTATTATTATTGGAGCAAATGTATTCTCTACAGTAACGACTTCGTTATGGTTATTCGGGTTCTTTATTAGACGAGAGCAAACTCTTGGTACTCTAGAGGCCTTATTCATGTCTCCAGCCCACCAAATTTCAATTCTTGTCGGCCTAACTCTTTATGTGCAATTACGATCGGTTATTACATTTCTGGGGGGATATTTATTCGGGTGTCTTCTATTTTCGATCAATCCATTTCAGGGACAAGTACTATTAGCATTGGCCATTCTTCTGTTTGGGTTGGTTCCGATCTATGGGTTATCTTTTCTCTTAGGAGCATTGGTTCTAAAGGTCAAACAAGCTAATAGCTTACTTAATACACTACAATGGATTGTAGGAGCATTTATGGGAGTGTTCTTTCCAATAACTGTGTTACCAATTACTTTTCAAATTGTTTCTTACCTTTTTCCAGGTTTTTGGCTTAACTATAACATCCAGGCGGCATTAATGGGATTAGATTGGTTTTTTGTGAATATGTATGGACATCTAGGCATTTTATTTATTTTCGCAATAACCTGTCCTTTGATAGGTTATCTAATCTTCTCAAGAACAGAGTCACGAAGTAAAAGAGCTGAAGGAATAGGACAATTTTAGGAAAGAAGCATTATGGTATTAGCTACAGCTGAACAAAATCGGATACATGGAAGGAAAGCATGGTGGAGTCAATTTTGGGCTATGACAAAGAAAGAATTTACTGTCCTTACTCGTTATAAATTCTCGTTTGTCCTCAGTTTCGTTCAAATCATGGTAATCATGTTTGTTTTCACAGTAGCTGCTATGGTATTAGCTCCACCTGACCAGGAAAGCTTTGGAGTAGGAATTATGTTTTATTCTTTCATTCTCTTCATGTTCTTTTCAACAGCCCTCTGGGATATTGGAAACTCTTTACGTGAAGAGCAGTATCAAGGCACATTGGAGTCACTCTTCATGTCTCCTATCAGTTATTTCTCTACTTTAGTATCACGTATCCTTTCAAATGTGATTTGGACAAGTCTAAACGTAGCTATTGCTTTTATCTTCATGTCAATTGTATTTGGAAAATTACCAGTTCAGAATGTGTTTCTCGGAATGATTATTCTAGTACTTAGTCTCTTTGTCTGTTTTGGGTTTTCCTTCGGGTTTGCAGGACTGGCCTTACAATATAAAGAATCTATGAATACCTTAACAAATTTCTTACAATTTTTCTTTATGATTGTGTGTGCAATGTTCTTTCCTTTCTCCGCTTTGCCAGATATTGTCTTAATTGTATCACGTCTAATCCCCCTTTCGTACTGTGTTGATCTTTTTCGGTCGACTTTGATTGGAATTCCTCCTGAACTTCTATCATATGAACTAGAATTTGGTATTGTTACCTTCTTTGCGATTGTTTTTCCATTATTGGGTATAATGTTCTTTCGAAGGACAGTAACAACCGCTAAAAGAAGTGGTACATTAGCTGAATATTAAACAAACGTTCTTTTCACGTTTAATATTCTCTGAAAAACTTCTCAACTAAAATCATTGAATGAAGTGAATGAAAATGATCTGGGATTTCCTTACGATTTTCTTGCGTCTCAATCAGTCTTAGACATTCTACCAGGAGGTACTTGCAAAACCATTGGTAAAAAAACTCGATCGTATTTCTCTAAGAACTAATGATAATGAAACAGAGATATTAAGAACCTAAGTGATTTAGTCTAGCAGTAAAGTAATGTAATTATTCAACCAAGGACAACCAATGGGATTAAATTCTTGGCCGACTCCACATCGTTCTAAATGATCACAAATCAAGCAAGGGCTATTCCATGGTTTAGATAGGTCTGGATAATTTTCTAGAGTTAGTAATTCTTCCATTGACATTATAAGTTCTATCCTTTTGTTAAGATATTGCTGTAGAAGAGGTTGAAGAACAAGGAGAAATTTGTATGTAAATAAAAATGTCTCTCGTTGAAGTGATCTACACATTCTAGTCCTCTGTTGAGGTTTTTTAATTCTTTAGGAGCTAAGATTTGGTTACTTCAGAAGAAAGCAATCAAACCAGATACATTTCCATTCATGCTTAAGCTTCAGTCACATTTAGAAGAATTGAAAATTTCACTTCTAACAGATTTTCGGAGTAATGTATCCTTAGAAGTTTTTCGTTTCGTCGGATAATCAATAGTATAATGGACACCACGACTTTCTTTACGATGAAAACCCGCATTGATAATCATTTGGGCGACATCGGCTAGATTTCGTAGTTCAATCAAATCTGAGGTGAGATGAAAATTCCAGTAATATTGATTTATCTCATCTTGTAGTAGGTGGATACGTTGTTGAGCACGACGAAAACGCTTATCGGATCTAACAACTCCAACGTAGTTCCACATGAGTAGTCTGAGCTCCATCCAATTTTGCGAAACTACTACAGATTCATCACTGTCCACTGCATCGCCAGAGTGCCAAGGGGAAAAAGAACAGACATGATTCCCTTTGGTCAGAAGGTTGCGACATTCTTGCGCGGCATAATGGGCCATCACACTAGATTCAAGTAATGAATTGGAAGCAAGACGATTAGCTCCATGAAAACCCGTACAAGCTGTTTCTCCTATCGCTAATAGTCCAGGAATGTCTGTTTGACCAGATACTGAGGTTTTCACCCCCCCAATAGCATAATGAGCTGCTGGTACAATAGGTATCGGCTCTTTAGTAATATCAATACCTAGCTCAAAACATTTGGTAAAAATACCTGGAAATCGGTTCTTGATAAAGTCAGAGTCTTTGAAAGAAATATCTAGAAATAGACAATCATTCCCAGAACGTTTAAGCTCCGAATCTATTGCTCTAGCAACGACATCCCTAGGAGCTAGCTCCAATCGAGAATCATAAGAAGGCATAAAGCGAGAACCTGTTTCATCAATGAGTTTAGCTCCTTCTCCTCTTAGTGCCTCTGAAATCAAAAAGGATTTGGCATGTGGATGATATAGTAGGGTAGGATGGAATTGAATAAACTCCATATTCATAACCGTGGCACCAGCACGATATGCCATTGCAATTCCGTCTCCACTTGAAATATCAGGATTACTAGTATAAAGGAATGCTTTCCCCAAACCCCCTGTGGCTAGTACTGTGACTTTAGCTGCGAAATTCTTGACACGATCCTGATTCTTATCTAATACATACGCACCTAAACATCTACCAGCTCTTACTTTCAGATTAATAGCAATATGATTCTCAAGTACAGTGATTCGAGAATCTTCTAATACACGATTTACAAGCGCTTTTTGAATATTCGCCCCTGTAATGTCTTTGGAATGAACTACTCGGCGGTAGGAATGCCCAGCTTCCAATCCTAAGTCATACTGGTCATTATCCTGTTTAGAGAATTGAACACCCCATTTGACAAGCTCTTCGATACGTTCAGGGGCAGCAGACACTATTTTTTCAACGACATCTTGATGACACAGTCCATCTCCCACATTTACTGTATCTCGAATATGAGTATCAAAAGAATCGTTACTAGATAGGACTGCACTAATACCTGCCTGAGCTAATATGGTAGCACATTCTGTAAGATTCGTCTTTGTTAGGACAATCACTTTACCGATATTAGCAACTTTAAGTGCCATCGATAATCCAGCAATTCCCGATCCAATAATTAAAACATCACACATGGTGTTCAAGGAGTCGCTACTATCCAAATTGTTCACCTAAGAGGGATTTAAACGATTCTAAAACAATTATGACGAATTACTCTTCTTGCTTAAATGATGAATTATTGAGTTGATAATCAAAAGCTTCTTCTATTTCTGATGAAAAGCAGAGTAAATAATCCAATAATCGACAAAAATAATCCAATTCTCATTAACAGTGAGAGATCAATAGGATCAGTCTCCTTGGAATATGTAGAGGGAGCAAGCATGGGAAAGGGATCACTTGCTCCAGCTGAACCCTCAATAACATAATTACCATTACCAGAGTAATCTGACCAGTAATTCCCCTCCAGTACTATTTCATCATACCATTGATTGTTCAAACCATCATCATACGCTTGCGAGTTATGCTTCCCATTCGCGATAAAAGAATTGTGGTGAATGGAATTATTGTCCGAACCCATGGATGAATAAAGCCCGTAATCTCCATTCCCAACCAGCCTATTCCAAACAAGAAAATTATATTCAGAAGGCCCAAGAGCCATTCCCATGGAAATACCAACTGTAACATTGTTAGTGCAAGTGTTATTAGCTATAGTTGAATCACCAGAACCCCCAATAGATATACCATTTTCTCCGTTGCCGGTACAAGTGTTGTTGGCTAGAGTGGAAGAACTAGAAGCCCAAAAGCGGATACCAGACTTATCATTGTTAGTGCAGGTGTTATTGATAATTGTACTCGTTCCTGTAGTTACATCATCCACAAAAATCCTATGATTTTTTGAGCTATTAATCCAACAATTCTCTACTATAAAATGCTTTGTCGTCCCCGAAATGACGATCCCATACTCTTGAGCGTTACTGATGTTCCAACCAGCAATAATAAAAGGATCATCGACTGTACCAGTTCCGCTACTTGCTATAACAGCTAGTTCATTATCATGGTTAATATTAATGGGATCATGGACAACATAACTTTGCATTTTTAATTTAAAATTTGGAATTAATGAGTCTGGTTTTATTATTTGGGCGTTAGTTAACCCGAAACCCACTAAAAAGAGGATTAAAGTTCCTGAAAAGATTTTTCTTCGGTATTTATCTTCTCGTTTTATCATATACTTCACGAGAGAAATTTTAGAATCACCAAACGATATTCGTTTATAAAACTATAGACATTCTTGAGTCAATACATTCGATAAGTACATTGTCCTCGATCCTCACACGATTTACAACGCAGTTCCCATCTGGATTTCTTTATATTCTTGCCTATATTAATGGCAAAAGATACAGATTTAATGGGATTCATCATAAATCCATCAGATAATGTTACACCAATCTCCTCTCCAGGTAGCTTTCGAAAAATGACTTTTTGATCCTGAACTCCCCACTGACAATATCCAGGACTATATCGTTTTGAATATTCAAGATTCTGATGTATTACCATCTCATTGATCTCGTTATTAACTTGATCAGCCACCTGTTCTACAGCAGCGGAACCAAACGCATCTAAAATAACACCGTCTACATAGTTACCTGAATTCATCAATCTATTCGCTTCAAAGGGTAAAGATGAACCAATTGTTACAATAGCCAACGCGATACTCGCAGCTTCAGCGAAGCATTCTCGGATGGGAAGCTCTGCAGCTCGGTAAATCTTGAAAATCCCTTTTGGCTCGAATAACTTGTGGGCGATTTTTTCCATTCGATCGATCTGTACCTTTAAATCCGATGTAAGAGCTTTTCGAGTGGATTTAGTGGAAGATTTTCCAGTACGTTGAAGATAGTAAACTATATCTTTCTCCCGAAGTGAAATCTTCTCATAGTTTCTTCTATGTATCAAAATAGGACCCACTCATACATCTTTGCTCTAATCATAAATATCAAGAGGGATTTGATTTAATGAATTCATGCATAATTTTATATCTGTCTTTAACCATTTCATAGGAGTTCGAGGTTTCGATTTCATAATTATCAAGGATGGGATAATAACGACAAAAAAACTGAAATTTTTGACTAACGGTATGATTTTACTAATATTTTCCATAACTTTCTCTGGGGGAATGGTACAAAGTTCTTTAAAGGCTGAAACACCGTATTTTCCAACCAATGGTTGGCGTCAATCCACCCCTGAAGATCAGGGAATGAATTCAACAAAGCTTAACAGTATGTATGACTTGATCATTGAACAAGAGCTAGGAATCGACAGTATGACAATTATTAGGAATGGTTATTTAGTCTATGAGGAATACTTCAACTATTATAACTTTTCAAACATTCATCAGATGTTTAGTGTCACAAAATCTGTGATTGGGTTATTGATCGGAATTGCTAAGGCCACAGGTTTTATTCCAAATCTAGATCAACCAGTACTAGAAATTTTTGCCAACCGAACTTTTTCAAATGTAGATGCTAAGAAGCAAGCAATAACAATTCGTCATCTGTTGAAAATGCAAAGTGGGATTCAATGGAATCAAGGCAGTCTTGCCCATTATAACGACACTATTGATATCTTTGATTATGACCTCTTTACGAATCATACTGCGGATATTTCGAACTGGCCTCTAAGCTGGCCATATAATCATGAGAATGATTGGGTTCAAATGTACCTTAGTCTTGATTACGTTCAATTTGTCCTGGATAAGCCAATGGAACATACTCCTGGGACAAATTTTCTTTACAGTAATGGTGATTCCCTTCTTCTCTCTGCCATTATCCAGAATAAGACAGGAATGACTTCCGAAGAGTTTGCACTACAATATCTATTTGGACCCTTAAATATAACTGAATATGTATGGTGGAAGTCTCCCTTGGGAATAACAATGGGAGGAACTGGTTTATGGTTACGCCCTTTAGACATGGTAAAGATTGGATACCTTTGTTTGAATAATGGACTTTGGAATTCTACTCAAATTGTCCCAGAAGCATGGATCGAGGAATCATTCCAAGATCACAGTAACACTTTGGGTTACGGATACCAATGGTGGATTGAAGACGAATTGAATTATATTCTTGCTTGGGGACTCGGAGGACAACACATAATGGTCAAACCTAGTGCAAGCCTAGTTGTTGTAACGACTTCGAGCAATTACCATTCCTTCCCCACCCCGACATACAGCCCATTAAAACTTATTGAATCATTTATTCTGAAATCTTTAGTCAATCCTATTTCAGAGTCAACCACAACTGAATCAAAAGCATCATTCTTGAATTTACCATTCGTGCTGGTCGGATTAGGAATAATGATCTTTTACAAGGTGAAAAAGAGAAAGAAATGGATATACTAAAACCCTATTAAGCATTTTCAAAGATAGCTAGAGGAAATGTGATCCAATTCGCCAGCTGTCAAACTATCAAGTGATTTAACTGGTGGTTGAGCTAAAATACCTGAAATTTCCTCTTTTGCTCTTTGCCTTGAAGAAAGAGAACCTGTTTTCTTCCATTCGTCACGAGTCATCCGAGCAAGA
Organism: Candidatus Hodarchaeota archaeon; assembly: GCA_016839785.1. Taxonomy (GTDB): domain Archaea; phylum Asgardarchaeota; class Heimdallarchaeia; order Hodarchaeales; family Hodarchaeaceae; genus Hodarchaeum. The sequence goes on along the minus strand of JAEOTQ010000224.1, from coordinate 365 downwards.
ATAGGGCTTGGTAAGAAAAGCTCTTTGCGGAAAAGTTTAAGAGTAGAAGGATGAGATAATAACTCATTTGTATCGTCATAATCTTTTAGGATATCTTCTGCAAATGGAGAACCATAATCATGGATACCTTTTAAGAATCGTTTAACCATACCTGCGATTTCATTATCAATCAGTAATTTTTCAATTGATTGACAGGATTCAAAATCGAGCATTCCTGGGCCAGAAATCATGTTAATTCCAGTCAATCCAGCCAACAACGCGCCCATCCCAGCCTCCAATCCAGCCTGTGCATCAGGAATTTTGGCATCACTTAAACTCATATAGGCATGAGTAGGTAGATTTAGAAATTTACCCATTTCAGCATC
>JAEOTQ010000223.1 GCA_016839785.1 Candidatus Hodarchaeota archaeon | reverse complement strand
TGGTTTATAATGTCCAAGATAGTGGTCCTGACGGTCGATGGTTACAGGTAGCAAAAGAGGAGAATGCTGATTTAATTATTGCTGTTGAAACAGGCCTATGGGGCAGAGATAATGATAAAATGTTAAATGAAGCCATTAGTGATTTAAATAGTCATTTTAGCGACGAAGAACCTTATATTGGATACACATTGCATGGTCAAGAAAGAGCGAGTGAGGGACAGGCAGTTATCAGTCGTTTTCCTATAGTTGACACAATAGAAAAACGCACATTAACATTGGATGATGGGAGTGAATATTTACCGTATTATCACTTTCTTGATGTGGTCATTGATATAGCCGGTGTAAATGTCCATGTTGGCGGAATCCACTTAAAATGTTGTGGTGATGTTCGAGGGTACATAGAACCCAAAGCAAATGAAGGCAAGTTAAGAAGGGATGAACAGGAAGGAATCATTAATTATTTTGATAGCTTAGGGTCGGTTCCTATCATATACGGAGGAGATTTCAATTCGTATTCACCTTTTGATACTGGAGATCTAGCAGGAAGTGAACCAAATTTAGGTGATGGGCCAATCTCCATGCTCTTAGATTCCTCAAATCCACAGGCTTCGACGATCCATACTTGGGTAGATGTATTTCGCGAGCTAAACCCGTCTGATAAAGGTTACACGTACGAAGATTGGCAATATCAAAGTCGGATTGATTATATTTTTGCAAATGATTACTTTTTTGATAAACTTATCAATTCAACTGTAGCTAGTACGAAATCTGGCAAGATTGGATCAGATCATTATCCAGTAAATGCATTTTTTAATATGGAACCTGAGATTGCAGATCTTCGGCCTCCCAGTAAAGTTACTAATCTTAACGGGAAATTCATTAATGAAACTACCATTGATTTCACTTGGAATCTAACAACAGAACAAGATTTTTCTTACTACACAATTTATCGTAATAATCTCGAAATAAATCAGACAACAAGTAATTCTTATCGTGATACAACGATTATCCCAAATATTTTTTATCGTTATAATGTCTCAGCAACAGATAATAGTAGTAATGAGGGATTAAGATCAAATTTATTGATTATTAATTCAACCTATGGAATATGTACAATTCCTGACCCTCCAGTACTAACTGCAGTTGGTGGGATTGATAATATAACTCTACATTGGACTATACCAGAAAATGGAGGCTTAGAGCTAATTGGATACCGCTTATATCGTGCTTATCTCTTTCCTTTATCAGGATACGAATTGATACATATTTATCCCACAGGAACTAAAGCATTTATAGCTCCCCCGCAGAGTACCAGCTTCATAGATACCAATATATCACCTGATAAGAATATGAGCTATTTTATAACAGCAATAAATGAATTAGGGATGAGTAATAAATCCATTCGAGCTAGTGCTTTTTCGACATCCAGTTATAACACTGCTACATCTGTTTCCACTTCAAAAAATGGTTTATCATTTAATAGCTTTGCCATAATTTCCCTAGCATCTCTCATCGCATTATTTGGACTGAGGAGAAAAGGGGAATCCTGATTATCTTGAGTCCTTTTTTATCTTTTATTTTTTAATACCCTTGGAAATCGATGGATCAGTGTATCAAAAGCTCCATAATTATTCGTTAAGGAATTAAATTACCCAATTTACTATTTTTATCTCTCTAAAACTGATGACAACGCTGTTAGAATATATCGACATTTATCTGCTAATAAAGAAAAGAAATTCCCATAATAAATTCTAAACATAAACGGAAAAATTATATTCTAAGGTTAACTGATAAATGATTCAGAGTTTTTCTTGGTGTAGAAGGAATAAAGATGAAAAAAAATGTAAAAATGGCTCTAATCTTAAATTTCGTGCTTATTCTATTAATGTCTTGGAGTTCAATTGAAAATTCCAAAGGTGTGCTTGTTGATCAACAAGAAAATGATCACAACATTGAAACTGGGTTTAAAACGATGGCATTTACACCTAGCCAAATATTGGTTGATGTATCGCATGGAAATGAAGTATATATCCCAGCAAAAACCTCGCCAATGGGAGGATTTTTAGAAGGAACTCAGGAATTTAATGTGACAACTTTATTGTGGTAAACAATTAATGATTCAGTTTTAGCTGATGTTAATGTTTTAGTCATAACACACCCTGATTCCAATATTCCTTATTCCGCTTCTGAAATTCAAGCAGTTAAGAAGTACTGGGAGAATGGAGGGAGTATATTATTTGTGGGATCATTGCCATTTGGGGAGAAGGGGTTGAGTAATACTGAGCTTAATAGAATTTTAAGCGAAATGAATCTGGACATCAATTTCAACAACAGTTTGTCTCAGGCAGATGCTGCTATAGGATTAGATTCATCTCTTCCTACTCATCCACTGACTTACAAATTAAATCAGTTATATCAACGCGGAGCGCAAATTTCTGCTGGACTAAGTACCCCCACTCAAGCAATTAGTACAAATAAAAATGGGTATGCGAATTCTTTGGTTTGGAATGACTCAACGAATAGAGCAGTTTTTCTCGGATCAACAGACCCCCTTCTTGAATTTATTTCTGCAACTGCTAATTTTGATTCAAACTGGAATAATCATACTCATCATTATCAGTATATCTATAATATTTTTAACTGGTTATCGTACCGTCCAGAAAAACTAGTAGGGCAAATAACTCCGATAAAAGTTGATACGGGTTTCAATAATCCAATCAATCAAACTTATTTAGAAAATCTTATTATGTACACTGGACTTGCCCATGTACATACATTAGAGAGTAGAACACCAACTTATTATTCGGATTTTGCTAATTCCGCTCTTGCCATGGGTTATGAATTCGTGGTAGTAACCGATTACAATACCATTGCGGGTGGCCCGATTCTACGGGAATTTTTTGAATACAACTCCATCCCTATTCATGTAATTGACGGGGAAGAGGCAACAAAAACTCAATGGCATACCACTGGTTGGGGATTAACATCAACCATTGATCCTTCTCCTGATCCATACACAAGGATCCAGCAATTTCATGATCAAGGAAGTCCAATCGTATTAGCACATCCTCCTTGGTATATCTATACCGACTATCCACGAATTTGGGATCTAAGAGAATATCCATTCGATGGTTTTGAAATTGCAGATGAAGGATTTATTCAAGGAGGGGGAAATCTAGCCATAAAATTCCCCTTCTATGGTGGATGTGATGCGAAAACTCCAGAAATTACCACTACTTTTGGTTTATCCTCAACTTTTAATTATGTATTTTCTGATGACATCAGTGATGATCCTGGTTGGTGGACCGATGCATTTTTCAATCGACGTATTGTTGTCTATATCCCAAAAGATGATTTATACATGGGTGATATGGTACTTGTCAACGAGGTAATTAAACGATTAAATGAAACTGGTAGATTCCCATATAAAATGCCAACGGTACCTACGATATCTTATCCCAAACCACCTAGTGATTCTACGACAACAACAACAACTGGCCAAGCTCCAGGATTTTTAGGTGTATTAGTCATCGGTGCTCTAGTTATAGGTGCAAAGAAGAAATAATCGAAAATTGATGATGGCAAAATCAAACCATCATTCTACCTTATCTTTCGGTTCTGATCCTGGGATTAGGATCAAATTTAAGACTGGCTATCTCTTCTTATTTACTTTTATAAATCTTAATTAAAATAAAAGTCGAAAAAACAAGATAAATCATATCCAACAATGATATGCCAGCTTTAGCTTTAGTAGTGGTTGAATTAATAGAATCACTAGGCCCAGTTGGATTATCTATTATATCTATAGGTGTAGATGAAAAAATCCACTCGCATGCAGATGGGGGGGATGCCAGGTTCAATGTGCAATTGGATTCAGTAACCCCTTCTATATTGAATTGAGTAATCAATATCGTATGACTTCCATTGAAATACAGGCAGTTATCGACCGCACCAGTAATTAAATTTTCACTCCAATCACTAGGGATAACCACTGTTTCAGTTACTGTCTCAAAGGGGAAATCATGATAATTCTTTAATGAAATATTGATTGTCAGACTAGTATCGTTTTCACTTTCCCATACAACATTCGAATATAATTTATTGACCTCTATTTCTTGGATGGTGATTTTTTTCGACTCAGAAATACTGAAAAGTTTGTAGTGGCCGGGTTCTGTATCAATAAGAGTGATACTATTATCCGTGATGATTTCTGTTGTATTAAAAATCGTATTTTCAGAACTACTATGAGTATGACCAAGAAGTGAGAGATCTACAGAATTTCTTGTGTATAAAGCTGGAAATTGATTCTTATAGTCGGTATGGGCAAAAAATATTCTAAGATCGGACGAATTTTCAAATGCCTCATCAATCTTAGTCAATTGATCGACTGAAAGTCCATTCTCACCAAATAGATTGGTCCCAACGAATGTATCATTGTTGAAAGAAAACACAACGAGGTTTTCTAGGGGGCCTAAATATTCTTCCCATAGAAGATTCCCATCCTGCCATTGATTCGTTTGAAAATCGTGATTTCCATTAACAACCAAAACTGGAATATTGAGTAATTTTAATAGTTCAATTCCTTGAGGGTACTGTATAGCTGCAGTCACCATATCACCATTTTTATCAGTGGCTAGACCATCTACGAGATCTCCCGTAAAAATCAGAAAATCTGGTTTAATCAAATTTATTTCTGTAAACAGCTGGACTACCTGTTGGTATCTCTCTTCAGATCCATCAATATGGATATCCGTAATTTGAATAAATGAATAGGATTGATCCTGTTCAAAGTAATCACTTCTTCGGACAAGTAAAGAGTTCAGAGATTCAAGTTTATCCCCGTTAGAATAGATCAGTTCAAAACTATAAAGAAATGGCTCAATATCTACTGGGAGGTTAATAGTTGAAATTTTTTCATTTGAATTTCCCGTGTTCTTAGTATACAAGATTGGTATAGTGTAATTTATGAAGTAATTGAAAATTCTGACTTCCGTAGGTTCCATGGTATTGTTGCTTCGAAAGCGAATATCTAACGTACTACCATTAGTAATTGTTGTAGGAATTGCCATAGAGGGCCACGTCACTTGATTAACATCCGAACATGTTAATACTGGAAGTATCTCAATATTCTGATGCAGAAATATTGATTTCGGTTGTAAAACGATAATTGTGGGAACAAATAATAAACTAAGAATGATGTAGTAAGCTTTCAACATTTCTAATCCCGACGATAAATTTAGAAAAATGAGAAAATGGGGGTTGAGAAATCAGCAACCCTTTTTTGGAGTTATTTTCTTTTCCTTTGTTTTAACAACACAATCACGGGAATTCCCATAAGTGTGACAAACAACGAAAATCCTGGGGCTCCACCTTCTTCGGTTGTAGTTGTTGTTTCTTCGGGTGTTGTTGCTTCTACTGGTTCAACTAATTTTACGACTGTGCCATCGATATACTGTGTCCAAGCCGTAATATTTCCTTGTGTGACTGTAAACTCAATATGTCCTCCAACGCTCATACTATCAGTAAATGGATAAGTTTGAGGAGCACAGATATGATGTACACCGTCTAGTAGATGATAATATCCACTATACAACTCGGGGTGTCCATGAAGATGTCCATGAAGATAATGTGTAACGTTATATGTCTGTAGATCGTTTAAAATTCGTGGCAGCTCCGAACCGACAACTGTTTCTGATGCGTATGAAGCATCTAACGGATGATGAGCCATCAATATCCGTGTTACACTATTTTGGAAATAATCCTTAGCCATTTCAGCCTCAGCCCAGGATAAAATGGAAGGATCGACATTTCGATCGTCAGAAAAGATGTACACATGGCTTACATTGCCATAACTCCACGCGTGATTCACTGGACCAATTATCTTTTCGAATGTACCTTGGCCTCCACCAAACAATGTATCAATGCTGGTATCGCCTGTGCCTTCAAATTCATCATGATTCCCAGGGAGAAGGAACATTGGTTTGTCAACACGGTCGATCGCCCAATTCTTGAAGTTTCTGTGAGATACATCATCAGTCCATTCGGTTATATCACCTGTACATACGATGTATTCAGCATTACTAGCATCAAGGAGATCAAATGTATCATTGACATTTCCTAGTCCAGATTGTGCCCCTGATCCATCGGGAAAGATTTGAGGATCGGAAATTTGAATAAAAGTGAAATTTTCCTTAAATTTGGGGATTACACTTACCGCATGGTCTTGAATATTAGTACGCGTTTTGGCGGAGATTGTCGCACTTACTGTCAAGTCATATAATCCAGCTGCTAAATTAGTATCATTACCAGCGTTCATTGACCATTTTCCATCACTAAATGTCTCCCCACTAACCGTCAAATCAACAGTTGTTAAATCACGAGTTAAAGTGACCTGCCAACTTGTAGCAGTGTCAGGCGCTTTAATAAGTAATGGAAGTGAAGTACCTTGTTCTAAAAATGCAGGAGTGCCAAAAGTGGGAGAAAGTACTTGCAATCTATCTGTCTTCATCTGTGTATTAATGATCCAGTAACTTCCACCATTATTATCTCGATCTGATCCATCTGTAAATTGAATTTTGAAATATTCAGCCATTTCATTGACAGTAAATGATACTTCCCAAACATCACCAACTTCGGTCATTGGAGACTCAATGAACCTCCCCATGGGTAAACCTGTTATGGTAGGTTGGGTAGTTCCTGCAGGCCACATTTCAGGGCTGGGAATGACGATATCATTACTATGTTCGACAAACATTCCCCAAAGGAGAGAAATTGATGCCGCAGCTTCTGGTAAAGTTCCAACCGCAGGATCGTAGGTGATAGTTACCGTATCACCTATATCAGGAGTGATAGGATCCCAATCAGCCGCTAAGATTCGACTAGTTGAACTTGAAATTGGAGTAATTTGAATTGTGAGCAATAAAAAAGTAAAGAGTGCAGTTAAATAGAATATCATTTTTTTGTTCATTTGTATATTCACCTCCATGAATTAAATCATAAAAATATCAATAGTTTAAAATGTCTTTGAACCGTCTGATAGATTGGTTATCTACTATCCCCTATTGTTTCGCTTTTCCATGGAATTTTGATTTTGTATTCAAGTTAAAGCAAGGAAATTGAATTATGGATTGTAATGACGCTTAAGTTGCCAGTTTATGTGAGAAAAATTCACAGATATTGCCGAAATTTGAGATTAATAGCAAATTTCTTCTTTAACTGAGAATTCTGAAACTCAATTAACTCGAATAAAGAACTAAAACTTGGTATATAAAGCAAGATCTTCGAAAAGATTATAAAGAGGGAACTAGGGAGTCTGTACGAGTGTCTAAATGGCATTTCACAATTTCACAACAAATTCTTGTTAATGTGGAAGTGTAAATAAAATGAAAAAAACAGCAGTTATATTTAGCATGGCTTTACTAATGCTCGCTGCCCTCTCTTCTTTTCAAGCTCAAGCGGCAGACAATGTTCAAGTATTAGTATGGACATCCAATGGCGGTTACCATGTTGAGGTCGAAGCCCTCAAAGGTAATGCAACAGACTGGGGTTATGATATAAACACCCTGGAAACAGGATTAAACGCAACCGTTCTTGAAGGGATTGACATTCTCATTGTTAATGCCCCTGACTACGTCTTAACAGCAGAAGTTGCTGTTATAAACACATGGTTTGGAGCAGAATCAGACAGAGGCCTTTGGGTTGTCGGTGAATCTGATTATGGTGGATATTGGTATCCTCATGGACTTAACACTACCCACGTAGGTGTTAATGATGTCGTCATGGCAGTTGGTGGGCATATCTTCATTCAAGATGATGCAGTGAATGATGAAGTAATGAATGATGGGTCTGGATATCGAGTAGTCGCTAGTGTTCCAAATCTGGACGACAATCCAGCGAAATACATCATGAAAGGTGTCGAGAATATCTCAATGCATGGACCAGCCAATGTGGTTGCATACAAAAGCTACACAGGCACAGGTCGGAATGTTACAGGTGTTATGGATAAAGAATTTGATGATCATGATTATCAATGGTTAATCAAAACTTCTTCAACTGGTGCGGTTGCTGATCAAGACTTTGATGACGATGCATATTGGGAAGGTTACGCAGTTGGTGTAAACGAATCAATTCCAATGGCAGCCTGTGAATGGGATTTAACTGATAGTAAAAATAAATTAGTGCTAACAGGGGAATCTATATTCGCTGATTACAAAAATATGTTTGATATTGCAACCCGATATCGAAACAATACTGCATTGCAGAATCCTGAAATGACTCACAATATTCTCGATTGGTTTTCAGGAAAACTCAGTATGGGTGCTCCTGGGTTTGAAATCATGACTGTTTTCATTGCTCTGGCAATCATCCCCGCAATAGCTCGACGAAGGAAATAAGGAAACTTTTTTCCTATCCCTTTTTATTTTTTTATTTATTTTTTTGACCTTTTTTGTGATTTGAGATTAAATATTTTTCTCGATTGCTTCTAGAATCTCATTTTCCCTCTGTATTGGATCTGAACAAGTTTTTTTTAGGTGATTCTCAAAAATATCAGCCTAATGCTCTTCGAACCGACATTCCTAATTCTCCTTCATATCTATCACCTTGATCACCAATATTTTACATCTTTTATAGTGACATATTATTTGGTGGAAAACACTTATCAGAATTTTCAATATATGGTTTACCCCATATTTATTATGAAAAGGAAGTGTAAATTTGAGAGATAGAAAAATCATAACGTTTTTAGTAATAATATTTTTTTTGAACTTTCAACCTGCATCAAGTAGTCCATTGGTGGATGGTCCTATCCCCAATAACGTGACAAGCATTGATGTGGAATTAGCCCAATCAATTGAAGGCAGTGATAACGTAGTACCAATAACTCAACTTTGGTCTACTGATACGATTGGACAGGGGTTCCAAGGTCGCTTTATAAAACTACCATTGACCAAAAATAGTTCTGGCATTTGGGAAACTGAAATAACATGGGCAAATGATCTCCCAGATCAATTAAGGATGCTTTTTAGTTCAGGAACTACAACCGATAGGAATGATCTCGCCTACTGGTCTATTAATCCAGAATATAAAGATTATCGTATCCAGCTGATAGATCCAAACATGTGTACACCAAGAATCACCACGAGCGCTAGTACGCTTGTTGTTAAAGCTAACGGCCCTGTTTCAACTACAAATTGGAAGTTGAATATAACAGGTATGCTAGAAACTCCGATTTCTTTGTCGGAAATATCTTCGGAAAATGTGGGCACGGATTGGAATGTTACATTTACATTACCAAGTCTTCAGGTTGGATTGTATGATCTAACGCTTTATACAACCCATGGAGGTAAAGTTCGTTCCGATTTTGAACCCCATTCTCTGCGTATTGAACCAAGTATTCCTACTGACTACACCATTGTGATTTTTGGAGATCAAGAAATTGATCCTAGTGGTGGACGAGGCGCTTTCAACCTTAATCAAATCATGTCTGATATTTCGATTGTGAATCCACTGTTTACTGTTAATCTTGGTTCGATCTCTTCTTCGGGTGACGAACCAACTTTTCGTTTATATCGTGACTACTTACAAGAATTCCTTTCCGTACCTCAATATATGGCTACAGGCCATCGGGAACGCTTTGAAGGATCCGAAGGAGCCTGGCCTCATTGGGGTATGGGTATGGGTGCCTTTGAAAGAATTGTTGGTCCACGACATCGTGACTGGTGGATTGGTGATCATTTCTACACCTCAATCTATCCTGGTGATCATCGCCCTGATGTCTCTGAAATTGCCTTTTTAGATTCATCCTTAGGTTCTGGCTCTTCTGCAAATATGAAAACAATCTTCCTTCATGATCCGATTAAGGATGCATGGGAACCAACTGCTCCTTCTTATATACCTACACAAATGTTTGAGCAGTGTATTCGAATAGATCAAGCAGAAGCAATTCTTGATCATATGACAACACACGCTGTGGATTATTATGTCCATTCATCTATCGGAATTGATGGAAGTGATATCTTTCAAGGCGTACAGTATATTTCAGTAACTTCAGCTCCTCATGGATTTAGTCTGATAAAGGTAAGCAATGATGCCTTCGACTCATGGGGAAATGGAACTGGAGACGGTACTTACCCCCTAGGTAAACTAGCAATAACTTACAAAGATGGTGCGGAAGAAGTTGAAAGTGATGGAACACATTCTACACTTGTAGGACGATTAACCAATGATCACAGCGAGGCATTTACAAATGCAAAAATTTCATTTAAGATGCCCAACGGAGATTATGACTGTACTGGTGGTATAATTGAGAACCAATATCGGAAAGATGGCTACACTTATGTGAATGTTTTAGTTAATGTTCCAGCGAGTGGTTTTGTCGAAGCAACCGTAGAACCTTCAGCTGCTGGATCATCAATCAAAACAAAACTAGCTGTTACAAATCCGAGCCAGGCTGTAAAAGTCATTAACAAAGTATCTTCTGTGAAATCAGATCGAGCTGGGTGGACTCCTCTAAATCCATCTGTGGGTGACGTAGTTACGATTTGGTATGTCCCAGTTGAGGCAGAAACAACAACAACAGAAACAACTACTACAAGTAGTGCTTCAATATATCTTGTTAGTATAATTTTAGGGGTCGTTCTGTTAATTAATGTCCGAAAAAGGAAGTAATATTACTTCCCTCTCCTTTTTTTTCTAAAATTTTGATTTTTCTTATCAGGTAATTCTGCAGTGAAATCGGTAAGAAAAATTTATAAATTTGGATTTCTTAATTTTCATATGAAATCACAAAAGAATCATGTAAAACTCATGTTTATTATCTTAGTTGTTGGATTAGTCCTTAGCTATTCTTCATTTCCGACATTTGGCCATCCTACATCTATAGTTTCCCCAATAATCCAACCAATTTTTATTATTGGAGGTACGCAAGGTAATCAGGTCGAGCAGTTTGACGAACCTGACGGTGTGGCGGTTTCTAGTGATGGAACCATATATGTGGGCGATACTTTGAATTTACGAATCCAAGTATTTGATAAGGATGGAAATTATGTTAAAAATCTAACTGGATTTTCCGATGTATCGCAGAATGAGGTTCAGGGGGTTGCTATTAATTCCTTAGGGGAAATTTGTGTCATTGACATGTTTGGGGCAAAAATTCGCATTCTTGATCCAAATGGAACTCAAATTCATGAATTTGGTGCAAAAGGATCAAACAGTGGAGAATTCCAAGAACCACAAGGAATCGCTACCGATAGTGAAAATCGGATATTTGTTGTAGATACCCAAAGGAATACGGTACTGCTTTTCCATCGAAATGGATCATTTATAACTGAATTTGGAGCATCATCACTGGGTGCACCTGAATCTATTCTAATCGATGAGTCCAACTCTAGAATTCTTGTTGCTTCTGAAGCAGCGCACAAAATAGTGATTTTCGATTATTTATCGTTTACACTACTCACGGAATTCGGGAATACGGGTCCTGGGAAAATTCTAGATGATCCCGAAGGGATCGTTTTGGATTCTGATGGCAATATTATCCTGAATGATGAAGGTGCGGGAAGAATTTCCGTTTTTTTCACGAATCTCACGTTTTTCCAATCGTTCGGATCTTTTGGAAGTGCTTCTGGTTATTTTAATTCACCTGATGGTCTAGCATTTGATCATACAAACCAGCGGTTAGTCGTTGCTGATCAAGGCAATTATCGGGTCCAAGTTTTCAACTGGACAGAAGTAATGGAAGTTTTGACTGCATTACCTCCAGCAGTAGAATTAACCACTACGACTGAAGATACTACGGTAAGTACATCTCCAAGCTTTTCATTTGCACCAGTACTTATCTCATTAATCGTGTTCTCATATATGGTTGGTAAAAATGTAAAAAAGAATAAATGATTCAATCCATCATATTTACCAATCCTTTCCCCTTTTTTATTATATAGCATCGAGCTCTTATTAAAATTCGTGTTCTAAGAAGAAATACTTGGGCGGTAGGTAAAGAATTTATTTTTTGAATAAAATCTCTCTTATGATTACCTGCTATCAGATAAATTCAATCATCGAAAAGATTTTTATCTCACCCCCATAATATATGCAAAATCAGTTTAAAGAGCTGAATATGGCAAAGAAGGCGAAATCTTTTGGTTGAAGTCAAAGTAGAAAATCTAACTAAAATATTTGATGGAGAAGTCGTTGCAGTTAATGACGTATCCTTTACGGTTGAAGAGGGAGAAATTCTTACACTCCTAGGTCCTTCAGGGTGCGGAAAATCAACTATATTGCGTACGATAGCTGGATTTAACATTCCTGAAAAAGGAAGAATTTTATTTGGTGATAGGGACGTTACCTACCTTCCTCCACAAGATAGAAATACTGCAATGTGTTTCCAGAACTACGCCATTTGGCCACATATGTCTGTCTTCAAAAATATAGAATTTGGTTTACAAATCAAACGAGTTCCGATAGAAGAAAGAGAAAATCTTGTTAAAGAAGCATTAGGGTCAGTTCGGATGGAGGATTATGAAAAAAGAATGCCTAATGAGTTATCGGGAGGCCAACAACAACGAGTTGCTTTGGCACGAGCTTTAGTGGTTAATCCAGATATACTACTCCTTGATGAACCATTATCTAATCTTGATGCTAAACTGAGAGTGGAATCCAGAAGAAAAATTAGAGAACTTGTCAAAGAATTGAATTTAACAGCAATCTATGTTACCCACGACCAAGCGGAGGCGCTTTCAATATCTGATATTATTGCAGTTCTTGATCGAGGATTCCTGAGACAGATCGGAAGTCCCCGTAATATCTGGGAAAATCCGGAGAATGCTTTTGTAGCAACCTTCATTGGTGAGGCAAATACTTTCAATATGAATGTTAGCTCTGTCCAGAATGGAGAAATTCTTCTTGAAATGAAAGATGCCAGAAGTGATGAACGACATATGCTAACCTCAAAATATGGAAAAGGAGTTAATACTGGCCAAATAGCTACCGTCGTAGTCAGACCTGAAATGATGGAGGTTTCTGGATCTCAAAATTCAAGTCTTAATCAAATAAAGGCAAAAATTAGGTCAATAATGTACTTTGGGACATTTGAAAGAATTGTAGCTGCTTTACCAGATAAAAATGAGGTAGTTATCCATCGTTTTGATCAAAAAATACCATTGAAGAGAAATCAAGAAATCTTTATCCATGTCGATCCTGAATTACTTTATTCTTTTGGTCCTGAAAATCTTTGATTGAAATTCCTTTCTCGGGGGGAGGGGAATATATTTGTTTTAAAAAAAAACCCACTCTTGAAAACGTTTAACAGCTTTTAATGATTATTTTCTGCAAAATGAGTTTTCTAAGTTTACCAAATCAAATTTCTTAACATAGAAGACATTTCTTTGTATACACCGATTTGTAACAAAAAAATAAAAGCATCCAAAGTTTATATTATTCCGACACCAACTTATGGATGTTTGAAGAATATGAAACCTAAACGAAATTTATTATTTCCAATGCTGATATTAGCTATGTTTTTTCTGACATTAGCTCCAGTAACAGCGAAACCTCAGGCAAAAGAGGCGGCTGTAACGCTAACAGCGATTACAAGGCATGATTCAGCAATGTACAATGCTTTTGAAGATGCATTTAGAACTGCTAATCCAGAACTTGATGTAGATATCACTTGGTTAGAAATTACAACAAATGCTGGTTGGGCAAAGGCAATACAAAGTACAACCTATACTATTGATTTTTGTTGGGGTGGTGGACCTACAGTGTTCTCGATTATTGCAAATGAAGGACTATTGAAGCCTGTAAGTGACACTGATTTAATAAATCGAATCGATAATGAAATTCCAGCAAATATCGCAGGAGTACCCATGAATCTGAAAGACACAAATGAAGATTACCTCTGGGTCGCTTCAGCGCTATCATCGTTCGGATATACCGTTAATCATGCGAATATGGATAAATATGGTCTCCCCATGCCCCGTACTTGGCAAGATCTTGCAAGTCCTGATTGGTTCCTTGGACGTACACAATTTGCCGTTGCTATGGGTAATGCCCCTGAAACTACGAGTAATACTCGAGCGTATCAAATTATCACCCAAGCATTTGGGTGGGATATGGGATGGCAACTAATGACCATGATGGGGGGCAACTCCAAGATGACAGGTGAATCCGGACCTACTCGTGATTCAGTAATCACTGGTCCTCAAGCTGCAGCCATGACTATTGATTTTTATGGCTATCAAGCAATGACAGAAAATCCAAATTGTGAATATGTTCTCCCCGAAGGACAATCCATTATCAATGGTGATCCAATTGCACTAGCATCAACTTGTGATGATCTTGATGAAACCCAAGCTTTCATAAATTTTGTTCTCTCTCAAGAAGGCCAAGCTTTGTGGTTAGACAAACGTTTCAACAGATTACCTATTCGAGCTGACTCTTTTGCTTATGCAGCAAGCCATGGTAATCCTCGGCCTGATCTTGAAGCAGCTTATAATAATGCGCTTAATAACGTCGGTATTCCTTTTAATGAAACTGAAGCGGTAGCAAATTACGACGCCTTTACATTCTACTTCGAATCCACGATTAATGACGCCCACAATGAACTCGTAGATACGTGGAGTACGTTAATAGACTATCTTAGGAAAGGTAGTATATCAACAGCTGAATTCAGGTCTGTAGTAAGAGCGATGGCAACCCCATCAATAACACCTGAGGAATGTATTGACTACCAGAACGCTTACTTGGCGAATCCATTTTCAATTGATCAAATACAAGCAACGTGGTTGAGTGAGGCAAAAGCACGTTATACCGCAGCAAAAACACAAGCAGGAGTCGAAGCAAATGATGACAATGATGAAGGAGAATACTTTTCACCTTATACAGCAGATATTTCAGGAGTCTCTACAGATGAGGTTTTACTAGCTGATACTACCGTAAATATGACGATTGTTGATTACGCTGACTATACATACCTCTATTCGACAAAAGAAGTTGATTTCTATCTGGATGGAGTATACACTTCCACCGATAACAGTACGCCGTTTACAATTGACATTCCAACAACCACTCTTGCAAACGGACCACATAGCCTGATGACAATTGCAACAGAATATATGGGAACCGAAAAATTGAATTATGTGAATTTTCAAGCGAACGCACAAAAATCACCACCAACTTATTCAATTACTGTACCTAGTGGAACTGTTGGTAATATGTCAAGTCTCGATGGAAGTATTGGAAGTGACGCGGATTTCACACCCAGCTTTGTCCAATTCTATATCTTCTCGACTCTTGATAAGATACTCTGGTCTTCCAAAGTAACCGCAAGTCTAGCTAGTTTTTCAGAGGCGTTAAATACTACTCTACTGCCTAATGGTGAACACAAAGTAATAGCGATTGTTGGATACGATTCAGGAAATTCAGTTATTCTGGAGGATACCATTACAATATTTAATGAGGCAGCTGTTATACCAACATCTACATATGAACCCGCACCAGGCTTCATGATATTTTCAGTCATTCCATTCCTTGCTATCTTGGTTATCTTCGAGAAGAAACGAAAGAAATGAGAGATTACTCTGTAATCAATTATTTTCTCTTCTATTCTTTTTTTTTTACAGTACGGATAATATTCTTTTTGTAGATCGGTATCTATGAATTTATATCTGGATTTCCTCTAATAATTTCTCTCTTCTTTGAGTTTCACGAACAGGATTTTATCCTGAGACTGAATCCATAAGACAATAGAAAACTTGAAAAGCAACAATTTGGAATATAACAAAACCTACTATAAGGTGCCAAATTATGGTTACAGTTGACGGAACAGTCGAAATTCAGAAAGAAACTATTAAAGAACGCTTTAAACGAATTGATAAACTCACCGTAGGATTTGTGATTTTTGCTTACGTATTTTTTGGCTTATTTCTAATTCTCCCTGTTATCTTGATTCTATTGGCTTCTTTACAAAATTCACTGGATTTACGCTCTGATTCAGAGAATTTTCTAATTTTTCTAATGACGATTCTCTATCTTCTAATCCCTTACATTATCTACCAGTTAATCTCCCGAAGATACAAAAAAGCTCAGATAGAACTGGTCACAGAACAAAATGACATCAGAGAAAGATCACCCTTGTACTTACTCATTACTAACCGTAGAATCAAACTCTTATTGACTTCTATCTGGATTATTGGGTTTTTAGTGATTTTTATGATATATTTTGGAGAGGATTATTTAACTGTATTCACAAGAGCAGAATTATGGGGAGGCCGGGCATTCAACTCCGATGCAGGATTCTCAGAGATGATTTTTGCAGAGCCTTTGTTTGAACAGAACCCCAATTTTCCAGGAGTAATAGGTACCAAGTGGATACTACAGGGGCCTGATTTAGGAGCAATTGGTAACTCCTTATTTATAGCAACGGCTACCACCTTGCTTTCACTGATAATTGGAGCAGGTCTGGCACTAGTAATGGCGAGATACAAATTCGCAGGAAAAACATTCTTACGCTCTATAATGCTTCTACCTTTAATCATCCCTCCATTTGTTGGTACGATTGGTTTTGATAAGTTCTTAGGAATTAATGGAATAATAAATGAGACAATATTCTTTCCTTTATTTAATCTCAAAATCGTTTTTGGGGGAAATCTAGGGATTGTGTTTGTTCAATCGCTACATTTCTACACCTTAATCTATTTAAATTCTTATTCATCTTTAGTCAATATTGATCCTTCTCTCGAAGAACAAGCTGAAAATATGGGCGCTAATAGTTTGACTCTTCTACGAAGAATCACTTTGCCATTAGCTACCCCTGGAATTGCAGCAGGAGCTATTCTTACCTTTATTCTTTCTCTAGAGGACCTTGGGACACCATTAATATTCGAAGGTTTATCTCAAGCATTATCCTTTGAATATATGACAACTTACGTCTTGAAAAATTTACAAATTCCCTCGCTTGAAGGGTTTTTCGTCATTAATCCCGTCGCAGCAGCATTAGCTACACTCATGGTAATACTAGCAATGATTGGTTTCTTAATTATTCGAAAATTTGTTTCACTTAAGAGATATGCCATGATTAGTAAGGGGCGTGTTGGTGAGCCTAGAGCTCAAGACGCCAGTTGGGTCAAGAAGATACTCATTTATCTCTTTTTCTTAGTATTCATGCCAATTGCATTAATACCCCATGTAGGTACTTTATTATTTGCAATCACTAAACCTGGAACCAATGCAATAACATTTGATCCATTTCTGACCTTAGTCGGATTAGGCGGTGATATCTCTAGTGGGCTTTATTCACAAATAATTACAAGCATTATTAACATGTTTTGGTACTCTGTATTTGCTACGTTCTTAATTGTGATTATTGCGAGTGTGATTGCATATATCCTTGCACGTAAAGAATTTCCAGGAAAAGGAATCCTTGATACAGTTGTTACTTTACCCTTAGCTATACCTGGTATTGTCATAGGATTTGGTTATCTCTACATCTTCTATCAAGAAACCCTTCCATTCCCAATAAACCTCCTAGAGCCTACCACTTTTGATGTGTTTATGTCATATCTTGGTGATGTACTTAGTAATCCAGGAATTCTTTTTGATGGGAGTATTCCGGGCGTAGATGCCCTCTTTAGTCTATTACAGATTTTTGCTTTCCCCATGTGGTTAATAGACCTCGTTTTTGAGACATTGACTGGGATTAATTTATCCATGAACCCAGCAATCTCACCTGTCCTTTTACTTATTCTAGCTTATACTGTCCGAAAGTTTCCATTTACAGTACGTTCAGCTTATGCGGGAATTAGTCAAACAGATATCCAATTAGAAGAAGCTTCGCTTAATTTAGGAGCTGGAAGAGTAAAAACCATTACCAAAATTACATTACCTCTGGTTGCCATTAGCCTATTCGCGGGTGGGCTAATTTCACTTGTTTATTGTATGGCTGAAGTAAGCACAACGATCCTACTTGTTGGATTTGTTCCTGATCCGGGACAATATGCTACATCTACTTGGACAATTTATGATATCTATAATTCTGGGCTTATTGGGCTAGGAGCGCCTCTTGCGGCCGTACTCGGACTTGTTTTGATGACAATCCAGAGTATATCGATTTTAGTGACAAGTGTGGTTCTTAAGGGTCGTTCCGAGGCTCTCACTGGAATTTAATCTGAAGAAATCAATCATTTCTTCTAATCCCCCTTTTTTACAGGTTGTAAAAAGTTGTCACACATTAGTCTCTGAATAAACAAGATATCTTCATCGACAATATTATTTAAAAATAAGGACTATTTATCATCTTCTAACACCTTTTAATGTGTTAATTTTGTACAAAAATATGAAAAATTACAGTAAAAAGGAAATGAACATTTTGTTTGTAAGAAAAAAGTTAACAAGAAATAAATTACTCATTTTATCCTTCCTATTCGCTCTAGGTCTCACGCTATCCATGCAATCAACATTGATGAACGTTCAAGCTTGGTCTGGAGGTACTCATGGAAAAATCGCTACAGAGGCAATCAAATCGCTACCCTCTCCATGGCAAGAGTTTTTCAGTGGTTATGATAATTTCTTCGACAATCACGCCGATGATCCTGATGATTATAGGTCAGATTTAGAGGATTCCTCATTTCACAGACTTTTTAGCATCGAATGGGATAGTCATTTTGATGATCATAACTTAAAAGTATTTGAGGGTACTCCCTATGATGAACAGGATCCAGCTAACGCTCATTTAATAGATGGCAAATACACATCCGAGGATCTTGAGTTTGTAGCGATCAATGTCTCCTGGGATTCTCCAACATTCCACAAGGGAGTTATTGAATGGCGGGTTCTTAATGAAACAAGGGATTTAACCCAACTCATGACAGATGTTGCATTAGATCCTACTAACAACACATTGTGGAAATTAGTTTTTATAAAAATGAACTATTTATCACATTATGCGGCCGATTCCACGATGCCTTTTCATGCAACAGCCAATTATGATGGACAGCTTACAGGACAATCAGGGGCTCATGCTCTTTTTGAAAGCACAATGATGGAACAGAATACATTGGATCGAGTTGTATTTTCCAATCGACCATCAGTTTATGTAGATTCAATATTAAACCATTCAGTTTATTCAATAGAAACGAGTTTAGCTAATGTATCTGTTTCTCTTGAAGCAGAAGCTGCTTATGATCCTGCTGTTCTTGGAGGTGATTGGATAGATACTGTATGGGATGCTATAGGTGATATATGGGGAGATCGTGTAAATTTAGCTGCGACAAGTACTGCAGACCTTTGGTATACTTGCCTTGTAGATTCAGATCTGATAAACAAAGTGAATGCTACTTTTCTCAGTTCATTATCAGTCGATCTTTCATCACCGCCTCCAGGATGGACCACGAAAGAAAGTGGAAACCTTTGGTACCCTTCATTCCCACCGACTCCTGTAGTATCTACCACAACAACTACAACAACAGAGGCAGGAGATACGCCTGGATTTGAACTTGTATCAAGTCTTCTGTTACTGGGTGGCCTAGCATTCTTTATAACTCGAAAAAGGAAGTAATCATCTTCCTTCCCACTTCTTCTTATTGGTTGAAGTTAATAACAATTTAAAATGATAATTCCAAGATATTCAAGTACGATGTGCTCTCACTAAATAATAATTATAAGTCCAAGGAATCAAAGAAATTGAAAATAAACAAGAACCTTCTTATATTAATTTTGGTACTCACTATCGGTACTTCATTTGCTCTGCAATCTCCAGTAACAAAAACACAGGCATGGTCTTGGAAAACTCACGGAAAAATCGCTACAGAGGCATTCAAATCATTACCCTCCCCATGGCAAGAATTCTTTAGTAATCATTCGTTATTTTTTGAAACGCATACCAATGATCCAGATGGTTATCGCTCAAAAGTTGAGGATAGTACTTCAAATCAGTTTAATGCTGAAACTCCCAGACATTTTGATGACCATGATGTCATGGCGAGTGGTGATGATATGGTTGATGTATCTGATCCTCAATATGCACACCTAATTGATGGAGAGTACACAGAAGAAGATCTTCCTTTCACTGTAATTAACATGCCTTGGAGTTCATTGGAATATCAGAAAGGAGTTGTAGAATGGACAGTTGATAATTTCACTCGGGATTTAACACAGCTTATGGTAGAGGTAATACCTGATCCACTGAATAACACAAAATGGACCCTAATTTTTATTACAATGTGTTATCTATCCCATTATGCTTCAGATGCAACAATGCCATTTCACGCAACAGCAAATTATGATGGACAATTCACTGGAAATTCTGGTATTCATTCATATGTAGAAGATATCATGATGGAACATTCTTCATATGGCCATTTAAACGATGTTAACTTTACAAATAAACCGGCAAAGTATGTCAAATCTCCATATAATCAGACAGTACAATCAATCGAAACAAGCACAGCGAAGGTTTCAATACTTCTAGCAGCAGATGATAAATTTGATAGAGCTGACGTGTCATGGATTGATAATATGTGGAAAGAAACAGGGAACATATTAAGTGCAAGGATTGATCTCGCGGCCCAACGTACAGCAGATTTATGGTACACTGCTTTAGTAGATTCAGAATTAATAAACCTAATGAACTCCACATTCCTTAGCTCATTAACACTGAACCTATCAGCTGTACCTCCTGGATGGACATCTACTTCAGATGATTATGGATATACATCACTAGGAAGTTTATGGTACCCAACAATAGCCCCAAGGCCAGCAATGACTACTACTACAACAACCGAAACAACAGATGATGACAGAACGACTGGTACTAATCTCTTTTTTACGATTATCCTATTAACAGGAATTATGAGTGTTTACACAAGAAAGAGGAAATCTTGACTTCCTCCTTCCTTGAAATTTTGATTGTTCCCAGTCTTCTTTATCATATGGATCTACTTTATCTCTCGGGAAGGGATAAAATCATCTTTCAAGAACTTGATGAGATCATCAACTGAGATAAAGGTCTTGTCTGCAAAAAAGGATGTAAAAGGGCTATAATTCTCGGCAGGGAAGACGGCAAAAACATATTTATTATTTCTAAATCCGTACGCTTGCTCGTTCACAACTCCAGATGAATGGACAATCTCTGGGTAGAAAATAACCACCATTGTGCCTTGATCAATTAACTGAAAGTCTCTATAGACAGTTTGATAGAAATCGAATACCCTTATATCCTCTGGTATATCTACGTGGACTTTCTCTAGTTCCATTGTGCCAGGATCGAAAACTACAAACCCCAAGTCTCTGAGTTTGTTTCCCAACCCCTCAATTTCTTTTTTTTTTGACTCGTCCTTTATATGAGTCATTGGATAAGATAAATATACTTTTTCACTAACTTCATGTTCAAAGATTAAACGATACATAGTTATAGGAGGTTGTCGTCTTGCAACAATGTAGAAAGGCTTTTTTAATGACTCAGCCATAAGTTTAGTTATAAAAGCTTCTTCTTCCTGCCAAATACCTAACTCTAATCGATTATTCATTCCACCCCAAAGAGGATTAGCTTCCAAAGTATCATAAATATCATTTATTACATTGATTACGGTTAGGAATATGTCGGGTTTGAGTTTAGTTAAATAGAAGAAATCCCAGCCAGCCATAAGATGTTCGCGCCAACGGAATGTAGCGTGAGTATTTATTATGATAGCAACATCTTTTTGACTTTTTTCATGTTCTTCGACTTCTCTCAGGATTCGTTCGAAAACAGTCGATCTAAGTGCTTGTAAAGTTGGAGGAGAGAGGTCTAGCATTTTCTCTCGTTTAACATCCATTCTTAACTCTTTTGCTGTCTCCCACATCATCCTATTTGTGTTCATCACAATTATCTTCTTCTTAGGATGATTCTTTTTTACAAACTTTTCCATTTCTCTTATGGCATCAGATCTTCCAGAACCACTGATCCCACTTATAATTACTCGCATATGAATGTCCCTTCTTAGTTCTTTGGCACTAGTTATACTTCTGATTCTAAATTCCAATAATGCCTTTATCTTTAGATACTCTTCGGAATTTTTTTAATTAATTTTTTCTGGGTTATTGGGTATAAACGAAAAGCACATTTATCCTCCAAGAACTCTCTGAAATCATGCCACAGCGCAATAATCGAATCAAAAATTTTCAAGGATCTTTGATTGCATTTGATTTCGATGGAACCTTAACCACAGCTGACTATCGTTCTTCTTGGCAGGCTGTTCATGAATATTTTGGCACATGGGCAACTCATGGGGAAATGGCTTTACAACAATATATTGATGGCAAGATCAATTATACTGAATTTTGTATAGCTGATGCCTATCCGTGGATTAATCATTTTGAATCTGAATATCAAAAAGCATTAACCACCATCAAATTAAGAGACGGATTATCTGAACTTCTCTGCTTTTTGAAAGATTACAAATGTATTTCGGTTATTATATCACAAGGATTAGGGGATTTAGTTGAAAAGATTGCAAAGCAGTATAACTTTGATTTTTGGATTGCAAATAAATTAATTCGCAAAAAAAACAGAATTACGGGAGAGGTTGTAGTAAATGTTGACGCACATGACAAAGGGAATATCCTGATGTCCCTCTTGGAATCTTTCAACATACCTCAAGAGAAGTCAATCGCAATCGGAGATGCTAGCGCAGATATTGATATGTTCAAAATGGCACAGGTTTCGATTGTAATTGAACCAAGTTCTCAAAAAGTGTCTGAGAGTGCTGACTTCGTTTGTCAAACTAAAAATCTGAAAGAAATTATCTCCTTCTTTGAGGTTTAAAACTTCTCTTATATCCTTTGTGATATAAGCTGGTGTAATATCGCATTAATCTCGCTTAAATCAACTTCCCTAGGAGTTAAAAACACTCCTGCCTCCTCCTCTCGTTCTTCAGAACCAATATACATAGCTTCTGAAAGCTTTCCTCCAATCTCTCTTGGTGGAAGAAACGCAACTCCAGCATTTCGGTTTGGGCGAAGATCTAGGATATTAGTCAGAATTGTATACGTTTTTTCATTATCATAAGCACGTGTAAGTAAAAATTTTTCATATTTTTGCACATTCCTCACATGCACCACTTTAAAGTCGACTCCAGATCCTAAATTGGAATCTCCAGTCTCTATTCGACGTGCGAGGTACTGAAGAATTTCCATTCCCCAATTTAGATTTGCTAGCGATAAATGATGAGTTGAGGGAGTTGAAGCTGCAGGTAAAAGAGCTTCAGATAATTTCTTGCCATTAGAATGTACAATTTTCAAATCTTCATGTTCAATTAATTCGTTTCGTGAGAGATAGGAGTATTTCAGAACCATAAGTGAAGATTCAATTGTACGCATGGTACTTTCAAGTTTTTCCTTTGATAAGGATGGCCTAAACCCCAGTTTTGTCGCAAATGTTCTTCTTAATATTCTTAAAGCCAGTTCGGCAATAATGAATGGAGGAAATTTATCTGTGGCTATACTCATACAAGCTACCCCTGTATCAAGAGAATGAAGTCAGAGGATTGTATTAAGTCACATCTACAATCCCAGAAGCCGTCACACCGAAAATAGCTTCATTTTCGGGTAATAAAGGACTATCCACTATTCGAGCTATCCGTCTTTCCCCTTTTGACTTCCTCAAATAAACACGAGTTTGTGCTGCATGGGCCACTATGTGACCACCTACTGCGGTAGTAGGATCTCCAAAAAATTGATCAGGCTTAGCTTGCACCTGATTTGTGAATATAACGGCGATATTCCATACCTCCGCTGCATGAAGGATTGCATGAATGTGTTGATTTAATTTCTGTTGACGTGTGGCTAATGTCCCCCTTCCTACATATTCAGCACGAAAATGGGAGATCAACGAATCAACCACTAAGAGTTTTACATTTTGTGTAGGGGCATATTCCTTTACCATTTTTTCTACCAATACCATTTGATGGTCAGAATTGTGAGCGCGACCATGGAGTATATTTTCTAATACAATATCCATATCTAATTCGTCTTTCCATCGTTCGGCCATGTCAATAATTCGTTCTGGTCGAAAAGTTCCTTCAGTGTCAACATAAACAACTTTGGGATAATCGTCTCCCTTTCTTAAACCTCCATTTTCCACTGGTAATTGTGTGGTGACACAAAGCTGATGGGCAAGCTGAGTTTTTCCTGTTCGGAATTCTCCATACAACTCGGTTGCAGCTCCAGTTTCAATTCCTCCGCCAAATAGTTCATCTAATCTTTGACTACCGGTGGTTATTTTTGCTAAATCCTTTCTTCGCTCCAAAACGACCTTTGCAGTCTCAAAATCAATATCTAATGCTTCACGCGCTGCTTCAATTATTTTTTGAACCGTTTTTTCTCCAAGGCCTGCTAAGGAAGCCAGTTCTCCTACCGAAACTGTAGCAATTGATTCCAATGATGAATATCCTGCTTCGACCAATTTTGCTGCAGTCGAAGGCCCTATTCCAGGTAAATCTGTGATAGAAGTAGCTTTTTTAGTATTTGAAACGCTCTTAGTACTACTGGATGTATCTGTATCCGATTCCTTTTTCTTAGGGGTCATAATTTAACCATACCTGCTATCGATTCATTCTACTAGATATTTAAAGGTCAATACAATCTTTGAATAATTGTTTTCCTTAAATGGTTATCGCTTTTTTCCAGTTCAAGTTTATTCCTCAGAAATTACTCGATCTTCGTTCGTCCTGAGATAACTTTGCATCTATCAAGATTTTCTATTGCTGATTAAAGCCCGAATAACGAAATTTTCAGTGTAAAAATCGGTTTAATATTTCTGGATTGGTATTATCGGCCTGAATTGTTCTGTCAAGAAGATTATACTATAACTCATTTTGGTGAACTTCTAAAAAGTAATTCTTCATTTCCAAATCCTAAACAATACAAAAATCCTTAAATTACTAGAGTATCCAACAAATTTTATAGAAGAAGTAGTTACTTTCGACACCAAATATCATCTCAAAAATCAATAAAGTGACCTAACTTGTTAGAAACGTTGATATATCGATTAAGAAGCGAAAAGCAACGAAGATGGGGAATAAAAAGAAGGGCAGTTTCTCCTGTCCTTGCAACTGTAATTATATTTGGTTTAATTATTACAGGAGTAATGGTTACCTTTATACAGGTAGTCCCCTTTATTGAGCAGGCTCAAAGCGAGCAAACAATAAGTTCGGTCAAAAATAGCTTCATTGACCTTGATGAGACTATTGAAACTCTTATTAGCGAAAGTGGGAACCCCGGAGGCTTCAGAACTCTATTATTTACTAAGCCGGCTGGAACTCTCGAATTTAAACCCAACGAATACTATATTTCCTTATATTTGGAGGATCAGAACGAGGATCTGGTTCATAGTGTAAT
The DNA here is from genome assembly GCA_016839785.1 of Candidatus Hodarchaeota archaeon. Taxonomy (GTDB): domain Archaea; phylum Asgardarchaeota; class Heimdallarchaeia; order Hodarchaeales; family Hodarchaeaceae; genus Hodarchaeum. Next base: position 8,492 of record JAEOTQ010000223.1, on the reverse strand, counting down.
TGATTTCCAAGAAGTTGGAATGATTGACTGGGTATATAGTAGTCCACGTCCCGTCCTCCCTCGTGGAACCTCTAAATATCTAACTGGTCCAGACCCATATAAAACTCGGGATCATGCATTTATGACGGGTATGTTTGCATCTTCTGATAACCAGGATTTAACAAACTTGACTTTAAGTCATCAATCAGATCGTAAGCATCATATCACGTTAGATTACCGCACATCAATATATCTAACAATTTCTACTCAACCTGTTCCTGAAATACGATTCCAAATTTTCTTAGTATCTCTAACAGCAGATTTCAGTTCAATTCACAGTCAATATAAACAAATAACTGTTCATGTGAGTAAAAATGTGTCAGCACCGAATTCTTTGGTACTAGCACCAACAGTTTCAAAACTAGATCTCCTAATTGACCGAACACATACATCTGCAGCTTCTTCCACTCTGTTATGGAGTACAGGTCTGGTACATGGATTGAATAATCTTAATGACTTTGACATTGTGGTACAATTACTTAGATATGATATAAATCTAAAAACGACTTAAAAAATTATGACTTCTCGGTAGATTATTATGGCTTCACAATATATCACTTTCATGATTATATTCACCCTTGGCTTAAGCTTAGTAATCATCACAAATGGCATGTTCTCAACTTTAAGCGACCAATTTCGAGAGAATATTGCACAGGTCGAATTAGATACAATATTAGATCAAATTCAACTTCAAATTCAGCAGAGTTTGCTAATTCATCCAGAAGAAAATCAATCGATTTTTCAGGATTTAGAATTTCCACCCGCTCTTGGCCAAGGATTTCGATACAGACTCGAAATTACCAATTCTTCTGATGGAAAAAGGATTATTCTTAGTGGAAGCACGTTTAATGCTGAAGTCACTCAGCAATTACAATTTTCTTTAGGATCAATTTATCTGATCACAGCTTCTGGACACTTCACAAGTACTAATCCATTATTAAACCTCAGTATTAACAAAAACAGTAATATAATCAATATTCACATGTCTTAACAATATTATGTTCATAAAGCAATTTAAAATCTAATATAAGATAATTTATTGAAATAAACAAAAAAAAGGAGAAATAAATCAATAATTATATCAGGATAACATTAATTAATAGGAGAAAAAACAAGATGGCCGATTCAAGTAGTTTAATTCGTGAAACCTACCCATTAATTCCACCCTTCAGCTATGCATTAGTTGCTACTGATCCTGACACTAAACAAACGAAATATACTGTAGTAGAAATACCTCTGAGTACAAAAGAGAAAGAAATTCTAGACATGATCAAAAACGTGCTCGAAGAAGAATTAGATGTTGATTTTAACGTCTTGAAATCTCCTGAGGTGGCTCGAGATTATTTACGTCAGAAGGTCATCGGCATAGCGAAAAATTATGGCTTGAAATTAGATGAAAAAACTTTTGATAAGATTAATTATCATATTGCCCGTGATTTTGTGGGATTTGGCCAGATAGACGCAGTGTTACGTGACCATGCTGTGGAAGATATTAGCTGTGACGGTGTTGGTATTCCAATCTATATTTGGCATAGGAAATTTGAAAGTATTCAGACAAATATAAAATTTGAAGAAGAAGAGGATTTAGACGCCTTTATTATAAAATTGGCACAACGAGCTGGTAGACATATTAGTGTAGCTCGACCTTTGCTTGACGCTGCTTTACCCGATGGAAGTCGTCTTCAATTAACCTACGGTCGTGAAGTAACACAAAGAGGAAGTACGTTTACTATAAGAAAATTTCGTTCTGATCCTTTAACTATAACAGATATGATAACCTATAATACTATGGATGAAGATCTTGCAGCTTTTCTATGGTATGCATTAGAAAATCGTAATTCCATTGTAATTGCAGGTGGAACTGCTGCAGGGAAAACCTCTTTGTTAAATAGCTTAGCTATGTTTATCAGGCCTGGAATGAAAATTGTATCAATAGAAGATACTGCAGAATTGCATTTACCACATGAAAATTGGATTCCAGCTGTTGCGAGAGAGGGATACGGTGGTCGGGAAGCGGATGGGTCAAGACGTGGTGAGGTCTCTATGTATGATCTTTTACGTGCAGCGTTGCGACAAAGACCTGATTACCTCTTTGTAGGAGAAGTTAGAGGTTCAGAAGCATATAACCTCTTTCAAGCAATGGCAACTGGCCATACTGGAATGGGAACTATTCATGGAGATAGTGTAACAGGTACAATTCGAAGATTGGAAAATGAACCAATGAATATCCCCCGAACGCTAATCCAAACATTGAACCTTCTAGTGGTACTCCGTAAGGTTAGAAGAGGAGATAAACAAGTCCGCAGAGTAATAGAATGTACAGAAATTGTAGGTATCGATCCCGTTACTACTGAAATTATAACAAATAAAGTATTTGGTTGGAATGCACGTGAAGATGCTTATATCAATTATGGAAGATCCTATACATTAGAGGGAATCCAAGAGTCGCAAGGATTAACTGAATCTCAAGTTTTTGATGAAATGGAGAGGAGAAAAACAATTCTAAGATGGATGGTAAAGAAGAAATTTGCCCATTACTCGCAAGTATCTGAAGTTATTAACAGCTATTACCAGAATTCACTAGAAACAGTAGATCGCGCAAAAAGAGAACTAAAATCAATTTGAACAGAAAAATAAGGAGTTTGATTCTGTGAGTAAAGTAATAAGAAGAGTAGGGTATCTTAGATTTGGTCGATTTATTGAACCCTGGATTGAAAAAGGACGTTTTGAACGACTCAACACTTCCTTGAAAAAAGCAGGGATGGATATTTCAGTTCGAGCTTACTTAGGTAGTGCCATATTTACTTCGATACTAGTTTTTTTTCTCAGTTTTTTAATTACCACATTATTAACGGCAATTGTACTCCAAACTACGGACTCTACCATTACTACAGAATCCATGTTGATTACTTCACTTCTTATCGGGCTATTGAGTGGAACTATTTGTACCGTATTAACCTATGTTCCTTTCCTATATTGGCCACAAATGAAGGCCGCTGATCGTAAGATTCTGATGGAATCTGGTTTAACTTCAACTGCTTCTTATCTCTCGGCAATGTGCAGTTCTGGAGTTCCACCAGACAGATTATTTTATTCATTGGCAGGTGAGGAATCTGTAGCTCCCGAAATTTCAAAAGAAAGTAAACGAATTACACGAGACATCGAAATTTTTGGGTATGATATCTTAAAGGCCCTAAGGACAGCAAGTGAGCGCTCCCCGTCAGAAAGATTTTCAAAATTTTTGGACGGGATGTCTGCAACAATCACCAGCGGTGGTGATTTGACTTATTATTTGTCAGCAGAAACAAAAGCTCTAATGAAGCTTAAGGAAGAAGAAACTAAAGAGTTTATCGAACAACTAGGAGTCTTGGCTGAAATTTTCATGATTATAGGAGTTGTTGCCCCATTATTCTTTGTAGTGATTTTAGCCATCCTTGCTGTTATCAGTCCAGAAACTACAATTGGAAGTGTATTCATGCTTACACTTACATACTTCATAATGCCAATTCTATTAACCATAATGATATTGTTAATAAGTACTGCATCGCGTGATATGTGAATCGGAGGATCTAAGAAATGGGAAAACTAACCGCTAAGAAAGAAAGAAACTATTGGATAATATCACTTGTTTTATTCGTAATATTCTTAATAATTGCATCTATATTTTACATTCCAGCAATAACGCACGTGATCGATGTCACAGCTCCGACAGAGTTAGTAGAAGGAGTTGAAGCTCCGACCCGGGATCCGTATCTATATTCCATTCGTGAAATATATCAAGATCCAATTATAGGGTTTTTTGATACAATAGATGTTACAATTTTTGCAGCTCTGGCTTTAATACTCATACCCGCCTTAGCTTATCACTCCGATCGACAATGGCGGGATGATATTGATGATCATATTCCATCTTTATTACGAGAAATATCAGATGCTCAGAAGACTGGTCTCCCCTTACCTAGGGCAATCTTGGAAGCATCGAAACATCAATACGGAGCACTTACTCCTGAATTGAAAAAAATGGCATCGAAAATTAGCTGGGGTATCCCTTTCAGCGCTACTTTGAGGAGTCTTACAGAGACTGCAGACACTCCACTTATGAAACGAACGTCATTATTAATACTCGAAGCGGAACGGTCTGGTGGTGCAATTGAGGATGTCTTCGAATCTGCCCATAAACATGTTTCTGAAGTTCTAGGATTGAAACGTGAACGTCTTGGTGCGATGAAACCATACACGTGGATCATTTATGCATCATTCATTGTATTTGCCCTTGTAATGATAATTCTCTTGTACTCATTTTTTCAAACTCTCGCTGTACAGATGGTCGATGCAGTTCAAAGTTCAGAGGATCCAACCACTGCATTACCCTTTAACGTTGCAGGTTTACAATTAATATTCTTCCATTTAATGGTAATTGAAGCGATTTTTGCTGGTTTAATTGCAGGAAAAATGGGTGATGGAAATGCAAAAATCGGCTTACGACATTCGTGTTTCTTGCTTGTAATATGCTATTTATTCTTTAAGATTACAATTCTTCTATGATATATACTGAGGTATTAGACATGGGTAAAGAAGAAAAAATGTTAGTTGAGGTACTGGAAAAAATTTCCGCCCTCGAAGATAAGTTAACAAATATGGAATTCTTATTTGTACAATCAATGGGCACAGGGGGAGCAGCTCCTGTGTCAACAGCATCTATAGGTGGTCTTCCGACTGCAGTTACTGGACCAGTTCAAGTAGATCTAGGTCCTTTGGAGAAGAAAATTGTAGAAGTAGAGAAAGCTATCACTGAAATAAATGGGAAATTTGCACCAATCAATGAGTTAGTATCCACATTGAGCAGTGAAAAATCTCAAAAAGCTGATGAACTTATTACTCAAGCAACAACCTTGTTAGAAAAAGGATTGCAATTAACAGAGCTTGAAACCACAATGTTAGAACTGAAAGATAGACTTGATGAGATTACCATCCAACTAGAAGTAGCCAATGCAGGTGCACCCAAAAACGAAGAAATTAGTTAGGTGATAATAACAAATCTGTAATTATTCATCTCGAGCGGTTAAAATGCACAACCTAAATCTAAAAAGACGAAGAAGAGGTCAAGTGAGAGCGATCGATTTCATCGTTTCTTTGTTGTTATTTCTTTTAATGTTATCTCAGTTAATTCTAGTAGTCATCAATGTGCAATCAGGTTTGAATACCCAAATTCGGGAAAATTTATCTTATGAAGAATTAGATACTTTCGGTAGAATCATTTTACAAGAGGAGGGGAAGGAATTTTGGGGATATCAGAAGTCTCTTCCCAATTCATTTGGATTAGCGCAGTCAAAAACAGATACTTCAATAATAATTGATGCGGCTAAAATCTCAAGAATTATCACAGGTACTACATTCCAACCCTCTCTTATATCAGGGTTTGACCAATTTGACTATGCTACCGTTAAAACCATATTGGGTTTGAATTCAAAACAAGATTTTCAACTCTCTATTCACCCTTATCTGGAATTATCAATGACGATTTCAGAAGCAACTATATCTTCTTTCGAATCCTTAGTTCAAGTTACAGATGCAAATAATTTCCTTCCCCTAAAGGAATGTCTAATTCAATTTTTCACACTAGATTTATCTACAGGACTCATTCGTATCGAGGGAACAGAAGTTACAGACGAAAACGGTCAAGCATCACACGAATACTTTGATCCTAATTTTAATGACCCGGATGGAGAACACATTAGTATTGCTGTGGCAGAGAAAGGACCTCTTTGGGGTATGACTTGGGCGCATCCCGCCACTATTCACGAAAATGTATTACTTGGCAAAGATTCAAATGCGACCATCTGGATTGGAGGATTGAACTCCTCATCCATACTTGTTTCTGATACTCATGATTTACAGGATACTCCAGAAACTCATTTTCTTTCTTATATATACAAAAATACTCAGGGTAGTTACACCAATGGATCTATTATTCCACCTTCCTTATTTGAAGGAAATTCGACATTAAACCTACCAAATTCTGGGCTGACGTTTGGTTTTAGTATAGTAAAAGTAAATAACGTCTTTAAAGTCGGGATCGGATCTTATCCAGCAATTTTAGATTCTGATTTATCTTCTGGAAGTTTTTATCAAGTCTTCGGTAAGATCAGTGAAGGTGCAAGAGAATTTGCGAAATCATCCAAAACGTATCCAGTTTATATTCGAGGAACCGTGATGAGATGTAGGTTAATTCTCTGGAGGAACAGATGAAAATGAGCAACATTCTAAGAAAAAAGCGAAGAGGACAATTGCAAATAGCAGAAACTCTTGTATCAGTTTCGCTCATGCTCATTCTAGCGCTCTTACTCATTAATGCGGCCGATCAAGTAAATAAATCTCAATCCGAATTAGAAAGCCTCCGAAATATTGCTTCTGATGTTCTCCTAACGGCTGATGATGCAAGTCTTTTACGCCCTGTTATCTATTTATACGATCAAGCTGAATATGTATCAGAGTATAATATTCATCTCGATATCCTAAACGATTTTATTACATTTAGTTTACAAGACAATTTAGGATTTGTATTACGAATGAGTGAAGTTCAGGGACAAGAAATTATTGCTCCCTATATCTATTTAATTGGATCTCAAGCCAGTATCATGGCCTTGCAACAAGGGGGAGATGGGGTTCAATCGAATTATTTTGTAGGATCATTTTCCTCTTCTGAATATGGACAGTATACAACCCACTATCTGGTAGAATTGTACTTATGGGAGAAAATCTAAATGTTGAGTAAAAAACAGATCATTCGTGATAAGCGAAGGGGACAAATGTTTATACTCGCAACTATGTTGATCGCTGTATATGTCGTCGCCATAAGTGCAATAATCCTTAACATTGGCACAGTCCAAATTACATCGAATGAGGAAAGACTACGTGAACCATACAATAACATTAAGAGAGAACTACAGTCTTTCTTAGAGGTAATTTTAGCAAGATACACTGATAATACCTCCACACTTAATTTTTCTTCTGCTCAAATTGAACTAGAATCATTTCTAGCTACAATGGAATCTGTTGATTCATCTCCCTCGGTACTCTCAGATTTGGAGCTCTTGACTAGTTCTTTTACAATCAATGCATTAATGGCCCCAATTTCCAACGTATCAGTAGGATCAGTATATATCAGCGCAGTTCAAGCCCGTTTTCATCTTGAAATGAGTGATCTTTCTTCAACTATGAGTATTATTGAGGAGTTTAGTATTTCCTATATCGGTCAAGCAGAGGTTTTCAGTAATCAAGTAATAATTCGACAATCTAAAGCTTCAATTCTGGATTTTGTGAATGTTGCTAACATTTATGTTTCAAACGGTAGTTCTCCTCTTTTTCCCATTCCCTACTCCAATACTACTGGTCACTATTATTTTGAGGGTGTATCCTCAATAAATAATCTAGGAGTCCTGAGTATCACTTTTCCGAACGGAGTTCGAATATATTCGTGAAACAAAAATGATTGAATTAGAATTCCAAGAATATGTTGAACAAATAAAATACGCGTTAACGGCGCAGATAAAACTCGCAAATAAGGCGAGAAGTCTCAAATATGATCCCTATTTTGAAGTCGAATCAATAATAACACCTTCATCGACTGATAATATTCTTGCGATATTAGATTTACCTGGCTTAGAAAAATATCTTCCAGAGAGAATTAATGAGCATAAAAATCTGCTACTCCTTGCTGCTGATGTGGCAAAACAGATTGTCAATGGTAGGTTCTCAAAAAATTCAAAGGAGAATTTAATATTAATCGCCGTTCAAAGTGCCTTTGTCATATTAAGTCGAGGACAGTGCTCTGTTCCAAAAGAATATGTCCATAAAGTGAGGATTGATCCCAAACAGAACTATCTTACACTATTTTTTACAAATACAATACGATATGTTCCTGGTTCCGTAATCGGTCAGGTAATTCTAATCTCTGATTATCTCCGAGGAATTTTACACTTAAATCGCTTTCATTCAAGTCCAGAAACAATTGGTAGGTATGAAGAGGAACTAGAAATCTTTCTCAAGATGAGTGATCGTGCATCTAAATTTAATAGTGATCATTTGAGATTATTTATTCAAAATATTGGTATTGAATTATCTAGTGATCCATACGAAAGAATTGAGGTCCAAAAATTTCGAAATTTACCAAAAATAACAAATCATTTACGAATGGGGCTTTGTGTTACCCTAGAACGTGTTCTCCACAATTTACAACCCATTATAATTCAAAAATTAAAATCTGGCATTCCCGAATGGGAATGGTTAGACAGCGTACATTTTGCCCCCTCCAAGCAGAATAGAGCGTTCGGGACAGAAGATATTCGTAGTACACAACCACTCCTTTCCCAGTCAAATCAATCTGGTGGGTTTAGATTAAGGTATGGCGAATCTAGAACTACTGGTTTTGGTACTATAGGTATTCACCCTGT
>JAEOTQ010000222.1 GCA_016839785.1 Candidatus Hodarchaeota archaeon | reverse complement strand
TTTTTTTTCACATTTGTAGAAGAACGATTTTCAATACCCCCTCACATCCGTCAAAGGATAATAGAAAATCAAACCCTTCTTAGCTGGATTTTAATATTTTTATCTAAGATGTTATAATGAATACTGAAATTAGTTTTATATGTTGAGGATGTCTTATTTTTGAGTAAAATACAGCAATGTGAAATGTGTGGGTCTGAAGGTCTGATCACACTTGTTGAAATTGATCATGTAGAACTTTATGCGTGTCCAAAATGCGCAAAATTTGGAAAACCTGTAGTAAAACGTCCAAAACCTGACCAACGATCAAGATACAGTAAGCATCAAGCTAAACCCCGAGCAAAAGCAAAACCTGTAACAAGAAAACCTCCAAAAAAGGATTTTCTTCATGATAAAATTCTAGTGGATGGATATGGTCACATAATCCAAGAAGCACGTAAAGAGCGAGGTTACGGACGTGCTCAGTTTGCTGGATTAATCAAGGAAAAAGAAACATTGCTAGGACGAATTGAAGCGGAGAAAGTAATACCTACAGATAGAGTGGTGGCCAAGATTGAGCGAGAACTAGATATTGAGCTCAAAACTGAAATTTCTGAAGAAAGCTCCAGCGTTGATGATATTATCCCTCGAGCCACAACAATTGGTTCAATTGCCAAAATCAAAAGAAAACAGAAGTAAATGTGAATTCTACCTAAGTTTTAACTCCCCTGTGCAAGTTAAAATAGCATCGACAATCCACAATGGAAGAATATCAGCGACACACTTCACGATAACCTTTAACAAGTGGGTTCATGGACGGTATAGATGGATACTAAGGCAAAGTAGGCCTTTCTACTCCAATAATTCGGCTTTACTAGCCATTTTCATATGAATCAATCCCAAAAGAGAAGAAAATTATGGTTATGCATGACCCCTTAGCTAATGCGATGTCCACAATAGCAAACGCAGAAGTTCTTGGTCGCAAGGAAGTTACAATTAGACCAGCGAGCAGGATTATAGCAAATGTTCTGCGAGTGATACAAAAATATGGGACCATTGGCGAATTTGAAGTTATGGAAGATTTATGGATTATCTCAGTTCAGCTCTTAGGCCGAATTACGAAGATTGGTGTTATTAAGCCAAGATATCCAGTTAAAGTACAAGATTATGTAGAGTGGGAGAAAAGGTTCCTTCCTGCAAGAGATATGGGAGTTCTTGTGGTTTCAACCTCAGAAGGAGTTATGTCACATCATGAAGCTGCAGATAAAAATCTTGGTGGACGATTATTAGCTTACGTATATTAATTATGGAAGGAAAAGACCGATGACGCACTATGCTATTGAGAAAACAGTTGAAATCCCTAACAATATCAAAGTTGATATGAAACAAATTCGTGGTGGATATACAGTTAAGATAGAAGGCCCTAAAGGCAATATCGAGAAATCCTTTACCAGACTGAGTATCAATATGGTATTGGAGGATAACAAATTCGTCATAAGTAGTCACTTTGGGAAAAAAAAGGAAGCATCTATGGTAGGAACCATTACAGGTCATTTGAATAACATGATCAAAGGTGTACAAGAGTTATATACCTATCAGGTGCAAATTATCACTTCTCACTTTCCTGCTACGGTAGAAGTACAAAAATCAGTCGTTCTCATTAAGAATTTATATGGAAGAAGGGATCCCATAAAAGTTCCGTTTGATCCATCAGTCGATATCAAAGTTAAAGGTGAAATTGTGACTCTAACTGGAATTAACAAAGAAATGGTTTCGCAAGCTGCTGCACGCTTGGCAGAATCATCAAGATTGCGAGGACGAAGAAGTAAAGATCCAACTGTCTTCCAAGATGGTTTATACGTCATAAATACATAAATATCAGAGGATCTGAAATCACTTAAATAATAAAGTAACACAACACTATAACATCTATTGGGCCTGTAGCTCAGTCTAGGACGTATAACGTCTTTACCCTCTGAAATGGTTAGAGCGTCCGGCTCATAACCGGATGGTTCGTGGGTTCAAATCCCCCCAGGCCCACATTCTTAATAAAAAAGGCATCATAGCTCAGTTAGGATAAAGAATCAATCTTTATCTCTGAAGAGGTAGAGCGTTCGGCTGTTAATTGGTATCTTTCACTGTGAAAGAGACACAGACACCGAGTGGTCGCAGGTTCAAGTGTTAAAAACATAGCGTTTTTGACTGAAACTCCTGCTGGTGCCGTTCCCTTTTTTTCAAATAAAGATCCTTTTCTTGTTTGATGTCGAATCTAGCTATTCTGATTCCTCCTTTGGGACCTTGGTTTGTAAAAACGCCGTCAGCATTTTCTGGATCATCACATATGGAATCCCTTTTGTTGCAATAAGACTGCTTACAAACATGAGGTTCAAGTGCTCCTCATCCTCGCTTGGAAGTTGAAGCCCTCCTAGTTGCATATTGATTAGCTGAGCTGTCAAGAATGGGAATTCATCATCGTTTATTGGAACTGTTTTCATTACTGTCTTAATGTTCTGAATGAAAGACACTCCTAGGTCTATAAAGAAATTCGTTAACGGAATTTCGAAGAAGTCATAGTTATAAACTAATTCATCGATTTCAACCTGCAAAGGTTCAGTTTCTCCTCGTAAAATCGTATTTTGAGCAAAATTCTCAAGGAGGAGAGCCCATCTCTTACGTTTAAACAGATTATCTGTTCGAAGAAGTCTTTTCACACCTAAACGGACCTCATGATAATACTTATTATCACACTGATCCCCCAAGTAATTTATTGCCTGCAGGAGAGAGAGGATTGTACGACTAAAGACCTTAAATTTGAAATCCTCACCAGAAAATACATTTTCTCTGAGATCTCGTGTTATAATCATGATAGATAACTTCATGAGGTTTTCAAACATATGTGCGGGAGAAGTTGAATGCTCCAATGACTGATCAATACTTTCTTCGAGCTCAGAAAGCTCTTCCTTCCCAATTTCATACTGGAGCATTTTTGCGTCAAGTTCATCAATATTCCTTTTCTGTATTCCAATAAGCTTATCACGTCTGTAAACGTAAGTGGCTTTCAAAATTGGAACCATTGCCAGAGATTTTCTTTCTTCAGTTTCCGGGCCAATATAAAGCTCTTCTAAGAGTTCAGTGGCTTTGAAGAGGTGATAAAACAGAAAATCTTCACCGAGTAAATATTCAAGAGTCAGATTAAAGACCGCACCATACCACTTCCGATGGAAACTCTTAGAAAATGAGAAGTTGGCTAAAAATAAATTTTCTATGTGCCACATCTCCCGAGTAATAAATGAAGGATTAATATAATACCTATTAAAAATAAAATGCTTTAATTCACGGGAGGTCTCATAGTCCTTGGAGTCAGTTTCAAGTACCATGAATGGGAGCCAAATTGGGATAAGGGAGAGTGTATAGGTAAATGCTTCGGCAAATGAATCCAGATCCTTTACCATTATCACCCCTTTATGAAACTCAGTTTCATACTGGGGGGGTTTAATATCAAGATCTTCCCCAAATCCTAATTCATCGCGATAGAAAATTATCAACCACTCTGCAAATCCGCGTTTTATCATTTCAACATTAACAAATATGTCTTTCAACGCGAATAAGGCAATCTGAGAAATCTTTTTTAGAAATGATATAATTTGCGTTCGATCATATTTCTCTGGAGGTATTACCTCCGCTAATTGGGTGAAAAAATCTAAACTGAAATCCAATGAATCGTGTAAACGAATTTCCAGACCCCGTTGACGTTGTACACCGTGTAAAATCTCATGAACAACTAATCCAATCAAACCTTTCCGATTCTTCTTTAGAAAGAGCTTAGTGCTCTCTTCTAAACGAATGAAGACGAATTCTTTATCCTGGAATCCCCAAGAAAATGAAGATTGAAACGGACGATCAAAAAATTGTAAAATTTCTTTTAAATGCTCTTCTGGAATAGTAAGGGATATGAGATAATCCTTTAAATCAGTAGACTTTTTTATATCTGAAAATATTATTGTAATATCGCTTAATGGTTCAAGAAACGTTTTAACTTCTGTAGACTTAAACGCTTTAAGAAGAATAGATTTTTTTTTCTGAAAAAAATCCAAAAGGACAACCTTGCATCCATCTATATCCAGTTCCAATTTTAATCCATCCGATATCTTTCTAGATTTCAGTATCACTGATAAAACTGAAGATACGAGGGTACAGGATATTCTAAATATTTCTATTCTATTACCGAAATATGATATGGTCAGGCCTATTAAAGTTTCTTTCTTTCTTCCATTTATACGGAACCAAATCTGTTAATATTTAAACTTTAAACATTGTAGCCGCGGCTATCAACAAATTAGAAATAGGATTGAGCAGGGACGTTTGAATAAAGAAAAACCGTTTTGTTTTAAATGATTATAGGCGCGCTTAACATCCTTTCATTAAATAGATTACCCGACCTAAATCATCAATCTAGAAATAAAGTTATATAGTCAAGTAGATATCGAATCTAAATGAAATTCAGTACTTCCCAAGCAGGAAATTGGGATATTATAACTGCAGAATTTTAGTCTTGTCTAAATGTTATTATTAGTAAGAATCAAGCGAATATACATTCAAATTTGATTTAAATCGATTTAACAAAAAATGGTGTAAGAAAGTCTTGCCTCGAGGAAATGCTGAAGAAACAGATCAAGAATTACTCCACAGACTTTCAAAATTTGAACGTCCAGTGACAATTAATGATCTAGTCATTCGGTTGAAGTGGAGTAGAGGTAAAATTGATGGTTCTATAGCGCGATTAGTTGATAAACAAGAAATCGCAGTAGTCAATATTTCTCAACCCAAAGGCCAGCGCCAACGGTTTATTGGTATCCCAGATAAATCGTATTGGCAAGCATTCTATGAAACTAATATTGTTAAATCCAAGTCTATTTTAATTTATGATACTATGGACGTGATTAAACACTTAATAAGTGACTCAGAGGTTTATTCAGATCAAAATAATCTAAAAGACCAAAATTTGTCAACAATGATTGATCTACAATTAACTGATGTGATACAATCAGAGTTGGATCGAATTGAGAATATCTCTCATGAGCGTAATATATCTTCCGCAGAGTTTCTTAAAACTGGATTACAACAAATTTTAGATCCAAATTTTGATTTACTTGCACGTATTGCACTAGTTGTAATCAATGAAAGCCAATCGAGTACTGATACGAACGAACGAGCAGTAGCATTATCGTTTCTTGAACAGGCTAGTTTGTTAGAGTAGGATATGTGATTTAGTAATGTCAAAAGGAATCAAGTTATCTATTGATGGCAAACCCAAATCCTCTCTCCCTGAAAAAAAGAACCATTCTAATAATATTGAAAAGGCTCTTCAACAACTAGGATCAATTTATAATAAAGACTGGTCAATGAAATCCTCCGTAATAATTCAAAAACCTGTAATTGCAAGAGATCCTCGTTATACTAAGACTAATTTTAATTCAAACAATAAACGAATCCAAACTGCTCTTACTGAACTTAGAATAATGTTTACAATCTGCCAAAACTGTGGTAGAAGGACATTAAAAGATGAATTAATAAACGATGTCTGTTATATTTGTCATAATCAGAAAGAATTGAATAATGTTGAGCAAGAACTCAAAGAATCTAAGAATGATCAGCGATTACTTGAATTAATTTCTCGTCTTGGTGAATTAGAGACACAAATGAAATCCTTAGAAAGTAAACAACATGAATTGACCTCTAAGGATTATTTATCAACAGTCATCGAAGAGATTAGTGGAACAGTCCGAGATAGTATCACATCTAATCTCACTCAATTAACCACAAAACAATCCCCTACAATATCCCCTTCTAGTTTTCAATCAGTCAATCCTCCTCCTCCACCACCTCCAGGGACAATCAGCTCTCCTACACACATCCCTAGCCCTTCAGCAAATGTTTCACATGTAAACTTCTCAGAGCTATCTCTAGAAGAATTATCAGCATTTTCCCCTCAAACCCTCAATTCTATGTCTTTAGAACAACGAAATAAGTATACTCTTCGATTGAAAGAGTTACAACGACTTGAAAAAATGTCTCCTGGTGAACGTAAAGCATACCTCCAAGAAAAAGCCAATTCGAAAAAACAGAATCTTGATCGGCAAAGTGTCATCTCTAGTTTAGAGGATTTATCAAATCCCCTTTTCAAAAAGATGAAAGAGCAAGCAGATAAGACGATTTTAGCTGGTAAAGGTACTTTTGGTTGTTTTGCAGAAAAAAAAGTGTTTGTACATTGTCATAACTGTAATAATACAAATAAAATTGTTGAGGGGGACGAGGCAGTCTGTCAAGTTTGTAGTTCCCCACTCGATACTCGTTAATTCCATATTGGTATTTACATAGTCAATTAAAAATAGTTGACTTTACCGAGAAAATCGTGGAAAATGACACTTTCTATTAAAAATAGTTCATTCAGTCAAGATATATGAGATTATTATAGAAAGTGCCGTCAAGTCAACAAATTAATATTTACTAACAATACCCTTATAAAGGGTACTTAGTATAAAAGATAACCAGTGGATGTGAGAATTAGTGTTTATCATCATTACAGGCGATATTGTTTTGTCAAGACAAATCAATGATCGAGCTGACGTACAGCAGCAACTAAAGCACACTCTCCAAACAATTAATCAAGAATATAAATCGCAACTAGAAGCCCCGTTTGTTATTGTTTGGGGAGATTCATTTCAAGGGGCAATTAAATCATTTAAACACGCTTATGAAATATTTGACTCTATTTCTGAACGTTTTCCGCATGAATTTCGATGTGGAATTGGAATCGGGGACATTTCGACTAGCTTTTCACCCAATGTATTAGAAATGGATGGTGAAGCCTTAATTAATTCGCGGTTTTCTTTGAAAGTAGCCACTTTATATAAGCTTGATGTCTGGATTCATTCTTCGAATATGTTATTTAATAAAACCATGAATGTATTATTTCTATTATTGCGTACGTTAACCAAACAATGGACGGATACTCAACGAGAAGTGATTCATCAACGAAAAAAACAATTAACATACCAACAAATCGGAGAATTGCGAGGTGTTTCTAAACAGGCAATTAGTAATATTTTACGAAGTGCAAAATGGCCTCAAATCGAAATGGCAAAACGATTACTCTTCTCAATGGATATCGCTGATTTCAAGGTTGGTGAAGTAGATTTAGATGAATTAGTATCGCTACCATCTTTAGATTGGGAAGAAACAAAAAAAATGAATGGCTTTCAATTTCAAAACTGGTTGAGTGAAAAGTTAGACATTCTGATCTTATCAACAACCCGTGACGGCGGACTAGATGGCATTCATAGTACGGGCATTCCATGTCAGGTAAAAAAGGGACATGTTGGTTCGAGAACAGTCAGAGACTTTGCCTCTGTATTAAATGATTTAGAATCAAAGAGAGGAATTATCTTTGGTAAATCGTTTTCAACGGATGCTAAGAAGTATTCTGCTTTCAAATTACAAGATCAAGGCATAGATATTAAATTAATTACATTTCAATAGATGTACCATTAATGATTGATTGCCCGTAACGGTGTGGTATCAAGATATCTCTTGTAATTCATAGAAATAATTTGAATAAAGGATTACCCAGTTCACCATAACATAGGTGAATTTCGATGATCATGAGAATGGGTGTTGAATAAAGATCTCGGATATACTTCACCTTTATCTACATCAAATTTCAGAAGCAGCTTAGACATTCACGACTAAAAACCAGCGTGCGACATGGTTCCAATCAGAAAACAGTTTATTTGATCAATTGACAAATTCTGTTCTAACTCTCTTAACCACCTTAAAGTCAGGGTGGACAGAAAGACAGAAGAAAGTCATCAAACTTCGAAAACAAAATTTAACCTATGAAAAGATCGGAAAAAGAATTAAAACAAAAGATAAAGATAAAATTACTAAACAAGCCGTTTCAAACATTCTTAAAAGCGCGTATTGGGAGGAAATCACATTAGCAATCGAAACATTAAATAAATTAACATACCCAAAGTGTCGATCCTAGGAGGACACTGATTGTTTCAATTGGATCTATTTTTAATACTTGTATTTCTTTATCTATGCGCTTATCTTTGGGCGATTTTTGGAGGGGCGTTGTTCGTTGACCGTTTCTTATCTTCCTATAAGGATACCGACTCAACTAAGAAATCAATGGGCCTTTCAGGAGCAGGAAAAAAGATTGGACAGGTGGAAAGAGCAATAATCTTGACTTTAGCGTTAATGGGAGAATTTGGGACAATTTCATTTGTATTTGTTGCTAAGTCAATGGCTCGATTTGAACAACTTAAAGAACGCCAGTTTGCAGAATACTATTTGTTAGGAACGTTATTAAGTATCTCCTTTGCACTGTTTACTGCGATCATAATTCAAGGAATAATTACATTGATTACAGCAACTCTAATCCCAGACCTGCAAAATCTTTGGGGATCTTAGGAGAAATTATTGAATTTGATCCGTTCCTTCAATGAATATGGGGGAGAAAGTACCTCCTAGAGATTTAAATATTGCACCAAATACAAAACTCACTTGATTATTCATTGAAAAGTTAAAGGTCATTTGAGGGCACAATAAATGACACCTAGATCTCTGAAAGAATTTGGTTTAGAATTTATCAACGAAATGGCTAAAGATCGTAAAGTTTCTCAACAAGAGATTGGCGTAGTAGTATCGGGTACAAAGAGCACGCTTCTTTCTCAAGGATTACCATACTTCAGTTATCAAGATATTGACACTCTGGTTAAAACTATCCGCAAAGAAACCGCACGAATTGTAGATAGCGAGTTAACCCGTATTACGATCAAATCATTGGGTCGAATTAAGGATGGATTAGCAGAAGGTGGTTTCATTATCCAAGAAGAAGCCTCTCCTGAAAGAGAAAGTGAACTTGAGCAATTACGAGAAAGCAATTTAGAGTTAAAGACCCAAATAAAAGAAAAAAATTCACAGTTAAAACATCATGAGAATGAAAAAACGGATTCTCTCACTCAGTTGGCTGAAAAAACTGATCAAATCACCGCATTAGAGGCAGATGTGAAACGTATTCGTTCACAGCTTGATAATCAACAGAAAGAACTCGAAGTTCACCAAACCCAATCTAAAGAATTAATCAATGAACTAGAGATAAATCAGGCAGTAATCGAACGATTCAAAGAGAAAGAACTGATTCACGAAAAAGATATCCAAGAGGCTTTAGCCTCTGTTGCAGAAACTTACCAAATTCAAGAGAATTATTATCAGCGTATGCTCGAGGAGGGAATTCAAAGTCGAACAAAGGAAATTCGTCAAGAAATGAAAATCGATCTTGAGGAATTGACAACAAAGCTAGAAACACAGAATCAACGCCTTGAGGACACAACACGACAACATAAAATCACAGTAGGCCGATTGGAAGAAGCAGTAACAATCGCTGAAGATGAGCTGTCGGTAGCCAAAGCTGAACTAGCGAAAGCAATAACTGAACGTCTTGAGAAAAATGTTCTCCTTGATTATACCCAGCGATTGCTATCTACTCATCCCTTATATGCATCAATTCTCATTTTATTAAATTTAGGCGGAGTGTTGGATCTCTCTACCTTGGCTATGTCTGTAGGTGCCCATCCATTGAAACTACGACAAATGCTTGAAGACCTAGTAACGAAGGGATTAATAACAATTTCTGAGGATGATCCCCCTACCATTGCTGCTGTTATGGTCTGATTAACTTAACACGGAAAATTAATCGTGAATTGGCTGGAAATAGTTCTGAGTATAGTTTTTTCGAAGATGTATCTGAACAGGATTATTTCTCAGTAATTCAATGTTTGATACGCTCGAGTAATCAAGGTCAAATTGATCTGTCTTAATTAAGGTCACATTTTTATTAACTGAAAGTAAGCATCTTCTTTCATCAGGTTTCGCTTTCAAAAGGGACGTTAAATGATCATATGCATCTTTAGAAATACCCAATAAATTTGCAACCTTATAAGGATCGAATTTTGAATAAAACATTGCGAATACCCCAGCATTCGTCAACATGGGAAGATCTATCATCGGGTCGGTTCCTATAAAAACCATAGATACATCATAAGCTCGCAAAGTCCATGGCCCTCGACCAATTATTGATTTAGGCGTTGATTGTCGATATGATGGGGCAGGTAAAAGCTTGTTAATTTCATCGAGAATAATCACATTTTGGGGGAGCTTTTCTTCTTTGAAAGGGGGACGAAATTGCCGTATGTAATAGTACAGATATTGGAATATTACCTCCAGAAGTAATTGCCGCCCATTTATGTCTTCCATTGCTTCAAATGACGATAAATCTAAAATCACGTTCTGAGAAAGAATTTGAGAAATATCGAATGAGGTAGAACTAACCGTAAAGCATCTCCCAGTATTTCCAAACAACAGCTTCGTAACACGATTAATCGTACCTGCAGATGTATTCTCTAAATAGGCTCCCTTAAGACCAAGAGCATTAGGTTTATCTAACCATTGTATAAATAGTCTAAAATCGCCCTTTTCTTTAATGGTTTGTATAGTCGCTAATTGGATTAAGCGTCTCATCTGAGGTGATAAAGAATTACCTTCATCAACCACATTTTCAAGTAAGGAAACAACAAATTGAATATGATCTTCAGGAGAGATTAAGGGTTGCCCTTGCTGATCCATCGGAACTTCAAACATATTTATTCCCCATGGGAATGATTCTGAACCTGGTTTCAAGTATATGAATTCCTGACAAAATGTATGTACAGGATGGATATATTCTCCTTTGGGGTCAATAATTAGAAATTTGACCTGGTTTTGGTGAAATTCTTTGATTAAGTTAAAAATGAACCTACTTTTACCTTCTCCTGTCATTCCAAATACCGCCATATGACGAGATAGATCTTTACCTGAAAGAACTATAGGAGAATCAGCTGTTTTGCCACTCAGAATTGGAATGCCAATTCTTATTGTATCATCCATAATAGATTGTGATAAAGTAGACGAATTTTGATATCTTTCCTTGTGAGGCACAATTTGGTATCCAAAAAGCGAGTATTGATTAGTTGGAAATGATAGAAAATTCATTAGTGTGAATCCGTCTGTTAACATTCCTGGATGGAATGATCGGTTTCTAATATGTGATTTAAAACGGTTAAACGAACGAAGAAAAGAGGGATATTTCCTGGTCTTTATTCCATGGGCTTTCAGAAAAACTGATACCCTTTCTAGTTTGGTATGAAGTCGTTCCTCTGTTCGTTCAACGAGCAATAAACGAATTGAAAACTTAAAACAACCTGCTTCTTCCATTAAATTCATACTAACAGGTTGTGAACGCCTTTCAACCTTTCCTTGTTGAATATTAAATCTAGTTTGATTTCTAAAATCCGTAATCTCTACGGATTGAAATTCTTTCGGGATTTTATGAGACTTGAAAGGTATCTGGAAGAGAGCAAAGGTCGGATCTTCTGTTATTATTTCCAATAATCCATTAATGAAGCCATCATTCATAGGGAGGAATGAGGATTCCATTTCTAAACCCAGTAGCCCACCACTATGAAGACAGGGTTCTAATGGGTCGAGGAGGAATTGCGGTTTGATGATACTTAGTAACTTCGGAATGGGATCTATACCTGATTTTAGATAGTCTGCATGAAGTCCAAGAGTTACAATAAACTGTTGAAGGATTGCGACAGCTGATTTGGAATTTGTTTTGAAAAAATGCCGTTTTGGATTCGCATGCATACAAATATGAACTGTTTTCGGTTCAAAAACTGCATATTCCAAGGTAAATGAGTTAGAAACATTTTTCAATAGTTTTATGCTTGATCGATCTGTTTTATCGGGAATAAAATCAAAATGAAATGATGTGGAACTAGTCTGCAAGGGTTGAATCTCATTGAGGAGTTAAAAAGGAATCATTTGTTAGTTGGTTCAGCTCTAGGAGGCATCATAAGACAAAATATTCAATCTGATATATAAGCACCCCAATTTCTCTCCTTCTTCGTAAAAAGGAAGAAAAATATGGCATAACTGAATCTATTTGGGACTTCTAAATTACCTCACCATTCGATTCCCTCTGTATCTAGGAGGGGATGAATAGAAGGTGTTTACACATACACAATATTAGAAAGTCAGAGACACAAGATAGTAAATAATGGATGTCATAAACAGGAGAGATCGGAGAAAAAAATGATTATTGACCAATATTTACTCCCAACCCTTGGTATTAATGACTTGATAATAATCGCATTTATCGAAATATCCTTTATCTGGTTTTTCTTTCCGAAGGAGTATGTAGGAAAAGTAATGACATTAGTAGGATCAGTCAATTTAATCAAAGTAGGTGTAATGACCCTTATTTACCCCATAATTCCTAATCTGACAACAACGATAAACCAGATTTTGCTTGTAGAAGTCACTGCGCTGTTCCTTATTGGAATTGTAGTTTCAACATTCATTTACGAGAATGAACGCTGGGCACCGAGTAGAGAACAGGCAGGAGCCATGGCATTTCGAATGACTAGTATCTCAAGTCTCGTGTGGGTTACTTACAAAAGTTTACAACCCCAAATTGCCATTCCCATGTTTAACACCTATTCTGCCATGACTAGTCTTGTACCAGAAAATGTATTAAGATCCACAGACACAGGAAGTGCGTTTCCTTTCCCATTACAATCTCTCGGATTTGTTCTAGTCGCAATAGGAATCATGGTAATATATTATCGCTATAAACAGCTTTCCTCCCCAGAACGACAGATACCAAACGAATCATAAGAGAATGCACTGATCCAAGACTCAGATTATGGATTTTCTCATCGATTCCAAATAGTACTATTATCAGTGGTTTCACGATATTTCTGAAGTAGACGATTTATTCTGATTTTAACAGGGGGTCCTAACCTTAAAATTAACTTTGAGTAGAGAAGATGCAGAATGAAATAAGCAGAGAGAAAAATAAGAATTGTTCTAATAATTATGAGTAGAGATTCGATAAGATCGGCCATTAGCGCGTATAACTCCAAATCGTAACTTTGTGACAATTCGTAAGGTCGCAATTACTAATATATTTCAACTCCAGAAGGTCTTATCTGCAAATGGTATCGAATGGAAAAATATCTATCTTCGAAATTACTGTCGTCAAAGCACGATTTGACGACTCTTTATTCATTATTTAGTCCATTGTCGTTTTTTATTGATTTCTTCTTTTTCTCGAAATGCATCCTCTAATTTAATATCATAGCGATTCGCAATGGCACATAGAAATATGAAAATATCTACTAATTCGTATGAAATTTGGGAAGTATTTGAATTAAGGTCTATATTCAATCCTTCTTTCTTCCGAACAGCTTTAAATAATTCTCCTACTTCTTCTCCAAGTAATAAGCATTTATCAATTACCGATTGATTTTTAAAATCTCTTTCCTGTTCTAATTCAGCCACATAGTTTTGATAGGCAATTAATGGTGGATTTTCCTTTAGAGATGGCATAATAAGTGACTTTCCCTACAACCTAGGAATTTAGGTGTTGTTATTCAACGCTTATGGTTGTGAAATCAGATCAGAATACGAAACCTCAACAAGATCATCTTCAGAAATCTGGAACAGTTTTCGATAATGGTCACATTGTTCTTGAAGTTTTTGCGTACCGATGGATCCATCGGCATCGATGGCTTCCACTTCCATAAAATGACCTAGATTCTTGACGTAATCAATATGAAATTTAACATTATCAATAAAATAAATCTCACGTTCTTTATCGACTACTATTAAAACGCCCAGGGTTTTTATCAAAATTTCTTTCAATGAAGAAGTACTATCCGATTCAGGATGATACAGAAGAACTGTTGATTGTTTAGCATTCGCCACATTAGGTCTTTCATAATAGATTAATGCATTCTCAATATTGCCTTCTCGAAGTTTCAAACGTCCAGTTTTCACATTGAAGTAAGTATCTACTTGATGGTCTTTCCCCCTAAAAACAGGATTTTCATGCAATAGTAGCTGACGAATTTTTTCGGGATTATCACACCTTGCTTTAAATTCAATATTGATATGCACCATCTATAATAAACCCTGTATTATGCCTATCACTTTACTTATAGACTCATCAGATTCATCAGAGGTATTAAATGGAAGTTTTATTACTTTCATTCCACGACTCCATGCAGGATAGGCAGATTCTATTTCTGATAACAATTCTAAGTATCCATACTCCAGTTCCTGAAGATATGCAAGAGGTACTAAATCACCACGTTCAGCTTGTCGGTCTCTATTCTTAATTCGCTGTTGTGCAATTTCAGGAGAAACTTCCATGAATATAATAACACTTGGCGGAATTAAGGAGTTAGTCATAACCGAATAGGCACGTTCATATATAGCCCATTCGATTCGATCCATCTTTCCTGCTTTATAAAGCATTTTAGCAAATACCCGATCTCCAGGAAGTCCTCTATCTATTACTACGCCTTGCCCTGTAATAGATTCAAAAGAACCCAGTTTTTGCAACGCATAACGGCGGTGGAGTAAATCGATTTGCATAGCAAATGCCCAGCGATCCTGATCTTTATAGAACATTTCCAATAACTCTAAATTTACAGGTTCATAAATTGCTCGAAAATCAAGCTTTCTAGAGATCGATTTTGTCAGTGTGGTCTTTCCACATCCAATTATACCTTCAATCCAAATGACAGGTTTAGGTTTTGCTTCAAATAGTTTATCTAATTTAGATTCCATATTATATATCATCCAAGTAAAAGTATCAATTCATAAACAAGTGTTCGCTTTAGGATAACTTACATCATGATAGTTAATAAGAGAAATTCTGTCAAAAATGACCCGAAAATCAATCTATGTAGAGTAAGTTCAGTGTGAATGTGAATAAGATATATTTAAACAGGGATATTAAAAATACATTCATCTACTCCTTCTGGTAGTACCTGATCGATACGATGTACGAAAAGAGAATTTTTTTGATTTTTCAGATAACAGATTACCCCAGTAAATTAGTAACTCCTGAAATTTGAAATAAAAGCCAATCCACAATAAGATTATCATACTCCTCTAATTTTCAATAACTTGAATCTACTCTCTTATCTCACGAATGAATAAACGAATTACCATTTGTCAGCATATTCGTAAGCAAGTTGATAGTATTTATCAGACATTTCTTTTAATTCAGTCTTTTTATTACTATCAGATTCATTAACAGTCTGAAAGCCATATACTTTTCCCCGTACATATGCACGATAGCATTTAAAGAAGTCAATGTTATCCTGTAAAAGATCGTCTCCGCTAAATTTGATATACATATCGACAAAATGCTTAGATAATTCACTTTCTCCCCAAAAATCTAAATCCATTGCTAAAAAGCCAACATCCTCCGCCACGTCTCCATATCGTAATAATGAACTGAATTCAATACAATCAAATATTATAACCTCATGATTGGGCAATACAAAGATGTTACGAGGTTGAAAGTCCCCATGATTATCAGTTATCCTATTTGCATTAATTCGCTCACGAAATAATCCACGATTTCCTCGTAAAAAACAGGTGATTTTTTCTCGGAAGGATTCATCGATGCATCGGAAGGTAGATGTAGTACGGAAATTTTCATCCCACTTTTCACCTATGAATTTTAGATTTCCATACTCAGGAACTTTGTTTGTATTTGAATGGAATTCAGCAATAATTTCTGCAATCCGTGCTACAGACTCTAAATCTACCTTCTTTTCCTGCAGGAGGTTAACCAAGAGGTATTCTTCAGGTAAGCGTTTCATCTTCACTCCATACTCGATGATCTTACCAGAACCATTTATTTGACCTGATTCGTCGATGGAAAATGTATTTATGTAGATTTCAGGAGAAAATCTGGAATTTAAAGTAATTTCCAATTCACAGAATTTTTTCCGGAGTTCAAGAGTTGAAAAATCAAGAATATCCCCAAATTTAACAGGTTTTTTCACCTTATAGGCAAAATCTCCACTTAGAAAAACCCAAGAAACGTGAGTATTCCTCAATTCAATATTTGATACTGGAGAGCTATATGCTGAAGAATTTAGAAGCATTTCAGGTTTGAATTTTATCGTAATAATTCTTCACTTCCTCAATGCAAGATGTTATGGATTGTTGAGTATTAATGGTAATATGAGGTTGTTCAATTGACTCAAAACGTTCTTTCAATGCTAAATATATGTGATATCTGGCATC
This sequence comes from Candidatus Hodarchaeota archaeon, assembly GCA_016839785.1. Classification (GTDB taxonomy): domain Archaea; phylum Asgardarchaeota; class Heimdallarchaeia; order Hodarchaeales; family Hodarchaeaceae; genus Hodarchaeum. Next base: position 8,523 of record JAEOTQ010000222.1, on the reverse strand, counting down.
ACTGGTATCATTATCAGAAATCTCTCTATTCTTAAGTCGAAATTCCATCAATTCATCAGGATAAGATGTCTTAATAATAAGATATTGATGTTTCAAGCGATGACAAGTTTGAAGCAAAATATCCCGTTTTTCTCGTGTATAATATGTCCCCTCTACAACGATAGAAAAACCTTGCGTTAATAAAATGTCTACCATTAAATTTATGACATTATAAATTTCATTCCGTTTTTCTTGGGAGTATATTTCTTGATTAAAATCTAAGTAGTGGTGTTCAGACAGACCAAAGTACCGACGTCGAATTTCATCTGTACTGATAGATATAAAACCTGAAAAATGTGAGGAGAGGAGATTTTCTGCCAGAAAAGTTTTCCCCGTACCAGGGAGTCCAACTACAAGTATTAACATATGGTGAGCTGTCAGATAGATGTGATCTTATTTGACTACTGTTCTATCTTGCTTCAATTTAATTTTTCAATATCGCAATCAAGATAAATTCATCTGATATAAGATATTAATTAACTTAATCGTGAGAGAAGGTTAAATGAAAGATTCTTTACTCCTCAAAATTGTAATTCGGGGGATAACTTGCATCAAACAACGAAAAAGTTTGAATTTTCTGATCATTGGATCTTGTTTAGTATTTTTTAACGTAAATTTGGTTTTCCCAAGCTCTAGCTCTGGATTTAGTAATTTTAGTGAAACTACTAAATCAGAATATGACAACGTATCCATAATCCTAATGATTGGTGATGGAATGGGCTTTGAACATGTAGAACTAGCTCAATGGGTGGAAAAGGGAGTTAATGGGACATTAAACATGCAAAATCTTCCTATCAAAGGGAAGGTAGTAACCCATAATCTAGCTAATTCAATAACTGATAGTGCGGCTAGTGCGACTGCTATGGCAACAGGATATAAAGCTTACAATGGAATAATATCGAGGAGCTTAGCAGGTGTAGACTTACTAACAATCTTGGAATTAACTCAACAAATAAACAAATCTACGGGAATCATTACTACAACAGAAATTACTCATGCTACACCTGCTGCTTTTTATGCTCATACTCCCAGTCGTGATAATGGATATGAAATCGGCCAGCAGTTAATCACAAGTGGAATCGATACAATTATGGGGGGGGAAAAATTTGTTTGCCTCCCAGCTAAATAAAATTCAAGATCAAGGATATACTATCCTTGAGAATCGTTCTGAGCTTCTTACCAGCACTGATAACAAGATATTTGGTCTATTTACAGGAGGAGCCTTTCCTTATGAACAAGATCGCGATCGAGAAATGATTCCTTCTCTTGCTGAAATGACTAACAAATCTATTGATATTTTATCTCAAAATTCCGATGGTTTCTTTTTACTTGTTGAAGGAGGACAAATTGATTGGGCTAGTCATATAACTAATGAGGTGAATGCAGCTTTAGAAACAATTGAGTTTGATAAAGCCGTGAAAACTGCGATTAATTACGTTGAAACCCACAACAATACCATATTAATTGTCACAGCTGACCATGAAACAGGAGGTTTGGTCGTATCATCAGAAATGTTAACTACTCCACTTCCGAATGAAAATAATACTGAAGACTTAAATGAAAACATAAGAATTAGCCGAACTCACGAGATAACTCTTTCTTGGGGAGCTGGAGGGCATACTAATGCAAATGTCCCATTATTTGCTTATGGTAATTACCTCAATCCGATAGCAAACTCCACCATTGATAATACTAAATTTCATCTACTTATGAAGAATTATCTCATGCCTAATGACCGAGGAAAACCAGAAATATCAATTCTTTCCCCAGTAAATCAATCCTATGAGAAATCAAATCTTATTCTATCCTTAGATACAAACGAATCTCTCCCTTGGATCGTGTATTCATTGAATAGTGGTCCAAACGTAACAATACCGACGTTGACAAGTTTTCTAAATCTTGCAGATGGCCATTATTTTCTCAAAATATACGGAAACGATACAATGAATAATACAGCTAGGGCGGAAGTCTATTTCACTATTAATGCAACAAGTGAAGTCACAACTACAACCACTGCAGAAGGTACTGAAGATACCTCTATGTCTTCTACTCTTACAGCCACATTTACTTCCTCTGCAATAGATACTACATCGGCTAGAGGATTTGAGATAATGGGATCCCTCTTATTTTTAAGTCTTCTAATTTCTCGAAAAAAGAGAGGAAATTAATAGAAAAGTAAAAATTGGTTATGTCAAAGTAGATTTACCCTAGGTCACGTAAGTGACAACAAGCGATTCCTCTTTACGAGAAGAGTGCTTCTTCAAGCATAGTTAGCTTTACCCCTGAAATCCTCTTTACCATAATCGTCAAATACTTTGTATAGGATTTATAATTTACAAAGAACATTTTTTTAGTTGTTTCAGTTTCCCCTAATAATGGAGGGTCATGTAACGCACTATAACACCGTAAAAGATTATGCAAAATGGCTAAAATCATATAGTACTCAATATCTTCGACCTCAAAATTGGAAATATTCTGGTACAAGCTGATAAATGAATCGGATACGTCTAGACCCGCGGAAGATGTTGCTACGATTGCAAAAGCAAGATCATGTCGAAAATCATCTATTTTCAAATCCGCCCAATCGATTACAATCAAATTTTTCTGTGGAGTTATTATAACATTGTTCAAATGATAATCACCATGCAGAAGGGACAATTTATCAGTTTTAACTTTGTTATCCTTAAGCCAGCCAATAAGAGGTTTTAAATCATTGATGTTATGAAGATTAATCATCCTTTGGGGGTAATACACCAATTTATTGATATAGTCATATGGATCATTCTCAATATCAGGTATTTTTAATAAGAAGTTATCTGTGAAACCACTTTTCCAGTCATAGCTATGAATATTGACAAGTTCCTGAATAAACTGCTGGAAACCTGTCATTCTTTGTCTTTCTGATTTGGAGTTCAGAAGATAATCGGATAGTAACTCTCCAGGAATTTTTTCCATAATCAAAAAACTCCGAGAGACAGAGAGAGAAGCTTTTTTCCATATATAGGGGACTGGAACAGATATACCTGCAGTTGAAAGCGCATGTAGAGTATTAAATTCCTTTTCTGCACGATTAGAAATTTGCCTATAAATACGCAATATCAACGGAGTGTCTGTATCATTTGAAAAATAAGAGAAACATAATGTATCAGTGTCGGCTCCGAGTAAGTGTTGGAAGTTCCCAACAGTAACATCCCTTTCACTGGGAAAAATTGGTAATAAACAATCAATTACCTCTTGCTTCAATTCTTCCGTAATTCTCATATTAATCAAGAGATTACTGGTATTAATAAAAATTTACCGCTTCTAGGGAACCCAGTTTCTTAAAAGATACACTGAAGAGTTGGGATAACAATGAAGTATCAGTTAGATATTCCCCATTAAAAAGGTGAATGAAAAGGACAATTTTACGATTACAGTTCTATAAATTAATAAATACAGCCTTTGTATTTTGCAATAGTTGATGCACGTGAAGATGATGAAATTCAGTCTATTTTTTCTTCTCTTAATCTCATTTTCCAGCCAAATGGCAGAGAATTATCTGTTCAATTTCAAAGAAACAACTGAATTCCCTAATAGAATAGTAAGAGATGAATCTAATACATCTAAGTTGGCATTACAAGATACAACCTATACATTTCCACTAAATACCACATGGCAGGATTATCCTGTTGATGACGACCATAATGGATTTTACAATAGACTTGTTGTAGATATGGGATTTTATACACCGCATGATAATTTCGGAGTTTATGGGATTTTATTCGACAATTTTGAGAATATACTTGGAACCGCTGATTTTAGAAGTTATAATGATGAATCATTTGTCTCTTTGTCCTTCCCAGGCCAGCCAATATATGCAAATGCTAAAAATGGCCCATATGTTCTAAGAGTGAGTCTTTTTACTCCAGGCTGGTATGGATATATTGATTATGGTGAGTTAAATTTTTCAATGACATATGAAACATCATTCGAATTATATAATTCCAGTCATTTTGAACGACCACGAGCAATAATAACTGGATTTTCAGATTATGGAATAGATTCGGATTCGGATTCTTATTATGATGAGATTGTCATAGAAATAGAAACAGAGATATTCGATTACGGCTTTTATCAATTATCTACGTATTTCGAACATTCTATTTTAGTACATAATTCAGGATTAGAAATTAGCAGACATTGGGATGGATATTTGCAACCAGGCCAAAATATAATCGAGATTCAAATCCAAGCATCAGAGTTTTTTAAAATAAATCAGACTGGCCACATCAGGGTCAATTATGTACATTTTACTCTATATGGAGAACCTCAACATATCCTTACAAATGCCTATAATACTTCATCGGTTTTTTATCACGATTTGGCACATTCATCCGTAGAATTAACTGGGAATTTCTGGGATAGAGGTGTAGATACGGATTCTAACACACTCTATAATAAGCTGGAAATTATATTTGAAGTAAACTTCACAAGAACAGGATATTATACCATAATCTTAACTTTAAACCCAGAGGTACCCCAAAACCCATCTTATCCATATGAAAAATCGGTGTATGGCTACTGGAATCAAGGAATTGTAAATATCTCAGTTGAGTTTGATGAGATACCCTTTTACTCCATATTTAAAACCTCTACCTTCCTAATTCAAGATTTAATAATTCAAAATGATTCGTGGGTGCTCCAGCTATTTAATGCTTGGCCATATACTACTCGTGAATACTCGAATGTAGAATTTGATTTTCCCCGTATGTTCCCCACAGGAAGATTTTGGGACCAAGGTCATGATTCTGATTTGAATAACTACTTTGATGAGATATCTATTATTTTTGAGGTGAATGTAACCTCTATAGGCTCATATGATTTTCGTTTTGACCTTAAACCGGCAATGACGACTAATTACCGTTGGAGGAAATATTTTTCTGAAACAAGGTACTTTGGAACCGTGGGAGTACAAAATGTGTCCACGACTATCGATACCGAGAGTTTTTATTCTATTAGAAGGAATATTTCTTTTATTATTGAATATTTTGAACTTTTTCTAGGAGATGGAATGTACTTCCAGTCTGAATCTATCTACACAACGCAAGAATATCAATACACGCAATTTGAGAGACCTTATGCTTACTTAACAGGGAATTGCTGGGATTTTGGGGTGGATCATGATTTTAATGGTGTTTTTGAAGAATTAGCTATAGATTTTGAAGTGAATTCTACACGAGCGAGTGATTACAATATCAATATCCGAATAAAAGAGATTAATTCAAAGAAACATTGGGATCAAGATATTGGAATTTATGAATATCTAAATAATGGATTGAATTATGTTTACAATTATTTTGATCTGTCCTCATTTTATTCTGCAAACCTAGATACCTCGTTCATTGTGGATTATATCGAAATACACGATGAAAATTGGAATATGATTGATTTCGCCTATTCGTTTTATACAACTCAAGTTTATGAGAGCACCGAGTTTGAGGTTCCTGCCGTTTTTGTAACAGGCAATTATTCCGATTATGGGGAGGATTTAAACGAAAATGGAAAAATTGATGAATTGTCAATACAGGTTGAGGTAAATGCTGTCCAGTCTGGTGTGTATAACTTCGAATTTAGAATTGCGCCATTAATTCCAGTCTGGGATACTACTAAGTGGATTAATTTTGATCGGACACTGCAGCCTGGAATTCAAAATATATCCTTACAAATGTATGTTACTCTTCCTTATGCTTTTCGACTTGATACCGCCTTCATTATTGAAGAACTAATTATTCATGAAACAGAGGAATGGCAAGAGGTGTTCCGAATTGATTCTCCTTACGTAACACGGGTCTACCAGTATATCGAATTTGATAATCCCGGGATTTATTTCACAGGAAATTATTGGGAGACAGAAGTAGACTCTGATTCCAACGGTCTTATAGATGAGATCAGTTTTGAATTAGAAGTTAATACTACAAAAGCTGGATATTATTCCTATAATTATGATTATCATTCCACGAATTGGTATCAGAATCAGGGAGATTATCGGGAGGAGTACTTTTCTGAAGGTCTCAGAAACATAAGTATCCTTATCAACACAAAACTACTGTACACGTATTTTGATGATTTAACAATAACTCTAGAGTATTGTAGATTGTATAATAATCAGGGATATACGATGGATCGAATAGTTAGTGAATATAATACCCGAATATACTCATTCAATGAATTTAATCCACCTGGTGCATATTTAGGTAATGATTACCGCGATAATGGTATAGATATAGATCAGGATGGTAATTATGAGATATTAGCAATTTTTGTTGGGGTTAATGTTTTAGAAAATGGATATTATATTCTCAACCTTGATTTAGTAATGGCTCCTAGTTGGGAATATAGTAGGAAATATTCTATGAGTTATTGGGAAATGGGAGAATACCCCATCAATATAAACGTTAGCGCCTCAGAATTACCGCTAAATTATGGTAATAATGAAGCAATCTATTTAGAGCTCCAATACGTCGAGATTCTATATAATACAGCCCCAACCGAATTGCTTTCTTATCAATATTATCCATACACTACAAGAACTTATAGTCCAAGTCGTTTTGATACCAGTTTTGATGTACCGTCTACCATTCCTGAGTATCCTACATTAAATGGTCAGAACATACTTTTTGGAATAATTTTACTTCTTCTAATTAGTACCTTTTTCCTTGTAAAACAGAAAAAATCGATCTGAGAGCTTTATTGAACGGGTGTAAAGAAATGAGAACAGTCGGAGAGAAGAAGGAAGTTGGAAAGTGACTATAATGAAGACAAAAAATAAATACAGTGATCAATCCCAACTGAACCGTGAGAAAAAATGCCAACATTAATGGGTATATGCAAAGATTACTGCGGAACCTGTCCTACATTCAAAGAGAATAATCTTCGAGGAACAAAACCTCATGCTCTATTTTGCGCTAGAGGAAAAACAGAGATTCCTGAGGACAAACTTGTCGATAAAGGATGTAATTGTTTCGATTGTCCAATCTACGTCAAGAATGAACTCGAAGGGGGCTGGTTCTGTTTCCATGGAATGGAAGGAAAGAAGTAACTTCTTTATTCCATACTCTCTTTTTCTTCTCGTCCCCTCCTTTTGTTTTATCGTACTTTTGAGATAAGAGAATTATCGATTAAATGATAATTCCTTCATCCGAAGAAAAACATAAATTTCACGAAAGGCGACTTCCTAATAATTTACCAAGTCTTTTGATTTCTTTCCAGACCTGGGGTTGATCTTCAACACCTACACAAAGATCACTAGAAGCCTTTGTACCCCTCCCATATATACTAGGAACACCACTCATCTCACAGGTAAATCCATGACCGCATGTAAGACATGGTTGAGTTTGTCCGACAACAAATAGTTCATATTGTTGGCTAGTTAGAAAGGCTCATTTTCGTCATATTCGTCATTTTCACCGCTCTCTCTCGGGTACAAACTTATAAGAGCGAAAATTCCCAAAAAGGGTGGGAATGCGCACCAAAAAACACCCTCAGCCACAACTAGCTATCCGTATGCAACTGAAACCCCGGCCCATTTTTACGGATTTGTGTACCTGTGCAAAAATTTGTATAATCGAGCCACCTATGAGGTCCGCCAAGAATTCTTCAAAACAGGAAGCTGGGTGCAATATACAGCCTTGTATCATCGCCTTAAGCAGGAACCTGCCTATCTCGCATTAAAAGCCATTTCTGACAGTTATTTACCCCAGCAGGTCTTACGGCAAATAGAACAGACTTGGCGGAGCTTCTTTAACAGCTTGAAAGCCTGGAAAAAGGATCCGACCAAATTTTACGCCCGTCCCCGAATCCCGCGATATAAAGCAAAGAACGACTTGCATATGGTCAACTTTCCCCGACCTCGGGTGCGAATTCGGAACAACCAGATTTTATTTGCGAAAAATCTCATGGCTCGCGGATTTCCGACTTTTCCAGTCGGATCTCTTCCCTTGACAGTTGAGACGTGCGTAGGTGCCCGTTTAGTCCCCTATTACGATCGTTTTGTGGTCGAACTCCTCTATGAAGTGCAAGAGCAAGCGTTTCCTTCCTCAGATTTCCCCTCCCGAGCTATGGGAATTGATCTCGGGCTTACCAATCTCGTAACTACGTCAGACGGGTTACTCGTCAAAGGCGGGATTGTGAAGACCATCAATCAGTGGTATAACAAACAACTTGCCCATTACCGCTCTTTAGCGACCACTTGCAATCATCAACTGCTGACTCGTCGTATCATTCGGCTTCATCGGGTCAGGATGAACCGTCTCGGGGATTTCTTCCACCAAACCTCCCGTCGAATTACCAATTATTGTTTAACGCAGAATATTCAAACAATCGTTCTTGGGTACAATACGGGGTGGAAACAACAGTGCAACCTCGGAAAACGTACCAATCAATCGTTTGTCCAGCTGCCCTTTCTCCAATTCGTGCAAATGCTTGAATATAAGGCTAAACTAGTTG
>JAEOTQ010000221.1 GCA_016839785.1 Candidatus Hodarchaeota archaeon | reverse complement strand
CTACCCTTTAAAGAGTATTTGATTATTGTACGGTAAATTTATAACTGTGCGGGGGTTTCCCAGCCAGGTCAAAGGAGCTAGGTTGAGGTCCTAGTCGTGTAGGCGTTCGTGAGTTCAAATCTCACCCCCCGCATTATTTTTACTCATTTGTATATCTGTTTCAAAATGTTTTACTTAAAAGATTAAAGAAACGCATTTTCTGTCATCAATCTTGCGGTATATTGAATCCAAGATATATATATTGTTGCAGGGATTTATAATGAAATGAAATCCTCTTAAATATGGTGGCTGGATTTTCGTTTTGAAAATAAATTTAAAATTTGATTCACTTTTATACAAGCTCTACGAACGTAGATTGTGGAATCAAATTAAAGGCGGCATTGAAGAAGGAATACATCCAGCTCATGTTGCTCTTATCATGGATGGCAATAGAAGATATGCTCGTGCAAGACATCTTCCCAGTACTTATGGACATCGCCTTGGACGAGACAAATTAAAACAAATTTTGGAGTGGTTTTGGGATCTAGAAATTGAATTTGTGACACTTTATGCGTTTTCAACTGAAAATTTTGGGAGGACAAAAGGAGAAGTTCAGGGATTAATGGAATTATTTGAGTCTACATTTACAGAACTAATCGATCATCCTGAATTCAAAAGGAGGAATGTGAAAATTAAAGTTATTGGACGAACCCATCAACTACCAACGAAGGTCCAACAGGTAATATCAAGGGTTGAGGAAAGCTCACAGACAGATGAACCTGGTCCAACATTGATTCTCGCTATTGGGTATGGGGGACGAGCTGAGATGATTGATGCAATGAAATCTATAGCAAGAAAAATCGCTAATGATGAAATGGACGTAGAAGATATTGATGAATTAGTAGTTGAACGACATCTTTACACCAATGGGATACCTGATCCTGATCTTATTATTCGCACTTCAGGTGAAGAACGTTTATCTGGGTTCCTTACTTGGCAATCTGTATATAGTGAATTATATTTTGCAGACGTATTTTTTCCTGGGTTTAGAAAAATCGATTTATGGCGCGCTATCAGAACTTACCAATCTCGAAAGCGACGTCACGGACGGTAATAGCTCAAAATGTCACTTTTTATGTATACATTCTTTTTGAAGATAGATTATCCGTCTGATTTTCTTCAATAGGGGCTAATTGACGTTTAATTTCTTCTTCTATTGTCTGAGCGTTCTGCACTAACTCATTCGTATTAACATCAACACCTAAAATGTAATTAAGTTTCTTAATGGTAGCAACAGCTCCTAATGGATCGGGTCGTTCCCTTTGAGCATATGCCAATAGTCCTACTGCAGGAAACATACTCATATCTAGATATCCAAGCATTATAGCTAGAGGACCGGCAACAAAAAGCCCTGGTTCCAGTAAGTTGGCTTTTATTTCTTCCACGAACTTTGAATTTAGGTTTGGTGAATGTAAAAATGCCCTTGTCGGAATGTATTGGATATCATTCTCCGAGGATTTTAGACGAGCATCAACTCCTCCGATGAAATACGCTTCAGACAAATTTTCCTGCTTTAAAATCCATTCAGACATTCTTTCAGAAAATTCGATCTGTACATGACGGTAGGGTTGTAGGTGAGGAATGAAAATCGCAAAATCGTATTCTTCTTTACCATATATCTCGAAGGGAAGTCTCAATTGACTGTTTTGAACAGATATAAACGGAGGAGCTCCACTTGACATAATAGTGGCTATTCGTTTTAATTTGAGATCCTCAATCATGTGAGATACCGTGATATATCCAATTTCTCCTAAGCCATGCCATCCCGCTATAAATCTCTTGCATTGGTCTAATATTTTTTGATCTTCATGAAAAATCTTAAATTTCATTCGTTTTCCACCAGTTAATCTAATTATTCAAGTCGATCTTCCCTAGCAATATATCGTGCACGACTCTGGATTTTTTTCATTTGTTCATAAGTGTTCTTCCCCTCTGGATAAACACCTAGATACCCTTCTAAAAATGTACTGAAGAGAATTTTTGATGCTGGTTCAATTGCTTTTAATGTCGAATAGAAAGTTAGTATATCGTCCGCTTTTGCTTCCACTTCATTAGAAATCTTACCTAGTCCAAAGTCTATTAATGACGGTTTCTCTTCTAATTGAATAAGAACATTGAAAACTGTTAAATCACCATGAATGATGTCATTACTATGCAAAAGGCCGATTTGACGACCAATTTTTAGAAAAATCGGTTGTAGTTTTTCTGTTGGTAAAGAATCCATTTTTTCGAATAATATTTTCCCTTCTAACGATTCTAGAATGAGAATATGATTTTGGATATCAATCCCCATCAAACATGGGACTGATACTCCAATTTTTCGTGCACTAGTCATAACTTTGGCTTCTGATCTTAACCTATGAAGTCTGATACGATTATCAATATCTGGATGTCGATATGCTTTAGGTAAGCGATGTTTGATTGCAATAGGATCCTGAAGAAAAGTTCCTCTGTAAATTATTGCTTCTGCGCCTTTAGCAATTTGTCCTTTTTTTAACAAGTTCATGGGATCCATCTAACCTTTACCTGATCAGTCCTCCAACGAGGTTTAACTTGGCTTTTCTGAATAGGGAGGATATCTCCTGAATTCAACAAGTGAGTTCCTGCGAATGCAATCATGACTCCATTATCACCTGCTAAATTTCTTGGAACAACATAATAAGATGAATCTTGCTCGTTCGCAACTTCTTTTATGATGTTCTGCAAATGTGCATTAGCTGCTACTCCTCCTGTTAATAATACTGAACCTTTCTTTGTACACGAAAGAGCACGCTCCGTCGCTTCAGCAAGAATAGCAAAAGTGTACTCTTGAAAGGAGTAACAAACGTCAGAGATGGAATGATTTGCTATTAATTTCTTTGCAGCAGTTACCATTCCTGAGAAGGAGAAAGACATCCCTTTAATTGTGTAAGGAAGTTGTAATAGATCTTTACCTCGTTGAGCTTGTTTCTCAATATGGGGACCTCCAGGATGAGGTAAATTCATCTCTCTTCCTAATGTGTCTAAAGCATTCCCAATAGCGATATCTAAAGTTTCTCCCAAAACACGATAACGCCCATTTAAAAACGTTATTAATTGGGTGTTTCCTCCACTTACATAGAGAACAATTGGATCATTTGCAGGAGTTATGGTTCTTCCTAGCTCCACGTGGGCAACGCAATGATTAACTCCCAGAAGTGGCTTATTGAGCTTTAAAGAAACTGCTCTTGCAACAGTGGCAGTAGTTCTAAGGCATGGACCCAATCCCGGACCTTGGGAAAATGCAATTCCATCAATTTTGTCAGCTTTAAATGGTAGATTTTGGAATATTTTCTCGATGAGTTTGGGGAATTGCTTTGCAAGGTAGTTCGCAGCTTCTCGCGGATGAATTCCACCTTGGGGTGGAAAATAAGTTGAGGATTCATTAAGAAGGATTTGTTTTCCTTGAATTACTGCAACACCTGCGGTATGAGCTGTACCTTCTAGTCCAAGAATAATAGGTTCGGAAATTGTCATACTACGTTCAAGATTTAAAAATTAGAATTCTGTGTAACCACACAATCCACAAGATGCTCTACCTTTGTGTTTAGCCAAAAAAGATCCCTTGCATCTTGGACAAAATTTATTGGTTCTTTTAATTGTACCTTTTTTATAATCAACATTATAATATGATTGGACTGGATTTCTACGTACTGGCATTATTTAGTCCTCTTTTTGATCATTTTCAATGATTTTATTTCTCTTGAGACGAAATTTAGGCTCGAAAACTTTCACATCTTCAGGAGTGTCATAACAATGAACGATTAGTTGAGATTTTGGTTCTCCAAAATGACCAATAATGTTTTGTATAACAACACGTTCGAGATCAAAGTTCAATTGAGCAGCAATCTTGGAACGTACAGCCTCTCTGGTTGGGGTAACTTCACCAAGATGGGTAAGCAGTGCCTTAATTTCATTTCGGCCAATGAGGGGATTATGTTTTTCTTCTGTAATGGTGATTTCCATCTATATATTCCTCATGAAATTCGAATTTATTCAATATATCGTGGACTTTATTCTTCAGGGAAGAAGTTATTAATGCTACCACAAGGCCTTCTTCAGTGGTAATAGGAGGCTGTCCATAAATCACTACACTTCCAAGAGGTAGGGAAATTATCGCTGGGATAATTAATAGATCCTCTTCACCGTCAATCCTAACTGCTATGCGGCAATTGTTCGAGGTAGAAAAAGCTATTGCATTTTCTATTTCCTGAATAGCGTTTTCCAAGATCCATTCATTTGGATTGAATGCATGTTGTAGCGAATATTGTTCAAGGTTTAGTGAAATATTCTCTGTTCGTTGTGTTTTTTCATCAAAAACAATGATATCGGGATAGAAGCCCACATTAAGAAGAGACTTCGCACAAACATCACCAATGGCGAGGGTAAGCCCCTTGTTTTTTTCTTGAATGTAAATTATTGCTTTTTTGGCCGATTTACTATGATCTCCGACAAACAATTTGCCTATAGGGGTTCGTAAAGATCCTCGAAGTGCAACTGGGAGTTTATATCCCACAATAGGTTCCCTCAACGAACTTTAATAGCATATTTTCCAGGCCGATTAATATTCAATCTACGCGCAATTTTACTCTCTTTAGGGGATCTAATAATGACCATACCCACGAAGCTCTTTGATAGGTGATTGTGCGTCTTACAGATCGGACATACTTCCTCTCCATGAACAATACTGTTACATTTTTTACATGCTTTAATTTTTACCAATTAAGCTGCCTCTTTTTTTTCGTCAATCCAGGTTTTCAAACCTAATCCCTCACCTTTCATTGTCACCGCAATTTTCATGCTGACATGATCCACAGTTGCAGTAATAATTTTTCCTCGAACCAAATCACCAGGTCTTATGGTTCTACCTGATTCTCTTCCTACCAAAACTCCTGAAGAACGAGAAGACATTTGGAAATATTCATCAGCGATCTGACTTATATGTGCTAACGCATCAGTACATCCTATTCGCATGAAGAATCCAAATTTTGTAGTTTCAACTACCTCACCTTCAGTCACTTCATCATCTAAAGGCCGAAAAGTGATTGCCTCGTATTCTACATCGTGAAATGTTGCACCATCACCTGGAACTATTCTACCAGGAGAAATCTTACTCACAGCCAAAATCGCAACTATCATTCCCACATCTCCTCCAATTGTTGTTTCATTCTTCGTTCTTGAGATATCAAGAATTACCTCTTCTAGAGGTTGTCCAAATCTATTGGGGGGAATTCGAATTGTTTCACGGATTTGAGTCATATAATACATTTATCCAGTACCTCTTTCCGCTGACCTTAGTTCAGCTATACCGAAAATAGAATCATTAAAGGCTTTATTTACTAGACTATTGAGTCTTTCCAAGTAAGTGTATGTTTCAAGAATTGAACAAAGTAATAAAAAAAGGAAAAAAGGGGGAGGATGAATATTTCAGGGGAGTGTGACGTTTATTCATCTTCAATGTCAAAAGATATTGCTGATTTTCGGGAACTTTTCAAATAAGCCCAGATGAAAGCAACGAAAAGTAATGCACCAACAATTGCTAATATAAATGTTAGTGTAGAATCCTGAGAAGATTGAACTAACAGTGGAGCGAGAATAAGACTAATCAGGTTAATTACTTTTATCATAGGATTTAACGCTGGACCAGCGGTATCTTTCAATGGATCACCAACGGTATCTCCAACAACACCCGCTTTGTGACGTTCCGATCCTTTCCCTGTATTTTTCTCTAGATCTCTAGGTTCATCTTCAATAGCTTTCTTGGCATTATCCCATGCTCCTCCAGCATTAGACATGTATACTGCTAATAATTGTCCACTGACAATAATCCCTGCTTGAAAACCACCTAGTACTTCGACACCAGACCCGATTAATTCTGCTGTATTATCTAAACCAGGAATGTTAACAGCTCCAAGGGCAATTGTAAAGAAAATTGCTATAAAAATAGGTACACTGACAGCTATTATTGTTAGACTAATCAATTCTCTTTGAGCTGCTGCGGTTACGATATTTACAACTTTGCCGTAATCAGGTTTTTTAGTACCTTCCATGATTCCTGGAACTCTAAATTGTCGACGAACTTCTCGAATTGTTTGACCAGCTGCTCGGTTTACTGCTCTAATGTTGAATGCTGAAAATAACCATGGGAGTGCAGCACCAAGGAGAAGACCTACAAAAACTGCGGGTACATTAATACGTAATCCATTCGCAAGCGGACTTTCAATATGTAAGTTTT
>JAEOTQ010000220.1 GCA_016839785.1 Candidatus Hodarchaeota archaeon | reverse complement strand
TTTGGAGGTGGGTGGGCGTCTGAAGATGGAACTGATCTCCCTCTACAAATCCAAGTTCTTCCTGTGGAGCAATCTGGGATCAAAACAACGTATGGATCCGCAGATGATATAGAAATACTGTACAATACAACAGCAGGAGAGCGTCGCTTAACCTCGTTTTCTTGGTTTGATGCCAATACGACTCAAAAGCACAATTTTATCTCTAATACATCTGTTTCGTTCACATTAAACTTTATTGGAAATTTCACTTATACCACAACCCCTATAACGGGTGTTACTTCTTATTCCGTTCAAAACAACTCGGTAAGTCTTTGGAACATCACTTTTTCAACCGCAAAAGTGTCTACTAATTATTCTGTCAGAACCCATCTGATCTCTATAAAGGAAATCTCGAGTGATTGGAACGGCACAAAGATCTATTGGAACGATTCAACTAGTCCGGAATACTCAGATCTTACAAATGATGTCAACGTCACCTGGGACGGTGATCCAGCTCATAAATACACAAATGGGAATACCACTATGCTCGTGAACGCTAGCTCGCTGGCAGTTAACACTACGTGGCATGTTTGGCTAGAAGCACCTAATTACATAGCAGAGTTTAACTGGTTTGATCAGATTATCGGATCAAATGTTACTACTGCCACCTCCATGGATACACTTGAAGCAAAAATTACATTCGAAATGCCTAATGAGGGAGGACGCAACTTCAGTGTATGGATTGATGCTCAATCAGGAACAAGGATTTATACTGATATTAGTAACAATTTAGGTGAAACCGTTAATAATTGGAACATTACTCAGACAACTTCAGCTCTACCAATGGTGAATGGAACTTATCAGACATATGCATTTTGGGAAAACACCACGGAAAATCAGGTGGGCTTCTATACTCGGAACATTTCGGTTTTTGTGCATACTACACCCGATATAAGTGCTCCTACAGAAGTAATCGAAGATACCGCTCTAGAAATAATTGTCTATTATAATGCGACACATAACTCGACTGGAATTAATAATGCCAATATAACAGGTGTACCAAATTGGGGACTTCAAAGACCTGTCCAATTTGAACACTTCAATTCCCCTCATGGATATTACAATTATACTTGGGACATTAATAGCTCTCATTCAGCGGGTCAAGAGCTCCAAGTTACAATATTTCTTGAGATGCTTGGGCACATAAATCATACTGGTATATGGAACACAACCGTTGTCTATACAAGCATAATCACGGCATTAGATGTTCCAAATCCTTTAATTTTAGAGTATGGACAGAGTTACACTTTGAGAGTCAATTACTCATCTGGAACCACGTTTATCTCTGGAGCTACTATGATTGTGGATGGAGATTATGAAAACTATACCGAAGGGCTAGATGATTTCTCCTATCAATTATTTTCAACAAATTACAATAGCGGTGAAAGTTATTCTAACCTTGTTATTCATTTTAATATGTCAGGTTATCTAACACAAGAATTTTACTTTAACTTGACCATCACTGCAGGCCCGACTACTGTGCAACAGGCTTATACACCCACAATTCCCTCTATCTATTATACTGAAAGCTATTCATTCACATTGTTTTATAATAATACAGTGGATGATGAAGGAATTCCCAACGGGACTTATTCTACCAATCATTCCTCAGTAATTGATTTCTGGTATTCTAATTCAAGTGGATATTACTTTTTCAATTTAAGTACAGATTCCTTAACTCTAGGTTCTCATGGAATAAATATCGCTCTATATCACACTATTTATCAAGAGAGCTTCATTTTGCTGACATTTAACATTGTGGAAATGCCCACACAACCGTTAGATCTATATAGTATTAGTAACGATCAAATTATGGTAGAAGAAACCATAACTATAACCATCGAAGAGTTCCTAACTTATGCATCAGATTTAATTCAGACTATAGACAATGTTGTGATTCTGTTGAATGACTCCTCTGTTGATCACGACCATCTTACATCTATAAAAAACGCCCCATTTTCAATTATACTAGATACAATAGGTATTCAGTATGGAAATTACAATCTGTCGGTCATTATAAGTATTGATAGATATGAAAGTCAAGCAATTTCATTTAATGTTTCAATAAATGGATATGAAACAGAAATAAGTGTTGAGATTGAACCTGGAAAGAACATTCAACAAGGAGAAGACATTATTTTTATTGCAACTTTAGCTTATGTCTCTGGAGGTGGAACTGGAGCAGAGATTGCTCAACAAGTTCCCCTAGGAAGTGTAAATATTACTTTTTATGTTGTGTTAGAATACGAAAATGGGACACCACGAATTTACCAAATGATAAAACAGACTGATAATTCAAGTTTTCGAAGCACGTTTACAATTAATGGTATCTATACCAAAGATGCAATAAAATTCACGAATATTACTATCTACTCAGCTTCCAGTTTATCAGGCTTACCTTACACTTATAGTATGCCAGCTACTGAATTAGAAACCTATAAAATCCTTCCCCCAGCAATAGATATTTTTGAAGTAATCTCTACTGTTTTGATTTCTGTTGTCATCGTTCTGATCTCCGTATTTACTGCTGTTAGCACTGTTCGCGTATTTCGTCGTCGAAGGAGAGTCCGTAAGCAACAAATTCAGAGACAAGACATTGCTGTCGAACGAAGCTTCGAGGATATTAAATCCATCCGTTTAATCTTAGCACGTCACCAATCTGGATTACAGTTCTATTCGGAGAAAACCATTGCAGAGCTCCAAACCGACACTGATGCATTGTCAGGGATGAGTGCTGCGTTGTCCTCATTCATGGAAGAACTCTCTGAAAGTATGTCCTCGCAATCTGAGGAAAAAACAGAGCGGGATAAAATTGAATTTCTTAGCCGTGAGGGTTTACATATGTTAATTTGGCATGGGAATCATTCAAGCTTTATCATTATCTCCGAGGTAAGATTACCCGAATACTTCCAAACTCATCTGAAAGCCCTCGGTCATGAACTCGAGAAGAAATATTCAAATGAACTACAGGATTTCTATAGTAGCGATCAAATTCCTAATACCGTCGTTAAGAAGATGGTACGGAAGTATATACCACTTCACTACTTTTCTGCGTATGTTCTCAATGAAGGAGTTCTCACACTTGATTCTGTGAAGCTATCAAGAAAACACATGAAAATGTTCAGTGAAATCAAGAAAATTATGTTTAAGATAGAAGGAGCTCACTACTTCTTCTCTGAACAGATCATTTCACACCTCTCCAACGACTATAAACGAAGTGAAGCGATAAAATTCTTAGATCATGCAATAAATATCAATCTATTAATTGAAGCTGAACAGAAAGATCTGCTACAATTGACAAAACTCTAATAGGCAAGTATTGATAATCGGAGCAACAATCTGATGAAAGGAAATTATTATCGATTTTGGCTTATAAATGAGCAAGGATTGTATATATTTGACCAAAAACTTCAACGTCAAAAGGTTCTCACCAAATCTGATGAAGATAAGCTGATCGCTGAACTTTATAATGATCCTGCCCTTGAGATGGATGATACTGCGATACTCCATAAGAATTTACCTTCTTTTGCATTTTCTCGTTTGTACTATCAGAAGTACAAGAAAGATCTATACATTCTTTTAGCGGATGAAATGATAGACATTACAGAGATTGATTTAAAGCTCCAATCTTATCGTAAAGACCGCGATGCACAACGTGAGAATTTGATAGGTATTGTTGTCGCCGCTTTCGATGATGCTAGAGGTCCTAGGGTTGTTTATAGCCCCAGTTTCATTAATGAAGAAACTACATTGTTACTAGCTGTGCAAGGGCAAACAATTTCTTATATGGGAAAGTTGAATGAATTTCAAGTCGGGTTTAAGGAACCCTTAAATGTTCCAAATCGTTCAGATTTAATCCACGTAAGTTATGACTTCCTAGTTCCTGCACCCAATAGTAAAGATCCGAGAATCGCGTTAACAGGGAGAGTAATGAACTTATTCTTGCTCTTTCCTCGTGATTTACCGTACTTGAAAGAAAAATCGTTTTTACAATTCATTGAATCGTTCATCGATGAATGGGTTCGTGATTGGATTCACTTTCAGAAAGAATCTGAAGGTAAATATCCAGCTAAATGGTTTGATGATCTCCTCAAAAATTTACGATCAACAGTTAATACGGCTATCGATTTAGCAACTCATGATGAGAGAGAGATCAGAAAACTGAAAGATTTCGTAATGGATATTCTGGCCCAAAATCAAGTTCTAACATATCAGGTACAAAAGCTACAGGAACGGGTTAAAGAGTTAGAAGGAAAATAAAAGAATATTCACACATTGGTCTCGAATAAATTCTTCTTGAATTATTATAACTAGTTTCCTTATAGAATTCTTTTACTTTCCATGTATAATGTACGGGTTTCTCAAATTTACGTCAAAGAGAGGAGTTTAAGTACATGAGTTACTATAAGTACGAAGTTAATTCAATAAGCTACATAAATAAAGGGGCACCATGTAGGTTAGACAATTCAAATCGAATGAGTAAAATCATTCAATGTATAACACTCTTTGATTATAGTTAAAAAAGAGAACAAAATACTTAAACTACTTATGAATTCATATTAAAGGTTGATTGTTCATGCGTGTATTACATGTTCAAGGAAAAAAACTTGTTGAAATAAACAAAAGGAATGGATCCTTTGAATTCTTGAATGGAGACGTTTATATCATTGATAATTCGGATGTTTCTGCAGGACTCAAGAAGAAGGTATTCATATGGTTAGGATCTCAAGCATATGCTGATGATAGAGCAGTTGGTGCTTGGGCTGCAAAACAGTTGGATCTCGCTGATAAAGAAATCGATATCGATACAGAGGTTGAAGGAAACGAGTCAGCCGAATTTAAAGGATTATTAGAATTCGTAGTCGTAACAGGAGATACACCTGGCTTTTTAAAGCACGTAGAAGTAAATAAAGAAGATATCAGCTATGCTCTGTATAGGGTCAGGGATACAGATCTTTCAGACGGATCTTCATCTGACGATATATCAATTGAGAAAGTGCCTTTGAAACGTGAGAGTTTTGTCTCTGATGATGTATTCGTGGTAGATGCTTACCATGATCTTTATGTATGGGTTGGTGCAGGCTCACAAATTGGTGAAAAGGTAGCAGGAAATCGGGTAGCTAGAAAATTAGATGTAGATCGGGATAGAACGCCAATGGTTTATCAAATTGGAGAAGGGTATGAACCAGAAGGGTTCTGGGATCTTTTTGACTCTATAAGCGGAAGTGGATTATCTCGTAAAGATGACTCATCAGTTATTAGTTCTAGTATGAGTGGTTCCCTCTCAGATTTAACTGCTCCAACTGAACCAGTGACTCCTCCTGCTGAATTAGCTCCTCCTCCGTCAAGCTCCACACCTAGAGAAATCGTAGGTCCACCAAAAGAAGAAACTTATGTTCCAAAACCCCCTCCAATAAGGGATGAACCTAAACCAGCACCAGAGCCAGAACCAACACCAGTTCAAACAGGTTTAGGAGTAGCTGCAACCGCACCAGTCCCAACCAGACAAACCCAATACACCCTATACTATGTAGATGGTGAGTTCACGGAAGTGGGTGGAAACGAAACAGCAACACTGGAAATCAATGAATCAACAAAAACAGCTGTTCTTTCTTACGTTGAAGGGTCAAGTTTGATAACGCAAAGAACTGCAGGCCGACAAGCCCGAGGTATATGCAAAGCTGGTTTTGCAGTCAAAGCTGGATACAGAATTGGGGTAAAGTGTGATCTTCAAGAAGTTCGTGGGGAAGAGGACATGGAACAACGAGTACAAAGATATCGAGAAGAAGGACGAAAATACGTTTAGCTTTTCTTCTTCATTTCTTTCTTTTTTCAGAGTATAGTATTCCATTCTTTTACAAGGACAAGACAATTTCTTTGTGTATCTGAAGCATTTCTTCTAGAATTAATGAAATCGTTTCGGGAACATCCAGAGGGACGTTCAACGGAACACATTTCTTTGCATTTACACTAGCCAGTAGGATTTCACTTAATCCACGTAGAATCATATCAGGAGAAAACCATGGCCTTTTAGAAGCCCACCATTGTTGACAGCTATGGATTCCACGATCTAAAAAAGTGCGTGCATTATCCCATTGTTGTTTCTGATCTCTATCCATTTTCTCATAATATTTCTGGAGGAGATTTACTGTTGTTAGAGCATACATTATGAATTGATGTTGTTTTTGATGTAACTCATTTGATGGCTCGAACCAAAGGGGGAAAGGAACTTTTCTTTCTAAGTCATAAGGCATGGTACTCCAACTAGAGGGTCTTGGTGCCTGTTTCTCTCCTTTAGGAAATTTTTCAACAATTTCACTTACTGTACATAAGTAAATATCTTGTCTTGACGGTAGATTATGGAACAAGGGCTGAAGAAATTCATTAATGGCATGTTTAACATGATGTCCAAATGTTTCACCGTCCATAGCCAGGATTACATAATAATCGTGGTCTTGAGTTTTGTATTTCAAACGATTTGCAAAAACTTCCACATTATTTAGCTTATCAAACGCACAATCAATTGAAATATAATCATCTCGAAAAACAAGGTTAATCCCGCTTGAATGATGTTGGGAAATTGTTGTAGTGGGAAAATCAGGTAGAGTGTTGGCAATTCCTGAAGCAATCACCCAGTCAAAGTTCATTTTTCTTAAAGCGGGAAAGATTTCCTCGCTAATGGCCATTTCAGGGGGAAAAAAGCCTTTTGGCTTATACACGTTCCCAAAGTACTTCTTATTGGTTTCATTGTTTAGTTGTATTTGCCTAATTACTTCTGGTTCGGGAATCAGTGGCAGGAGGGGATGAAACTTGGCTGAACCTGTAAAATCAATCTGATTTCGGGAAGCTAGTGTTCTAATACCTTCAATAATGTCTCCATATCCATAGTCATCAAGTTGCTCGGTCAAAGTCGCATTAATATTTAGACTAATCTTTGCTTGAGGATTTTTTTGAAGAGCATTTATTAGAGGTCGGTAGGATTCATTAACGATCTTTTTAACAACTGGAGCTATTTGGACTGGAGGTTGATAGATATGAAGTAAAAATGCAAAATAAACCGTCATTTTTGATCACAATGGTATTTCATTCAATAATATTTTTAGATTCAAAATTTCTTGATTGCGTCTTTGAGTAGAACTCGTGTTTCTTCGCTGTACCAACTATCGACAAAGGATTCGATATGAGACTCCAACCGTGTTTTAATGTGATTAACAATTGGCATTTTCAAATCAAGTTTGATCTTTGTAAAAGCCACAGATGGATTTTCAATCAACGATAGACATTTATTCAGCGAACACTCAAGTAATTCATCTGGTGGATATATTTTATCTACAATACCCAATTCTAAAAGAGATTCGGGTGAGAGAAATTCTCCTGTATAAACGAATTCTTTAGTCTGCTCAGAACCAATCATATTTTCCAGTATCTGTAGCGCTGGGTAGGGTATTGGAACTCCTAGTTTGATTTCATTTAATCCCATCAGTTTCTTTCCTTGAGAAATGAATCTATAATCACAACAAAGTGCCAAAATACAACCAGCTGCAATTGCGTGCCCGTTTATCATTGCAAGAACTGGTTTGGGGTATGAATATAGTTCAATACACAATTCATTAAAAGAACTATAGAATTGGGTAAAGTCTTCTTTTGATAATTCATATAATTCAGGAATATTCAGCCCAATGGAAAAGAATTTTGTATTAGAACTAGTAAGTATAATAGCTCTAATTTCGTCACCGAAACTCATCTCACGAAGTTTTTTTCTCAGATCAGAAACTAACGCAGGAGAAATAGCATTTGTAATCCCTTTATCTAATTCAATTATCGCGATTTTATTCTTTGTTGATATTTTCAGCATTTCTTATACCTCTAGAGGGCGAACAGATACTTTAATTGAATTCTCCCCATCTTGTTGACTTATCAACTTTATCATTGTTAAATAGAATGGAGGGAAAATTCCCTTGTTTTTATGAACGAAATGAACGTAAAACAATTTAATTAGTTATTTTCTCGCTTCAATTGACTCGTTTACAAATTTAAGATATATATGAATCCCCTAAGGTTATCTATGATGATAGATATTAAATTATTTCGTGAGAACCCAGAAATTATACGTGAATCAGAGAAAAAACGTTTTAAAGATGTTTCACGGGTAGATAAAGTTGTAAAACTTGATGAACAGTGGCGTAAGCTCCTCCAACAAGTTAATGATCTTCGAAAAGAACGTAATACTATAAGTCGTCAAATTGGTCCACTTAAAAAGAAAGGGGAAGATATTAGTTCTCTTACAAAACGAGTTAACAAGATTAAGACCGATATTACTCGAATAGAGAAAAAAAGTGATAAAATTCTTGAAGAACGGGACAGTCTGAGATATGTTATTGGGAATATATTGTTACCTGGAGTCCCAATTGCAGAAAATGAGGAAGGAGATGAAACAATTCGGACTTGGGGAGATAAACCTAAGTTTAAGTTTCCAGTAAAAAGTCATACAGAACTGGTAGAATCACTTGATGTAGCAGAGCTCGGTAAAGCATCAGAAGTAAGTGGTTCACGTACATACTATCTTAAAAAACAACTTGTCTTCTTAAACCTTGCATTAATTCAGTATGCTTTGCTTGTACTTTCCGAAAAAGGATTCACTCCATTTTGGACCCCTCCTTTTCTAAGAAGAAATGTAATGGAAGGAGCTAGTGAATTGTCAGATTTTGAGGAGCAGTTATATCATGATGCTAAAGAAGATGTTTTCTTCATTGCAACATCCGAACAAACACTTGCTGCATTGCATCTGGACGAACTAATAGATATTGATACACTCCCTCGAAAATATTGCGCAGTATCCCAATGTTATCGAAGAGAGGCAGGTTCACATGGAAAAGATACAAAAGGATTATTTAGAGTGCATCATTTTGAGAAAGTGGAACAATTTGCTTTTACACACTCTGAATCATCGGAAGAAATGCACGAGGAATTAATCCAAAATGCAGAGACCTTATTTCAGGGATTGAAACTTCCATATCGAATTGTCAACATTGCCTCAGGAGAGCTGAATGCAAATGCAGCGAAAAAGTATGACTTAGAGGCCTGGTTCCCTGCTCAAAATGCCTATCGAGAATTGGTTTCATGTTCTAATGTCACAGATTATCAAGCAAGAAAATTGAATGTCACCACAGGAAAGGCTGGTGGAGAAAAGATCTTTGTTCATACACTAAACTCAACTGCAATTGCCACAGAGCGTACTATATGTGCAATATTAGAAAATTATCAGCAAGAAGACGGCTCGGTCATAATTCCTGAAGTTTTACGACCGTTTATGAACGGACAGACGTCAATCACCTTGTGAGAACAATAATAACTGAAAACAGATACTTGTATTCCTCCCTTTTCACGGTGATTTCAGCATCTGAGATCGACTTTCAGATTATATTCTAAGTTCTGCTAATCTTTGTATCAGAAAGGCTATTATAGGATTTTTGTTAATAGTTATTTCTAGGAGAGAAACACATGAGTTTTGACGATCCCGTGGATGAATCTGCCTTAAAAAATCGTAAAATGCCTTTAATTACAACATTCCCTCCTCCTGTTGGATCAAGTGAATTAACCCCCACAGAACAACGAGTTTATCTTCAATTATCACTCGAATTTAGTATAATTTTAGAGGAAGCCCCAAGCTTTCAGATGGGAGCTTATCAATGGAATCTAATACTCCCTAGCCGTTTACAAACATTTGCTTTGACAACAGAAGCTTGGGAAAAACTATCCTCACTTGGTGACAGCTCAGAAGAGCTACAAGCACAATTAGCAGATCTAGTAGAGCAATATAATTGATTAATTCCCAGATTAATTAAATATACGTTTTATCTAATTTTCCAATTTGCTTTTCATCATCAACGGCAGCAGTAGCTTGACCTCTCATCGAAAGGGCTAGTTGTTCTATTTTTTCGGCTTGAGCTAATATTGGTTCAATGCCAACACTCAAAGATGGAACTAACTGATTTAAAACTTCAATAATTCGAGCAGCAGTTCGTATTTCAGGATAATGTTGTCTAACTTCACCCAAAAGAACAATTACCTCGGATTTATTGAACCATCCTTCATTAAGTAAAACAGCACTTAAACCTTTAATCACACCATGATTCAATGGCGAAATTTGCTTAGATTCGAGGATAGATCGACAGGAATCTGTTGTCCCAACACCATATATTTTCATTGGTAAATTTTGGGGGGAATGGGTTTGTTCACTAATAAACCCTTCAATAGATACAATTCGACTTATTCCTTTCTCGGTTGCCCAATTAAAAATTTTTCTTCCAATTTCACGTGTAATAGGTGCATATTGAGGTATCTCTGAGGCAAGAAGAGCAATTTTTGTGTTTTCATCTTTATTCGCATAGATTCGTATTGGAAATTTCGGTCTATTGAAATAAACCATACACACAGAGGGTAACTGACTACTATCACCTACTGCCACCTGGTCATAATTCCAATGCTCTGGTCGACCACCAGCTTCGAGAATTATGTTCGCCACAATTAAAGCTAAACTACTCGTTGAAGGAAAACACTCAATTAATGTCCCTCCAGTTAGATCTACATCTGCAATATCACGTATTTCAAAATCATGAATAGGTTCCATGACTTTTATTACACACAAATTCCTCTAAAAAGGTTTTACTTATGGGGGAAAAAAAAAGAAAGAAAAAAGTTTAAGACAAGCTAGAGGAATGAAACTCTATCGATTTCCTCTTGCATTGCTTGAGTTCTTTCTGAGGGACTGACTCGTCCCGCTTTGCGTGTAGATAATAGCTTTTGATACGCTGATTCAAAATTTTCAGCATTCACGGTATAAGAAGAATAATCTTCGTTTTCATCGGCATTCTGCAGTGTCGGAAGTGATTCTTCAATACTAGCCATCACTGCTTCATTACATAATGCTGCAAGATCGGCGCCTGAGAAGTTATCAGTCTTTCTGGCTAATTGAGACAAATCCACATCAGATGAGAGAGGAACTTTACCTGTATGAATATTTAGAATTTCTAAACGTGTAGTTTCATCTGGTGGAGATATCCCAATAATCTTATCAAACCGTCCAGGTCTGAGTAATGCTGGGTCAATCATGTCTGGCCTATTAGTTGCTGCAATAACAACAACTCCTTTCAGTTCTTCCAAGCCATCAAGCTCTGTTAAGAACTGACTGATCATTCTTTCCGTTACTCCAGAATCAAAAGATTTCCCCCGGATAGGAGCAATTGAATCAATTTCATCAAAGAAAATGATTGCAGGTGCAGCTTGTCGTGCTTTTCTGAAAACTTCTCTAATTCCTTTTTCCGACTCTCCAACCCACTTAGAAAGTAATTCTGGGCCTTTGATACTTATAAAATTTGCTTGAGTTTCATGGGCTACTGCCTTGGCAAGTAATGTCTTTCCTGTACCAGGAGGTCCATATAGAAGAATCCCTTTAGGTTGACTAGCTCCCATATGAGA
>JAEOTQ010000035.1 GCA_016839785.1 Candidatus Hodarchaeota archaeon | reverse complement strand
TATGACTGTTTGTATTACAGGGGCTGCGAGTGGTATTGGGCACGCAATTAGTTTAGGTTTTCTAGAGGATGGAGCAAAAGTTCTATCTGTTGATATAAATAGTGAGGGGTTAGATAGGCTTGAATAAAAGGGAGTAATTACTAAAATTGTAGATGTTTCTAATTATTCAGAGGTACAATCAATGGTTAAAACTGCTGTTGATGAAACAGGTAGACTTGATGTTTTGTTCAATAATGCTGGAATTTCAATATTGAGAAGTATTCATAACTTCAAAGATGATGAATATGAAAATGTGATTCGAGTTAATCTCTTCGGCCCTGTATATGGTATGCGTGCTGCAATACCAGTTATGAGAGAGCAAAATTTTGGTCGTATTATCAATCTTGTTTCACGAAATGCTGAGGCAGGTAACAATAGTATCTCCGCCTACAATTCTTCTAAGGCAGCTTTATGGTCAGTCACAAGAAGCGCTGCGGTTGAGAATTTAGATTATGATATTTTAGTAAATGGTATGATTCCAGGGCCAACTCAAACCAAATTAAATCCCCGTGGTCAAGATCCCTCAGTTGTCTATCCTTCTGCTCGATGGATGGCGACATTACCCTCAGGAGGGCCAACAGGTAAAGTCTTTTGGAATCAGAAAGAATATGATATGTTCAATAAAGAGAATATCACTTTTAGATTTTCCAAAATGAATTGGAAAACTGGGAAGTATAAAGCATTAAACTTAGATGAGAGATAAATCTATGACTGTCGAAAAATTTGATTTAGGAGAGGTTAATATTGAGGCAATTGTAAATGGTAGTGGGGAAACTTTCGTTCTTTTGGCGCGAGGAGGTGGAGAGGCTGCAACTTTTAATGATTTTACACCCCTTCTTAATGAAAAAGGATATAAAACAGTTGCAATCAATAGAAGAGGATATGCTGGAAGCAGTGGTCCACTTGAAAACTTAACATTACATGACCTTGCAAATGATGTTGCTGATGTGATCCAATTACTTGGTGAAGGACCAGTCCATGTTTTAGGTTGGGCTTTTGGTAATCGAGTGGCTCGTTGTGTTGCTGAAGACCATCCACAGTTAGTAAAATCAGTAATTCTATTAGCTGCGGGTGGCAAGATTCCTCCAAATCCCGAATCATCAAAATTTTATGCAATTTTGGGGAAGCCCAATAGTAGTAGGGAGGATAGATTAGAAGCTTTAAAAAGTTTGTACTTTTCCCCCGTAACAGATATAAATACTGTAAGCAAGGCATTTAGAGGAGGTGGAACGACCCCGGAGGAAAGAAAAAAGCATAGAAGAGCAACAGAAGCACATGGAAAGGCAAATCGCGCTACACCGATTATGGAATGGTGGAATGGTGGAAAAGCACCAATGTTGGTCATTCAAGGTTTGGATGACCAATCAGCGGTTCCAGAAAACGGTCGAATTCTAAAAGAACAAAATGTTGAAAGAGTGAAACTGGTAAATATCGAAAAGGCTGGACATTTTTTAATTGATGAAATACCAGAAATAATAGCTAAGGAAATAGATTTGTTTCTTCGGGATTTGCAATAAACAAAGAAAATGAATTGAAAGAATATTTTGATAATATAATAAAAATTGAATAATATGATTAAAATTGCTTGTATTCAGATAGCTCCTGTTTTTCTGAATGCTCAAAAAACCTGGGAAAAATTAATCGATTATATTAGGGAAGCCCATAGTAATGGAGCTGAGCTAGTAACATGGGGTGAAACGTTAATTCCCTGCTATCCTGTTTGGATATGGTGGAATTTTCCATACACTCACCAAAAAACAATTTACGGGAAATACTGGGAAGAGGCCATTAAATTAAATGAAAGTCAGATTATTAAAGAAATGAAGTCTTTAGCGAAGGAATTAGGTGTAATGATGATGGGAGGGATTGCTGAAAAGTATGGCGGATCAATTTACTGCTGTCTTTTAACAATAAGTAAAGAAGGGGAGATCTTAGGAAGGCATCGTAAAGTCAAGCCAACATATAGGGAACGCTTAGTTTGGGCTGATGGTGATGGATTGGGACTTAAAACATATTCTCTAAAGGATGTAAAGATTGGAGGTTTAAATTGTTATGAAAATTGGCTCCCATTAGCGAGGGCGAGATTACATCTGCAAGAAGAAACATTACATGTTGCTGTGTGGCCTGGAAATTTGGTAGATACACAAGGAGTAACAAGGTTTATTGCTCTCGAAGGTCGATCTTGGGTGATTTCGATTTCAGGTCTCTACCGCTATTCTGATGCTTTTCAATATTTAAATGAAATTCTAAATGAAGATATCTTTCCTACAAAGAAAATAGTAAAAAAGCAAGGGGGTTCGATGGTTGTAGACCCAAAAGGAAAGGTTGTTACTGGTCCTCTTGTTGATGAAGAGGGAATAATCTATGCAGATATTGATCCGATAGTTGCTATAGAAGAACGTTTTAATTTTGATATTAGCGGTCATTATTCACGCTTTGATATTTTCAACAAACCTTAACCATTATAATCTAAACACAAACCTTTTTAAATATCGTCCGGATTTCCTTTGAAATTGAAATGACTGGATCGCTTGAGAAATCGCTGATAAAATGGAATATTCATAACCTTAAGAAGAATCTTGAGATATAAAACGTCTAATCCAAGAATTATATTCAAATAGGAGTGTATGAAACGTGAGTTTCAAGTTATCTTAAAAAAAATCTTCATAGTCAATTTCATTAAGCTACTTCCTCCCGCTGATTTAGCTTGTAATTTAAACTCAATTTTCGATTTGATAAAGTGATTACTATTTCATCATTTCCTACTTCTGCTGTACAATAAGGATTTCTATATCGGGAATAATACTTTAGATTAATCCTTTGCTTTTTTTGCTGCAAGGTTCCCCGCCACCCGAATTCAAGTAGCCCTTGACTTGGTGAATGATAAGCTACTTTATTTTTAGAATATGTGATGACTGCTGAACAAATATCTTCAACAAACTGAGAAAATG